>JBOGXF010000159.1:0-18907 GCA_050694275.1 Actinomycetota bacterium | reverse complement strand
CCCGAGGGAACGAGCCCGTCGACCGCCCCGCCGTAGCGGGCAACCTCTTTGACGAGGCTCGACGACAGGAACGCCCACGCCGGCTTGGCGGTCACGAACATGGTGTCGAGGCCGGGGGCAAGGGCGGCGTTCATCTGCGCCATCTGGAGCTCGTACTCGAAGTCCGAAACCGCCCTAAGGCCCTTCACTACGATCGTGAGCCCTCGCTCGCGCGCGAAATCGACCAGCAGCCCGTCGAACGAGTCGATCTCGATGTTGTCGAGATGAGCAAGCGCATCCTTCAACATGTCCGTGCGATCGGCGAGCGAGAACAGCGCGTGCTTCGATGGGTTGGCGATGATCGCCACGACGACGCCGTCGAAGTAGCGGGCGGTGCGTTCGATGACGTCGATGTGACCGTTGGTCGGGGGATCGTAAGACCCGGGGCACAGAGCCGTGGCCATCCGGTAGGACTAGGCCTGCTCTTCCTCGTGTGTGAAGACGTAGATCTGCGACTGGCCGTACTCGCGGTTCCACTTCATGTCGAGACCGAGGGGCTTGAGCGATCGCTCGGCGGCGGGCCGATGGACCACGATGCGTCCGTCGTCGGCGAGAAAGCCGCCCATGACAAGCGCCTCGAGGTCGGCGACGACGCTGGTTGCCGGTGTCGAATAGGGGGGGTCCAGGAAGATGAGGTCGATCCTCTCGCTCGCCGACCGGCCGAGCACCGAGCCCACGTCGATCCACATGACCTCGGCCTTGGCCTTCATGCCGGTGGCTTCGATGTTCTGCTCGAGCTTGAGGATCGCCTCGCGGTCTCGTTCGACGAACACGGCCCGCTTGGCGCCGCGCGACAGGGCCTCGAGACCGAGCGATCCCGACCCCGCATACAGATCGAGGACGCGCAACCCGTCGAGCTCGCCGAGCGCGGAGAAGACGGACTCCTTCATCCGGTCGGTCATGGGCCGTGTCCCCGTCGTCGGGGATCTCAGCCGGCGTCCCTTGGCCTTGCCCGCGATCACCCGCATACCTAGAGGGTATCTCCAAGCGCGCCCCTCGCGCACCCGGGTAACGGAAGTTAACCGGATTGGACGACGTCGAGGGCGTCCTGGGGGAACCTCGCCCGCATCTCACGGTCGAGCCATTGATGCTCGTACTCGGACAGTTCCGGGTCCGCCTCCAGGAGCTCGACGGCGACCTCGCGAGCCGCCTGGATGACATCTTTGTTGCGGAGAACCCGCGTCATCTTGAGCTGGGGCATACCCGACTGCCGGGCCCCGAAGAGCTGGCCCTCGCCGCGTTGCTCGAGGTCCACCTCGGCCAGGTCGAAGCCGTTCGTGGTGTCGCGCACCGCGTAGAGCCGCTCGGCCGCGAGCCGGATCGCGGGATCTTCCTCGGCCGTCGTCAGATCGAGGTCGGTTGCGAGGACGCAATGCGATTCGTGCGCGCCCCTGCCGATCCGGCCCCTGAGCTGATGGAGCTGCGACAGGCCGAAACGCTCGGCGTCCTCGACGAGCATCACGGTCGCGTTCGGTACATCGACACCGACCTCGACCACGGTGGTGGCCACCAACAGGTTCGTCTTCCCGTCTCTGAACGCGGTCATCGCGGTCTCTTTGTCCCCGCTCTTCATGTCCCCGTGGACGAGGCCGATCTCGAGGTCGGGGAAGACCTCCGTGGCGAGCCGCTTCGCCTCGGCCTTGGCGCTTCTGAGCTCGACCTTGTCCGACTCGTCGCGCAGCGCGTACACCACGAACGCCTGGCGCCCGGTGGCAACCTCGTTGCGGATCAGCTCGTACGCGCGCTCCCGGCCCCCGTCTCCCAGAGCGAGATGGGTTTGGATCGGCCGACGCCCCGCGGGCAGCTCGTCGAGGATCGAGAGATCGAGGTCCCCGTAGATGGACACCGCCAGGGTTCGGGGTATCGGGGTCGCGGTCATCACGAGGATGTCCGGTTCGCCCTCTCCCCCCTTCTCTCTCAAACGCTTGCGCTGATGGACCCCGAAGCGGTGCTGCTCGTCGACGATAGCGATGCCGAGGCGGGCAAAGCTCACGGCATCCTGGATCAATGCATGGGTTCCCACCAAGAGGTCGACTTCTCCGCGCGCGACTTCGTCGAGAACGGTCTGCCTCTGCGCCGCCGGGGTCGACCCGGTCAAGAGCCGGGCCACCGGGCGGCGGGATGCCGATGCGAAGAGGTTGCGGGCCTCGGCCGGGCCGAACGCGCGATCGAGCAACTCGGTGATCGTGAGGTGATGCTGCTCGGCGAGCACCTCGGTGGGAGCCATGAACGCGGCCTGATAGCCGCCCTCGACTGCGACCAGGCACCCGTAGAGCGCCACGACCGTCTTTCCCGAGCCGACCTCGCCCTCGACGAGTCGATGCATCGGGTGGGGCTTGCCCATGTCGGCCGCGACCTCCTCGCACGCGCGTTGCTGCACGGCGGTCAACCGAAACGGCAGGCCGGCGACGAAGGTCTCCGCGAGGGAGTCGGGCCCGGGGGACGGATGACCTATCCCCTTGACCATGCGCTCGAGTCGGCGCTTCCGATAGACGAGGCCGAGCTGAAGGGTAAGGACTTCGTCGAACACGAGCCTGCGACGCGCCTGGGTGACGTCCTGTTTCGTGTCGGGGAAATGAATCGTGCGCAGCGCATCCCCACGCGGCATGAGCCCAAACCGTCGACGCAACCCCGGGGGCAGCGGATCGAGGACACCGCCCTCGTTCTCGACGCTTCGGAGCGTGTCCCACATCATCCGGCGGAGCTGATCCGACGACAGGTCGGCGGTCGCCGGATAGATGGGGACGATCCGTCCGACGTTGAACGGCTCCTTCCCGGAGCGCACGACCTCGAAGCGGGGCGCGGTCATCTGAAGCTTCTTCCCGAAGAAATCGAGCCGTCCGTAAAAGAACGCGACCGTCCCGGGCTGGAGCGCCCGCGCGATCCAATCCTGGTTGAACCAGGTGACCTCGATCCTGTCGGTCTCGTCGCTGATCTCGCCCTTGATCATCGTCTTCGTCTTGCCGGACGTCCTGCCCCGCCGGGGCCGGATCGGAATCGGGCGGCTCACCTTGACGACCTTGGCGTGCACCTGGACCTCGCCCGTGTGCCCGTCGTGCGCGAGCGCGCGGAGCTCTTTGATCGTGCGGAGCTGGGTGCGATCGACGTGATAGCGCGGGTAGTGCTGGAGGAGGTCCTGGACGGTCCCGATGCCGAGCTTTGTCAGCCCTTTGCCGCGCGGCCCGGCGATCCGCAGAGCGCTCCCCGCGGTCGCGAACAGCTCGACCGTTCCCTCGGGCTTGGTCACGACTTCTGCCATCACGCGAGGGTAGCGGGAGGCCGGGAGAGGACGGCGCATTTGATAGTCTTGCGGGCCTTATGGCCTCCGTGTGCGATATCTGTGGAAAGACGCCCGGGTTCGGGAACAACATCTCGCATTCCCATCGGCGCACCCGCCGGCGGTTCAACGCGAACGTCCAGCGTGTGCGGGCGGTGGTCGACGGCTCGGTGAAGCGGATCCACGTCTGCACCCGCTGCCTCAAGGCAAACAAAGTCACCCGCGCCGGCTAACCGCAGGATCGCCCAAAATGCCTGCTTTGTTTAACGGGCGAAGCGGAGCGGGTATCCACCCCGTATGCCATCGATGAGCGGCGCCGTCGCCCAGGTGAAGCTGCGGATCGAGCGAGCGCGCGCTCGATCCGCGTTCGTCGATGTCGTGGTCAGGACCTTCCGCCGGTTCTCCGAGGATGACGGCGGAGTGATGGCTGCGTCGCTCACCTACTACATGTTCTTCTCGATCTTTCCGATGCTGCTGTTCGCCGCGGCCGTCCTCGGATACGTCACTCGCGTGAGCGAAACGCTGAGCGTGCAGGAGGTGCTGCGAAGCACCGTCGACGCGTTTCCCCTGTTGGGATCTCTCCTCACCAAGGAAGCGCTCGATGCGATCCAGGACCGATCGGGACAGCTCGCCCTCGTCGGCGCCGTCCTCGCGCTCTATTCAGGCTCGGGGGGCGTCGTCGCGCTGGCGCACGCGCTCAACCGCGTCAACCGGATCGCGCAGGAGCGCAACTTCCTCGGCAAGCGACTCGCCTCGCTGAAGTGGCTCGCGATGCTCGGGATCGGGGTGGTCCTCACCATCGTCCTGGGGGCCGCTCTGACCTTCGCCGGGCCTCTCGCCGTGGCCGGCGCGATCGTGGCCGGCGCGGCCCTCAACATCGCCATCTTCACGACCGCCTTCAAATACCTGCCCAACAAGCGGCGGACGTGGTCGGAGATCCTGCCGGGGGCGGTCGTCGCGGGGATCGCCTTCGAGATCCTCAAGCAGCTCGGAACGCTGTACCTTTCATCCGGACAGGCCGGTCGCGACGCGACGTTCGGCGCCTTCGCCACCACGGCGACCTTTCTGGTGGCGTCGTATCTTCTGGCGCAGGTCACGCTGCTGGCGGCCGAGGTAAACGCAGTACTTGCCGAGCGCCGGGCGACACGTCGATCATCTGTAGGAAACCCGATCGAGGAGGCGGAGATGAGCCAGGTACCGACCGAACCAGACGTCCGGAGCGTCAACGGGCAGTCCACCGGGCAGCTCATGAAAGAGATCACCGAGGATCTCTCGACTCTCGTCCGCAAGGAGGTGGACCTCGCCAAGCAGGAGCTCGGCCACTCGGTGGGCGCCAAAGCCAAGGGGGCCGTGATCATCGCCGTCGCCGGCGTCCTCGCCCTCTTCGCGCTCATCTTCTTACTCCTGGCGATAAGAGACGGCATCGATTCCGGACTCCCGGTGTGGGCCGCCGACCTCATCACCGCCGGGATCCTCATCGTCACGGGGATCGTCGGCGCTCTCGTGGCGAAGAGAAAACTGTCGACCCCGATCTCCACCGACCTCACCAAGCAGACCATCAAGGACGACGTGGAGTGGGCAAAGAGCATCGGAAGGCGATAATGACGCGAGAGCTGCAGCATCTCTCGCCGACAGGAGAGGACACATGATGGGTCACAACCCACAGCAAACCCTCACTGAGATCGAGGAGACGCGCGAAGAGCTCGCGCGCAAGGTGGATCTGCTCGTCGACCAGGCCCGGGTCGAGGCCGCCGAGCTCGGACGAAAGCTCGCGATCGGGGCCGTCGCCGTCGCCGGGCTCCTGGCTCTGGGGTGGATCGCAAAACGCCGCATGCGCGGATAAGTCGTTGCCCGAGGACGAGCAGGAAGAGGGCGGCCCCGCGCCGCCGCGGGGACCCGGGTTCAGAGCGCTCCTGAGAGATTCCTGGGCCCTCTTCTCCGGCCACATCACGACGCTCCTGGCCCTGTTCTTCCCCGCGTTCCTCGCGCTGTCCCTGATCCAGGCGGCGATCTTGATTCCCCTGGCCGAGTCCTCGAGCTCCGACTTTGTGGGCGGGTTCATTCAGGTGGGAGTGTTCTTCGTGCTCGGGGGCATCGTCGGGAGCTTCGTCGTCGCCCTCGCGGCCCTGATCGCCGACCGCGAACGCACGGGAGAGCCGGCCACGATCGGCGGGGCATGGAACAGCGTTCGTCCTCTGAGTCGTGAGGTGCTCGGCGCGGGCTTTCTGGCCGCGGTCCTCGCGATGGCGATCTCGTTCGTAGGGCTTCAACAGCTACTGCGGCCGGTCTTCTTCGGGCCCCCGGTGATCGTCCACGCGATCGCGCTCGAGGGCCTTCCGTTGGCGGGAGCATGGCCGCGGGCCAAGGCGCTCCTCAAGGGCAACTGGGGCCGGGCGCTGCTCTATCTGGCGGTGATCTCGCTCGCCATGGGTCTCGTTCAGGCGCTCGTAAGCACCGGCATCCTCGAGGCTTTGGGGGATCTCAGTGACGACGCAGTTGACTTCGTCATCTTTGGGCCCGTGCGCGGATTACTCGACGGGATCATGCTTCCGTTCCTCGCGGTCGCGATGTACGTCCTCTATCGCCAGCTCGAGGCCGACGGCGCCGGCGAGCCCGCACCCCCAACGGACTAGAAGCGCCACGCGGGATTGACCGGGCCGTAGCCGCGCCCGAGCCGGAGCGCGCGCTCGATCGCGCCGGCCACGAACTCCTTCGCCGCGCGCGCCGCGGTCAGGAGATCGTCTCCGTGCGCGAGGCGCGCCGCGAGCGCAGCCGAGAGCGCGCATCCGGTTCCGTGAGTATCTTGCGTGTCGAACCGGGGGCCCGCGATCTCGGTCGCTTGCGATCCGTTGAAGAAGACGTCGATCGCCTCCTCGTTCTCGAGATGACCCCCCTTCACGAGGACCGCGCGGCACCCCAGACCGTGGAGGGCCCGGGCGGCTTCCTTCATCTCGTCGAGAGTCGTCACTTCCTCGTGCAGCAGACCGCTCGCCTCGAAGAGGTTGGGCGTGACGATCGCGGCGAGTGGGAGGAGGCGCCCGGCGAGCGCGTCGATCGCGTCCTCGGCCAGCAAACGGTCGCGGCTCTTGGACACGAACACGGGATCGACCACGAGGTTGTCGATGTCGTTGGCCTCGACGGCTTTCGCGACGGCCTCGACGATGGCGGCCGATGCGAGCATGCCGGTCTTGGCCGCATCGACCCCGATATCCGACGCCACCGCCTCGATCTGGGCGATCACGAACTCGGCTGGGACCTCGTGGATGCCGGTGACCCCAACCGTGTTCTGGGCGGTCAGCGCGGTCAGCGCGCTCATGCCGTGACAACCCAGAGCGAAGAAGACCTTCAGGTCCGCCTGTATGCCGGCCCCCCCGCCCGAATCCGATCCGGCGATGGTGAGGGCGCGCGGCATGCCCTCTACCGGTCGCGCAGGTGCTCCCATCCCTGCTCCTCCCATCTGTCGAGCGGGTCGTTTCCTATCCAGCATCCCTCATCGGTGACCTCGCCGATGCGCGTCAGCAGAACTCCCGTGGCTTCGACCGCGGTGGCTGCGGCGACCACGCTTTCGTGGGGAAGCGCGACGAGCAGCTCGAAGTCCTCTCCCCCGGCGATCGCGAGCCGGAGCGCGTCCTCCTGCAGGGCGGGCAGGCTCTCGTCGACCGGGATCGCTAGTGGATCGATCCAGCAGCCCACGCCGCTCGATCTGCACAGGTGTCCGAGGTCGACCGCGAGCCCGTCGGAAAGGTCGATCATCGCCGTAGCCCCCGCCGCGGCGAGCGCGGCCCCGGCGTCCACGCGCGCCTCCGGTCGGAGATGGCGCCGCGCAAGCCGCTCGATCGAATCGTCGGCCCGGTCGAGCCTGCGCCGAAGCACGATGAGGCCGCCGGCCGCGCCCCCGAGACGACCGGTGACGCACAACGCTTCGCCGGGGCCGGCGCCGGATCGGTGCACCGCGCGCTCCCCCGCGGGCGCGCCGAGGACCGCCGCGGATATCCCGATCTGGTCGGCGCCGCTGAGATCTCCTCCGACGAGACGCACCCTCCACCGACGGGAGGCCTCGAGCAGGCCGTCCAGGATCCCGTCCACGAACGCGACCTCGCAGTCCGGCCGCAGGGACAACGTCACGACCGCGTGCGTGGGACGTCCCGCCATCG
The DNA here is from genome assembly GCA_050694275.1 of Actinomycetota bacterium. GTDB lineage: Bacteria > Actinomycetota > CADDZG01 > CADDZG01 > WHSQ01 > JBOGXF01. Next base: position 11,437 of record JBOGXF010000159.1, on the reverse strand, counting down.
CCGCGATGTCGGAGACGTTGACGGTCAGCGCCTTCCAGCCGATGTCGCCCCCGGAGGAGTAGGCGCGATCGAAATCGACGCCCTCGATCATGACGTCCGTGGTGAAGAGGACTTGTTTTCCCGGGGCAACGATGACCGCGGCGTCGTCGCCGGCCCACGTCTCGTCTGCGGCCGTCTCGTCACCGGCCCACGTCTCGTCTGCGGCGGCGTCTCCGATGCGCGCGGCGATCCGTTCGATCAGCGCGCGCTCGCCCAATTCGGATACGGTCGCCTCGTGCTCTTTCATCTGGCCAGGAGGCTCACTTTATGGCGGTCATCAACACGATCGAGCTGACGGGGGTATCGGCCGAGAGCTGGGGCGACGCCGCGCGTCAGGCCCTGGGAGAGGCGTCCAAGACCATCCGACGGATCCAGAAGATGGACGTGCTCGGGACGAGAGCGGTGGTCGACGACGGCATCGTCACCGAGTATCACACCGACGTCCGGATCTTCTTCGAGATCGAGCGTTGAGCGGAGGCGTCTAGTCGGGGTTGGGCCCAGCGGCGATCACCTCGGGCGAGACCGCGTCGGTGAAGCGCTCGAAGTTCTTGACGAACATGCGTGCGAGCTCGCGCGCCTTCTCCTCGTAACCCTCCTTGTCGGCCCATGTCGCGCGCGGCTCGAGCACCTCGGACGGGACCCCCGGACAGCTCACCGGGACGTCGAGGTTGAAGATCGGGTGCCGTTTGGTCTCGACCCCATCGAGCGCACCCGAGGCCGCGGCGTCGACCATCGCGCGCGTGTGCGCGAGGTCCATGCGCCGGCCCACCCCGTAGGGTCCCCCGGTCCAGCCGGTGTTGACGAGGAAGGCGCGCGCCTCGTGCTTGGCCATGCGCTCCCCAAGCATGCGCGAGTAGGTGTCCGGGGAGAGAGGCAGGAACGGCGATCCGAAGCAGGTCGAGAACGTCGCCTCGGGCTCGCTCCCGAGCCCCGCCTCGGTCCCGGCGAGCTTGGACGTGAACCCCGACAGGAAGTGATAACGGGCCGACTCCTCGGACAGCGCGGCAATCGGGGGCAGGACACCGAACGCATCGGCGGTCAAGAAGACGATCGTCTCGGCGTGACCGGCGCGACCCTCCGGCACGAACCCATCGATGAACTCGAGCGGATAGGCGGCTCGCGTGTTCTCGGTGATCGAGTCGTCGTCGTAGTCGACGTCGCGCGTGGTGGGATCGACGACCACGTTCTCGACCACCGCCCCGAACCTGATCGCGTTCCAGATCTGGGGCTCCTTCTTCTCGGACAGGTTGATGCACTTCGCGTAGCAGCCGCCCTCGAAGTTGAACACGCCGTTGTCGGACCAGCCGTGCTCGTCGTCCCCGATTAGGCGGCGTTTTGGGTCTGCCGACAGGGTCGTCTTGCCCGTGCCCGAGAGGCCGAAGAACAACGCGACGTCGCCCCGCTCGCCGAGATTCGCGGAGCAGTGCATGGGCAAGACGCCGGCCATGGGCATGAGGTAGTTGGCCGAGGTGAAAATCGACTTCTTCATCTCGCCGGCGTAGTGGGTGCCGCAGATCAGAACCTGCTTGCGTTCGAGATCGAGGCCGATGAAGGCATCGGAGTTGGTGCCGTCTCTTTCGGGAACGGCCTGATGGCTCGGAGCGGAGACGAGGATGAAGTCCGGCTCGAAGGAGTCGAGACTCGACCGCTCCGGACGCCGGAAGAGTTGCTGCGCGAACAACGCGTGCCACGCCAGCTCGGAAACGACCCGAAGCCTTATCGAGTGATCGGGGTCGGCGCCGATGAAGCCGTCCACGACGAAAAGCTCCCGGCCCTGGAGATGCTTGCGGACCCGGTCGAAAAGAGCGTCGAAGACCTCGGGTTCGACCGGGCGATTGACCTGTCCCCAATCGATCCTGTCCTTGGACTGTCCGTGCGAGACGAAGAAGCGGTCTTTCGGAGAGCGCCCCGTTCGCTCCCCGGTGGACGCGACGAGAGCGCCGGAGAGCGCCAGCGTTGCCTCGTTACGGGCTACCGCCCGTTCGATCAGTTCCGGCGCGCTGAGGTTCCGGTAAATGTTTTCCGGCCGCTCGATGCCCGCCAGCTCGCTCGCCGCCATGTGAGAGCTCCTTTGCGCTGGTGAGAGAAGGGGCGCCAAGCCTAACGCCTCGCTCGCGGCGCGCCCTTGAGGGGTAGACTCCCCGACGTCCGGGCCCGCATACGAAGGAGGACCGCGCGTGGCGGAAGTTCAGGCTTACATTCTCATCCAGACCGAGGTCGGCAAGGCGGCCCAGGTCGCCAACGAGGTGCGCGAGATAGACGGGGTCGATGCGGCCGAAGACGTCACGGGTCCCTACGACGTCATCGTCCGCGCCAGCGCGCCGAACGTCGACGATCTCGGCAAGCTCGTCGTCGCCAAGATCCAGGCGGTCGACGGCATCACGCGGACCCTGACCTGCCCCGTCGTTCACCTCTGAGCCGGAAGCTTCCGCCCGATCGCCGCGGGCAGGGGACGCGCGCCGTCCACCCCCCCTCGGCCCCCAGAGCAGCCCGGGATACCGGTCGCGCCCCCTCTCGATCTCTCCTCGACCTACGAGTTCGACGACGCCGATCTCTTCGCCAAGGCATCCGCGGACAAGACGGGGGCCGGCTACGTCTACACCCGGTGGGCCAACCCCACCATCGACGCGTTCGAGGCCGCCGTGGCCGATCTCGAGGGCACCGAAGGAGCCGAGGCCTTCGCTTCGGGCATGGCCGCGATCTCGACCGTCTTTCTCGCCCTCTGCTCGGCCGGCGAGCGCATGGTCGCGGCGCGCCAGCTCTACGGGGGCACGCACGAGCTGCTGACCGCGTTGCTGCCGCGCTTTGGGATCTCGGCCGATCTCTTCGACGTCACCGATCTCGACGGCATCGAACGCGCTCTGCCGGGCGCGAGGCTGCTCTACTGCGAGACCATCGGGAACCCCCGCGCCCTCCTCGCCGATCTTCCGGCGCTCGGCTCCCTCGCCGCCGACGCGGGCATCCCGTTCGTGGTGGACAACACGTTCGCGAGCCCGATCCTGTGCCGTCCCGTCGAGCTGGGCGCGACGATGGTCGTCCACTCGGCAACCAAGTTCCTCGGAGGTCATCACGACCTCATGGGCGGGGTCGTGTGCGGTGATGCCTCCATGCTGAGCAAGGTGGCCGAGGTGGCGCGCGAGCTCGGGGCGACGATGGCGCCGTTCAACGCGTGGCTCGCTCTGCGCGGCATCGCGACGCTGCACCTGCGCGTCGCGCGCGCATCGCAAACCGCGCTCGAGATCGCCCGCTGGCTCGAGGACCACCGCGACATCGCGTCGGTTTCGTACCCCGGCATCCCCTCGGACCCGGCCCATGCCCTGCTCCAGAAGGTGCTCGGGGGCCAGGGGGGCGGAACTCTCGGCTTCGACGTCTCCGGAGGGCGCGATCGGGCCAAACGGTTTCAGGAGCGCCTGCGCGTGGTCTCCCCTGCGGCCTCGCTGGGCGGAACGCACTCGCTCATCGTCCACGCCGCGAGCGTCACCCACACGCAGCTCGATGCCGGCGAGCTCGCGGCCGCGGGCATCTCCGAGGGGTTCTGCAGGTTGTCGGTCGGTCTCGAGGACCCCGAGGACCTCATCGCCGACCTCGACCAGGCCCTCCGCTCCTAGCTCGAGTGCTCACCACGCGACCTCTCAGGTTCTCTCGTGAGCACTCGGCGGGAAGAGGTCGTCGATGCCGTGGAACTCGGCCCGGATCTCGCGCGCCAGGAGATCGGCGACGACGTCCTCGACGCTGTAATCGTTGTGGCAGATGTTCACCACGTTCTCGGTGATCGGCATCCACACGCCCGCGTCCCGTCCCAGCTCGTGGATCGGCTTACAGCTCTTCACTCCCTCGGCGACCATGTTCATCGACCCGATGATCTCGTCGATCTTGCGACCCTTGCCGAGCTCGATCCCGACCGAGTGGTTCCTCGATTGCGGGCTCGCGCACGTCGCGACGAGGTCGCCGACCCCGGCGAGCCCGAGAAACGTCAGCGGCTCGGCGCCGAACTTGACCGAGAAGCGCGCCATCTCGGCCAGGCCCCGAGTCATCACCGTCGCCTTCGTGTTGTCGCCGAAGCCGAGTCCGTCCGCCATGCCGGCGGCGATGGCGATGACGTTCTTGAACGCGCCTCCGAGCTCGCAGCCGACGACGTCCTGGTTGGTGTAGCAGCGAAACGCCGGCGCGTGGAACAGCTCCTGCAAGCGCTTCCCGGTGTCCTCGACTTTGCAGGCGATGGTGGACGCCGCCGGGTAGCCGCGCACGACCTCTTTGGCGAGGTTGGGGCCGGTGAGCACCGCGACGTTTGCGTCGGGGATCCCGTCCACCTCCTGGGCGATGACCTCGGACATGCGCAGGCGGGTGTCGACTTCGAGGCCCTTGGCCAGGCTCACGTACACGGGGCGGGGGCCGGTGATGGCGGCGACCTCTTTCAACACTCCGCGGAACCCGTGTGACGGCACGGCCATCACCACGACCTCGGCGCCCTCGAGCGCCTCCTCGAGGTCGTTCGTCGCCCGCAGCGAGTCCGGCAGCTCGCACTCGGGGAGGTACTCCGGGTTCTCGTGATAGAGGTTGATCGTCTCGGCGAGCTCGCCCCGACGGGCCCACAGCGACACTTCGCCCTCGTTCTTCTTGGCCACGAGGCACGCGGTCGCGGTGCCCCACGACCCCGCGCCGACGAACGCGGCTTTCATGCCGCCCTCTTCTTTGGTCGTCTCCTATCCGGCACGGCCGGACGGAGTCCCGCGGTGAGGCGCGCGATCTCGTCCATGACGGTGCGGCCGAGGTTCCGCCACTCGTCGCGCGATTCGGGGTCTCCTTCGGGTGCGATCGGGGCCCCGACTCTGATGAGGATGTCCTGACCGGGCGTCCACCGCTTGGCGTATCCCTTGGGCCAGATGTTCGCCGTACCCCATATGCCCGCGGGCGTGATCGGCACCCCCGACTTCATCGACAGGCGCGCCGCCCCGGTCTTCGCCTCCCTCGGGTGCAGCTGTGGATCGGTCGTGATCGTGCCCTCGGGGAAGACGACGATGAGCTCCCCGTCGGCGAGAGCCCGGAGCGCGTTGTCGAGCGCCATCGGCGCGTCGCGGCTCCCCCGCCTGACCTCGATCTGCTTGGCCCCCCTCAGGACCCACGCGATGCGCTTGTCCTCGAACAACTCGCTCTTGGCGAGAAACCGAGGCACGCGCCGGGCCTTGTCGACCGCGTAGGCGGCCGCGAGCGCGTCCAGGTATGCGATGTGGTTGAACGCGAGGATCCCGGCCTCTCCTTTGGGGGGGATGTGCTCGAGCCCTTCGATGTGCCAGCGAAACCAGGTGGCGAGCCACGGCTTCAGGATGGCCCTGGCCAACAGGTAGGTGGACTCGATGATGGCCTCCCCCCGAGATCGATGACGGCCCGGACCCAACCGGACCGAGGTGTGGCTCATATCATACGGAGCCAAGTGAAACGTCACCATCTGACCATCGCCCACGTGTCCGATATCCACTGCGGGCATCCGCTGTTCGACGGCGAGCTCATGGATCACGTCGTCGCCGAGATCTTCGATCTCGAGCCCGATCTGGTCGTGGTGGCGGGCGACCTCACGTCCGAGGGCTACGCCCCCGAGTTCCGTCAGGCCAAGAAGTACCTCGACCAGCTCGACGGGCTGAAGATGGTCGTGGTGCCCGGAAACCACGACCTCAAGAACGTCGGGTTCCTGCACTTCCGGGACGCCTTCGGCAAGTCCGAAGGCGTGACTCGCTTGCCGTTCAACACCGACGGACGGCAGGAGCGATTCGCGACGGTCGTGGCGGTGAACTCCGCCCGCCCCGACCTCGCCGAGGGCGAGGTCGGCCACACCAAGTACGAATGGATCCGGGACTCCTTTCAGTGGGTCGAGGACTACCGCATCTTCGTCCTCCACCATCACCTCGTCTCGGTCCCCGGAACGGGCCGGGAACGAAACATCGTGTGGGACGCGGGGGACGTCCTCGCTCTCCTCATGGAGCTCGGAGTGGATCTTGTCCTGTGCGGCCACAAGCACGTCCCCAACGTGTGGCAGCTCGACGAGATGCTCCTCATCAACTCCGGCACCGCCGCAAGCGGGCGCGTGCGCGGTTACACCCGGCCCTCGTACAACGTCATCGAGATCGACGAGGAGCGGGTGCGCGTCGTCCAGCGCTACCCTGGGCTCGGCGAGATCGTCGCCGCCAACTACGACCGGGACGAGCGTCGGCTTAGCCTCAATCCCCAGCTCGAAGGGATGTTCAACCGAGGAGCGTGGAACGTATGATCCCGCGGCGAGACCCACGAGGGCAGGGCAAATGATCATTCGCATCTTCGACACCGCCATTCAGCCGGACGACATCGAGCAGGCCAAGACCCTGTTCAGGGAGCAGGTGAGGCCGGTCTTCGAGCGCTTCGAGGGATGCCACGGGATCGACATGCACATCGGCATCGACGAGCACTCGAAGGATCTCGTCGAGGTCGCGGCGATCTCCCAGTGGGAGTCGATGGCGGCGATCGAGCAGGCGACCACGCTCCCGGCCTACGACAAATCGCTCGAACAGCTCCGGATGCTGTTCCAGCAGGCCCCGATCGTGAGGCACTTCGAGAAGGTTGAATGACAAAAGCTTTCCAAGCTGTAACTTCGAACGGGTGTTCGCTATTCGGTTAGAATAGCGACATGAGAAAACTCACCGAACCACAGGCCCACCGGGCCCGTGCAGCGATCATCGACGGCCAGTACCCGAAGGACATGCAGGCCCGCTGCGGCTGGTGCCGGAGCATCCTGCCGGTCAGAAAGGGCGAGTTCGTCGACCTTCCCCGCAGGGGGGCGGGACCGTCGCGGGCATTCAAGTGCTCGGACTGCATCGCCCGCGAGCGCGGGAGCGCCGCCTAATACCCACCCTCCCAAGCGTTCTTTTGGCCGTTAGCTACCTCACGTGTAGCTGGCGGCCAAAAGAGTGGGCCCGACCTCCCGATGCCCCTCGGCCCTAGGCGTCGGCCGCGTCGGCCCGGGCGGCCTGGAGCGCCTGCTCGGTCGGCCACCGTGTCGCGGCGTGAGGGTCGAACGGGGCGATGCGCTCACGCTGCTTGCGCGCGAGCCGGTCCATGACCTGCAGCGCCCCCGGCTCCTCCTCTGGGTCTCTGAGCTCCACGACCCCGGCCTCGACGGCGCGCTCGAAGAAGTCCTTGCCCGTCTCGGTCCGGACGAGGATCATCGTCCATCCCTCCATGCCGAGCCCCCCGCACGACAGGTCGGCGTGCTCGGCGGCGAAGTCGGGGCAGTGATGGCACCACTCGTTGGCGTACGGCCGGGCGTCCTTGAGGGGAATGACGACGTCCTCGCCGCTCTTCAGGGTCACGATGATCTTGCCCTTGACGTTGACCTTGGTGACCTCGTCGAGATCGATGCCCATGTCCTGCTCGACCTTGCCGACCATGAACGCGTCGTAGTCGAAGGTCTCGCAGCACATGAGCCCGATCACGAGCTTGACCCCCCGGGTCCACCGTTTGATCCCCTCGGCCGCGAGCTGGCGCACCGCGGTCGACTCGCACGACACGCCGACCAGGGCGAGGCTCTTGAGTTTCATCTCGGCCGCCTTCTTGAGCGCGAGGGGCGTCGCGCAGTAGGTGTAGCGCGACCCGGCCGCGTGCAATAGCTCGTCGCGCGATGTGACGACCGCCGGCTCGTCGAGCCACGGGACGTCAGCCGACGGCGACGACACCGCGGCTCCGTCGAGCTCGCCGGTGTCGAGCCCCCACGCCAAGAGGGCCGTGACCGCCCCGCCGTCCTGACCCTTCTTCAGGATCGGCTCGTAGGTCGCACGCGCCAGGGTCTTGGAGAGATACGGGCCCTCCACCTGCTCCTCGGTGCGGCGCCCGGTCCCCAGCAGGTCCTCCTCGATGATGTCGAGGGTCGGGTCGAGCCGAAGGCACGCCATCGCACACAACGAGCACCCCTCCTCGCCGTGGATGCAGTTGTCGAACGGCGAGTTGGCGTCGATCTGCATGGGATCGAAGTCGCGCAGCTCCAGCACCTTGTGCGGGCACGCGACGATGCACGCCGAGCACCCGCAGCAGATCTCGGTCGCGACGATCTCCGAGTAGAGGTGCTTCCAGTGCTTTCGGTGGCCGTCCTTCATCGTGGTTTCACCCTAACCTTTGACCCATGAACGCCGGCCTGCTTCCCGTCAGGCGATTTCAGGACGCCAAGCAGCGACTCGCGCCGGACTTCGACCCGCCCGCGCGCGCCGAGATCGCGCGCGCCCTGTTCGCCGACGCGCTCGAGCTGTGCGCGCGCGTCGACTTCCTACGTTGGTGGGTGGTGAGCGACGACGCCGACGTCCTCGCCGTCGCGGCCGAGAGAGGACACGACACGGTGCGCGACGACGGCACGGGCTTGAACGAGGCGGTCGCCCTCGCGGTCGCCGACATCGTCGCCCGCGGCGCCGACTCAATCGCGATCGTGCCGTCCGACGTTCCGCTCGCTCGCCCCCCCGACATCCAGGATCTCGTCGACACCGGGGCGACCTCCGACGTCGTCCTCGTCCCGTCCGGCGAGGACTCCGGCACCAACGGGCTCTGTCTCCGCCCCCCCGACGTCATCTCGCCCCGCTTCGGGCCGGCGAGCCTGGCCGCCCACGCCCTCGCCGCCGCCGAGAGGGGCCTCAGGTGCTCGCTCCTGCCCCTTGAGCGCCTCGCCCTCGACATCGACACCATCGCCGACGTCGACGCCTTTCTGAGGCGCTCCGAGGAGGGCACGACGGCCGAGGTGCTCCGCCGCCTGCGGGGAGGCTAGCGGCTCTCTTCGGCGACCTTCTCGGCCTGCTCGATGGCAGCCGACTCGGCCCGCCCGGCGAGCTCCTCGAGGCGCGCCGGCGTCGGCATCCGCACTCCCCCGGCGCGGTCCTGGAGCAGGGCCGCGGCACCGATCGTGATCCCGCCGAGCGCGACCAGGACGATCGTCTGCACGATCGACGGCTCCGACGGCGCCTCGATGTTTCCCTGCCTGCGGCCGTCCTCGAATCCGTCGACCCGGCCCCACGAGTAGCCCGCGAGCACCATGAGCGCGCCGGAGATGAGCACCAGCAGGATCTGCATGAACCGGAGCGTCCGGCGCTGACGGGTGGGCTGAACCGGCCCCCGGTGCGCGCCGCCACCCATGCCTCTCTTCATGCGCGCAGGATACTTCGGCACCTTGACAACAGCGAGCGGCGAAGCCCCCCTGGTCAAGGTCTCGAAGCAGCGCGCCCGGCCTTTAGAGTTCTCACGCGTGAACGCCAACGTCGTCGTCAGAGCAACCGATCTGCACAAGCGCTATCAGGGGTCGTCGGAGATCGCCGTCAACGGCATCGACTTCGCCGTCCAGGACGGCGAGTGCTTCGGCTTCCTCGGCCCGAACGGCGCCGGCAAGACCACCACCATGAGCATGATCTCGTGCCGGGTCGCGCGCACGAGCGGATCGCTCGAGGTGCTCGGGCTCGACCCCGAGACCGACGAGCGCGACATCAAGCGCGTCATCGGGGTCGTCCCCCAGGGCAACTTCCCGGACAACCTGCTCAACGTCATCGAGAACCTCGAGGTCTACGCGCGTTTCTTCGACATCCCGCGCGACGAGGCGCACCGCCGGGCGACCGAGCTCCTCGACTTCGTCCAGCTCGGCGACCGGGCGCAGTGGAACGTCGAGAACCTCTCGGGCGGGATGAAGCGGAGGCTTCTGATCGCGCGCGGCCTCATCAACCAGCCGCGCCTTCTGATCCTCGACGAGCCGACCACCGGGCTCGATCCCCAGGCGCGCCACCTCGTGTGGGAGAAGCTCCGAGACCTCAGGCGCAGGGGCGTCACGCTCTTGATCACGACCCACTACATGGAGGAGGCGGCGCACCTCTGCGACCGGCTCGTGATCATGCACCAGGGCAGGATCCTCGTGGAGGGCTCGCCCGCCCGCCTCATCGCCGAGCACGTCGCCCCCGAGGTCGTCGAGCTCGCCGCCGGCGACCACCAGCACCTCGCCGACCTCCAGGCCCTCGTCGGGACCTACGCATCGGGCAGCGAGATCGCCGGCGACCGGCTCATCCTGCACACCGGCGACGGCGAGGTCCTGCTCAAGACGATCGGGAGCGCCGACGTCCCCTACGAGACCGCCACGCTGCGCCAGGCGACGCTCGAGGACGTCTTCTTGAAGCTCACCGGAAGGACGCTCGAGGAATGAGAGAGCCCGGCGCGCTCCCGTCCCCCATCACTCTGCGCAAGGCGTACCGGCTCCCGCGCGTCCGTCTCGGCTCGGCGCTGAGGCTGTGGCAGCGCAACTTCGTGAGCTACAGCCACTCGTGGAAGCGCAACATCCTGCCCAACTTCTTCGAGCCGTTCTTGTACCTGTTGGCGATCGGCTTCGGGCTCGGTCAGTTCGTCAAGGAGATCGCGGGCGTCGAGTACGCGCGCTACATCGCTCCCGGGCTCGCGGCGACGTCGGCGATGTACGGGGCGTCGTTCGAGTGCAGCTTCAACGTCTTCGTCAAGCTCCACTTCGAGAAGCTCTACGACTCGGCGATCGCAACCCCGCTGTCCCCCGAGGACGTCGCCGTCGGCGAGATGATCTGGGGCATGACCCGCAGCATGCTGTACGGCCTCCCGTTCGTCCTCATCGCGTCGCTGTTCGGGCTCGTCGACTCGTGGTGGCTGCTGCTCGCCCCCGTGGCCGTGCTCGCGATCGGCGCGTGCTTCGCGATGATCGGCATGACTTTTACTGCCTTCATTCCGAGCATCGACCTCTACAGCTACTTCTTCACGCTGTTCATCACGCCCATGTTTCTGTTCTCGGGGATCTTCTTTCCGATCTCCGCGCTCCCCGACTGGGCCGAGTCGCTCGCGTGGTTCTCGCCGCTGTTCCACGCGGCCGCCCTGTTCCGCGAGCTGTTCGGCGTGTTCGGCACTGATCTCGGCGCGGCGACGGGCCACCTGCTGTGGCTGCTGGGCCTCGCCGCGCTCCTGTTCCCGATCGCCCCCAACGTGTTCCGCCACCGCCTGATCACCTAAGGGCTCTGGGTCAGAAGTTCGGTAACGTATTTTCGTCCCGTCAAGCTGCTGGTTCGAGGGCTTCCTTCTCGGCAATCCGCTGCATGAGCTCTGCGAGATCCTTGCGAGTGAACTTCCACTCGAACGGCTTGGCGGTGGCCTCGTAGCGCCGCTCAAAGTGAAGCAGGCGCTGCTCGACGTCGTCGAGATCGACGCTCGTTGGGCGCCGGCACTTTGCGCTGGACGATCGAGTTGTAGATCTCCACCTGGTTGATCCATGACGAGTGCACCGGGCAGTGGATGAGGCGCAGGTTGCGGTAGGCGCCCTCCAGACGCACGATCGAGGCCTCACCCCGGTGTGACGAGCCGTTGTCGACCACCCAGAACACACGCCTTGCCGACGCGTACG
>JBOGXF010000158.1:0-5074 GCA_050694275.1 Actinomycetota bacterium | reverse complement strand
GCGGTTTGGACACCACCAGCGTCGAAGGGGCTCCACCCTTCTCGGCGGATTTCTCCGTCACCGAGCAGCTCCCGGGTGGAGGATTTCAGTGAGCAGGTCTGGGGAGGTTTAGATGAGCGTGGTCAGCTCCGATAGAAACAACAGAGGTCCGCCTGGTGGATTCCCGACTCTAGAGCGAACGGGAGTGATGTTCTTGCGGTCAAGCCCCGACACACAGGAGGTCGCCGCCCCCTGGCCGCCTGAGACGCGGACCTAGGATTCGGCGGCCGCAGGCTGAACTTCAGCGCCGGCGGCGACCTCCTCCACGGGGGGCCGTTGGTCGGCTGCGGCGAGCGCCGGAAGGTATCGACCGACCAGCACGGAAGCCACGAACGCGACCGCGCCGGCCACGAGCAGCGCAAGCCCCATCGCGTCGACGAACGCGGAGCGCGCCGCGGCGGCGAGGCCGTCCCCGAGCGCGCCGGGGAGCTGTGCGGAGATCTGGACGGCGGCGCCGACCGAGGCCTCCGCGGCGGCGGCAACGTTGCCGGGCACCGGGCCTATCGACCCCTGTAGTGACGAGGTGTACTGGGACGCCGCGAGGCTGCCGAGGACGGCGACCCCGAGCGCGCCGCCGAGCTCCCTCGTCGTGTCGTTCCACGCGGAACCGACGCCAGCCTTACGCATCGGCAGGGACGACATGATCGACGCTGTGGCCGGCGCCATTGTCATCGCCATCCCCGTGGCCATCACGACGAGAACCGCCGCGAGCCACACATAGGGCGTGGTCACTCCGATCGTCGACGCCAGCATCAGGCCCGTCGCGACCGTCGCGAGCCCGGCCGACACCACGCGCCTGGCCCCCAGACGCTCGACCACCCTCGCCGAAACGGGAGCCGCGACCATCATGGTGAGCGCCATGGGAAAGGTGCGCAGGCCCGCCTCGAGCGGCGAGTAGTCGCGCACTACCTGCAGGTACTGAGTGAGGAGGAAGAAGGTGCCGAACATCGCAAAGAACACGAGCGAGATGGCCGCGCTGGCGGCGGAGAAACGCGGGTCTTTGAAGAAAGTCAGGTCCAGCATGGGATTCGCAGCCCTCAGCTCCCAGACGCCGAAGCCGACGAGGAACACGACGGCGATCCCGAACGCGCTCACGACGAGTGGATCGGTCCATCCGTAGGTCGGCGCCTCGATGATCCCGTAGAGCAGCGCCCCCATCCCGACGATCGAGAGCCCCGCCCCCACGAGATCGAGCGCCGCATGTTGCGGGTCGCGCGACGTCGGAACGAGCCAGCGCCCGGCAATCAGCGCGGCGAGCACGACCGGGACGTTCAGGAAGAACACGGATCCCCAGTAGAAGTGCTCGAGAAGCCAACCCGCCCGCGATCGGTCCGATGGCGGCGCCCGCGCCGGCGAAGCCCGCCCAGATCGCGATGGCGCGCGCCCGTTGCTCCGGAGGAAAAACTGACGCCAGTATCGACAGGGTGGCCGGCATGACGAGCGCCGCACCCACACCCATCACGGCCCGAGTGGCGATCAGGTGGTCGGCAGAGGTCGCGCCCGTCGACGCGAGCGATGCGCCTCCGAAGATGATGAGACCAATGATCAGGGCTCCCTTGCGACCGAAGCGATCGCCGAAGGCCCCGGCGGTGAGCAGCAGTCCCGCGAACACGAGTGCGTACGAATCCACCATCCACTGGAGCTGCGTCGAGGTCGCACCGAGCTCCCGCACGAGCGTCGGCAGGGCGACGTTCAAAACCGTGTTGCCGAGCACGACCATCACGAGGCTCAGGCACAGAACGGACAGCGTCCACCACGGATTGTTCGCTATCTCGCGTCGCTCCATGCGCATCCTCAACGCCTTCGAGGAAGATCTATTCCGCATCGCCCGTTGTCTGCAAAATCACGGCGCTTTCCGCGACTTCAGGCGGCGAAACGCTGTGCTGGGCGGCGGATTCCTCGCCGCGCCCGTTACGCTGGTCGGCCTGATTCGGAATCGGGATGAACCACAGGATCCACGCGTGCGATGAGTTTCGTCGTCGCCGTCCGTCTGACCTCATGAGTCACCCATCGATGCAGGGCCCGCCCCTGGGGCGCCGACGACAGCCGCCGCAAAGGAGGTTGCGATGTCCAGATACACCTCGCAGGCCATCGAACCGCGCGTGCTCCTCGAGGGACTCGCGATCGGCGAGTCGCCCCGATGGCACGACGGTCGCTTGTGGTTCTCGAACTGGGGCACCGCCGAGATCATCGCCGTCGATCTCGACGGCAAGAGCGAGGTCGCCGGACGGGGTCCCGAGGGGCTGGGCTGGGCGACCAACTGGCTTCCCGATGGGCGCATGCTCATCACCGGGGCCGAGCTTGTTCGGGTCGAGCCCGACGGGTCGCGCGTCCGGCACGCCGACCTCAGCCACATCTCGCCGCTCGGTTGGAGCGAGTTGACCGTCGACGGGCGCGGCAACGCCTACGTCAACACGGTCAACTTCGACTTCGCCGACTTCAACGAGGCCCTTACGTCCGGGAAGGCACCGGGCAAGATCGCGCTCGTCACGCCGGACGGTGAGGCGCGCGAGGTCGCCGATGAGATCGCGTTCCCGAACGGGATGGTCGTGACGCCCGATAACCGCACCCTGATCGTCGCCGAGTCGTTCGCGGGACGGCTCACCGCGTTCGACATCGCCGACGACGGGAGCCTGTCCAACCGGCGCGCGTGGGCCGACGGTGTCGCTCCGGACGGCATCTGCCTCGATACCGATGGATGCATCTGGGCGTCGACCGCACATGACGCCAACGACTGCGCACGCATCCGCGAGGGCGGGGAGGTGCTGGAACGCATTCAGCTCGACCGGTTCTGCTTCGCGAGCATGCTCGGGGGCCCCGAGCGGCGGACGCTGTTCATGCTCGTTGCCGACTGGCGCGGACCCGAGAACGTCGACGAGGTCGTCGCCGCGCGGACGGGACAGGTCCTCTTCGCCGACGCACCGGCACCGGGGGTGGGCTGGCCGTAAGCACGCGGCGGAAACCACCGCCAACCCTGCTGTGATAAAGGGCGGGCGCGAAACGCGAGCGATAGGAGGATGCGATGACCAAGCACAAGATCGGAACCCGAGAGGAGTGGCAGGCCGCGCGCGACGAACTGCTCGAGCGTGAGAAGGAGCTCACGCGCCGCAATGACGAGCTCGCGCAGCAGCGACAAGAACTCCCCTGGGTGCGGATCGAGAAGGAGTACAGCTTTGCGACCGATGGGGGAACGAAGTCCTTTCCGGAACTCTTCGACGGGCGCTCGCAGCTGCTCATTTACCACTTCATGTTCGGTCCCGCCTATGAAGCCGGCTGCCCCGTCTGCTCGTCCATAGCCGACAGCATCGAGGGCGACGTCGTCCACCTCAGGGCGCGCGACGCGACCATGATCTGCGTCTCACGCGCGCCTCTGGACAAGCTTCAGGCGTATAGGGAGCGGATGGGGTGGAGCTTTGACTGGGTCTCGACTTACGGCAGCGACTTCAACTTCGACCTCGGCTTCTCGTACACCGACGAAGAGGTGCGATCGTTCATTGAGGACGGACCCCCTCCGGTCATTGACGAGGTCGCGGCCATGTGCGGGACCGACCCGGCGGGATACATGACTGAGGGCCCGGGCCTGAGCGCGTTCGCGCTGTCCGACGGGATCGTCTACCAAACCTACGTGGCCACCACTCGCGGGGTCGAGCCCCTGATGGGCTACTACGCCCTGTTGGACCGCGCGCCGAAGGGGAGGAACGAGGGCGACCCACCGGAGTTCTGGGTCCGGCGTCACGACGAGTACGAAGTGAGATGAATTTCTTAGCCTCACACGGTCTAACGGATAACGACCGATCACCGACACGAAGGAGTTTGCTCTGTGCGTCTCGTTCTGAGTGAATTCATCAGCCTCGACGGCGTCATCCAGGCTCCCGGCCAGCGGCAGGAAGACACCGACGGTGGGTTTCAGCACGGCGGGTGGTCGATGCGCTACTTCGACGTGGATTCGATGGGCTCCGCAATCGACGAAGCGTTGCAGAAGACCGACGCATTCATCTTCGGCCGGCGCACATGGCAGGTCTCGGCGGCTGCATGGCCGCAGCGAGCGGGAGACGATCCTTTCGCCGACCGGCTCAACGCGATAACGAAGTACGTCGCATCACGAACCCTGTCGCAGGAAGACCTCGCACAGTGGAACAACTCGCATCTCCTGCCCCCCGATGACGCCCTCGGCGCGATCGCGGAGCTCAAGGCACGGGAGGGAGGCGACATCCAATGCTATGGCAGCGCCAACCTTGCCGCCCAGCTAATCGCGAATGATCTCGTCGACGAGTACAGCCTGATGATCGAGCCGGTCATCCTCGGGGGCGGCAAACGGCTGTTCCCGGACGATGGTGTTCTCCGGGGTCTCGAGCTCGTCTCGACTACCACCAGCAGCACCGGAGTCCAGATCTGCAAATACGGCGTCCCTCGGCCGCGTGAGAGCGATCGAATTCAGTAATCGTTACCTAGGCCCTTACTGCGATCCGGCGATGCGAGCAGGGAACTGGCTCCTTCATAGCGAATCGAGCACGTACACCGTCGCTTGAAGGGAGCATCATGAGCAGAGCCTTCGTCGCCCTGATCACCGCGCTGGTCCTGGTGCCGGGACAGACCGCGCTGGCACATAAGGAACGACCGATCGAGTCCCCGCCGCGCCCGGGTGCGGTGCCTGAGCAGGATCGGGAGCCGACCCAGATCCTCGATGTCTGCAAGACCGGAGAGTGCGCCTTCGAGCACATCCAGGAGGCGGTCGAGAGCGCGGTCGACGGAGCCTTGATCCGGATCTGGCCCGGGACCTACCACGAGGAGCCCAGCCGCGCGATCTCGGACCTCCCAGCAGACAACGAGGATGGCACGTATTCGTACGAGTTCCATGTCGACAATCCCAACGTGCAGAATCTCATCGCCATAGTCGGCAAGAAAAACGGGACTCCTCGGGTTTCCATGGGTAGTTCTTCGCGACTTCCAGGACAGATGACCTGTTGAAGCCGCAGATGGATGGTCCGAACCAGAGAACGCGAAACGTCCACCTCTAGAAGAAGCGACGCGCACG
>JBOGXF010000157.1:0-14746 GCA_050694275.1 Actinomycetota bacterium | reverse complement strand
GCTCCGCCCGTTCGTCGCTGCTGATTTCCAGCGGCCGCAGACTCCACATGACCCGACCTCCCTCTCGTCGAAAGCCGACGAGAGAAGCCTAAATGACACGCGTGTAATTAATGCGGAGATCCACTAGTAATCAGCTTGGACGTGGGCGTTGTCACGCAGAAGCAGCACCCCGACCGCGAATGTGCTGGTCAGATGTTGTTGGAGCCGGGGAGGAGAATCGAACTCCTGACCTGCTCATTACGAGTGAGCCGCTCTGCCGACTGAGCTACCCCGGCCCGGTTCTTTGCGTGAAAACCTCCGTGCCTCCGGTTATCCCGCGCAGAACTCGCGGCAAATTCTAGTGGGCGGCAACGGCCGGCGTTACGAGCCCGGACAACTCGACCAGCGTCGCCTCGACCGCGAGCTGGACGTTGGCGTTTCGCGCCAGTGCCGCTCTCGCCTCGACGCAGCGCTCCATCGCGCTCACGAGGGCCGTGTCGGACACCGTTGAGCCGGCCCAGGCTTCGAGCGCGTCGACGAGATCCGAGTTGGTGATCGCCTCGCCGCCGCCCCTGCGCAACACCAACACGTCACGATAGAACGATGCCAGGGCGCGGAGGGCCTCTCCGATGACCTCCTGCTCCAGCATGCGCAACTCGCGACGATGCCGCGTGTTGAGGGCGTTGCGGGCCGCGGCGGTGCCGCGCCCTTGGCCCATGGCCTCGGCGAGCTCGACGACTTCGCTCTTCTGAGTTGCTTCGCGGTCCTTAAGCGCGTCCCGTGCCCGATCGACGATCTCGGCGGCAGCGTCGAGCGCATCGCCCGGCGACAGGAGGCGCGCCGGAATACTCACCCACAGCGCGCGGCGCTCGCGCGCTGTGGGATCGACCGCGAAGGCACGGGCGCGTTCGTAATCGCCCTCCGACAGGCGCGCCGCCAGCACCGCGACTTCCCCGGGCGTCCCGTGCTTGACGAGCAGCTCGACGATGCGACTCTCCGACACCGGTTCGAGCCGAACGGTTCGGCAGCGCGATCTGATCGTCTCGAGAAGCTCTTCCTCGTGATCGGAGACGAGGATGAACACAGTGTCCTCGTGCGGCTCCTCGAGCGTCTTCAGCAGAGCGTTCTGAGCGGACGGGTTCATCCGGTCGGCCTCCTCGATGATGAAGACCTTGCGCGCACCTTCGAAGGGCGAACGGGCCGCCTCTGGGATGACTGTCTCCCGGATGACGTCGACCGGGATGAGCGGCCCCTCGGGAACGACATGGTGGACGTCGGGGAAGCGGCTTCTGAGGATCCGGCTGCACGTCGAACAGACGCCGCAACCGATCCCCGGCGCTTCGGGGCAGTTGAGCGCGGCCGCCATGGCGAGCGCCGCCGGGCGCTTGCCCGAGCCCGCGGGGCCCAAGAGCAGCCACGAGTGTGCGACCTCGCCGGAGGACATCTGTGCGGCGAGGCCTTCCGCGGCGCGCGATCCTTCGAGGTAGTCCCAGACGCTCATCGCGGCACGGTCCCGCGCGGCCGCACGCCGGTCGGGAGGTGAGCGGTGCGTTCTTCAAAGATCGCGATGACCTCCTTGTGGATCTCGTCCGGGTGTCGATCGCCGTCCAGCACGACGAAGCGGTCGGGGAACCTCTCGGCAAGATCGAGATACGCATCCGAGACGCGGTCGTGAAACTCGGCCGCCTCGCGCTCGATGCGGTCCCGCGACCCGCCTGCGCGGCCCAGACCCGTCTCTGAATCCACTTTGAGAAAGAAGACCAGGTCGGGTATGAGACCGCCGGTCGCCCAGGCGCTGATGTTGTAGATGTCCTCCTGCCCGAGATCCCGCGCAACGCCCTGGTAGGCAAGAGAGGAATCGACGAAGCGATCGGATACGACGACCGCGCCCTGCTCGAGCGCCGGGGAGACGACCTCGGCGACGTGCTGGGCCCGGTCGGCCGCGTAGAGGAGGGCCTCGGCGCGCGGCTCCATCTCGGAGGCGGCCGGATCGAGCAGAAGCTCGCGGATGCGCGCGCCGATAGACGTCCCGCCAGGCTCCCGGGTCACCACGACCTTCTCACCCCGCGCCTCGAGCCACCGCACGAGGGCCTCGATCTGGGTGCTCTTTCCCGCTCCCTCCCCGCCCTCGAAGACGACGAAATAGCCGTGGCGCCGCTCCGGTCCCTTCTCGCGATGCCTTATGGCGCGCATCGATAGAAGCCCGCCCCCCAACACGAACGCACCCGCGAACCAGAGTGTTATGCGGGTGCCCGGAAGGGGGTATTCGCCTCCTGGGAACTGCAGCGCGTGATCGCCGATCGCACCGGCGACGAACGGGAAGAGCCCGAGACCGACGAGGATCCCGATCCGGATGACCGTGTACCCGGCGGAGAAGGTGCGGCCGCGTATCTCGTCTTCGGTGTTCAGCTGTATGAGCGAGTATCCCGTCGCATAGGCGACCCCGCCGAAGAACCCGAGCGCGCTGGCGATCGGGATCGCGGGATTGAGACTGCCCATCGCGGCAAGGCCAATGAGTCCGATTCCGAGCAGCAGGATGGACGTCGAGAACAGGACATCCTTCTGGATCATCTTCGCCAGGAGTCCCGCCGCCAGGAGCCCGACGATCATCCCGGTGGCGAGAAATCCGATGAGGAACGCGAACCCCGTCTCGCTCCCGCCGAGCACGTCCTCGACGAACCCGACCCCCAGCGAGAACACCCCGCCAGCGGCCGTGAAGGTGAACGCAATCCCGAGCAGCCACGGCCTGACCTGGCGGTGGTCGCGCACGAAGCGCAAGCCTTCGACCAGGTCCCGCTTGACCTCGGCGAGGTCGAACTTCGCCGCCCGGCGACGCGACGACGCGATCGCAAGAGTCGAGATCATGATGGCGGAGAATGCAAACGTCAGCGAGTCTGCCCACAGGGCGAGCGCGATGGGACCTCCACCAGCCGCGGCGCTCGGCTGCAGGCCGCTGAGAACCGGAACGTGCTCGCCGAGGAACCCACCGACCGCGGCGAGCGACGCGAACAGAACCGAGGCCAGCGGCCACGGCCCGTAGATCGCGATCAACGACAGCGAGTTGGCGTGGGTCAGATGCTGGGCCGGGACGAAGTGCGGCAGCGACGCGTCCTTGGCCGGCCCCCAGATGAGCGTCAGGCTCTCGAGCACCACCGACGCGAGCAGGAGATAGAGGAGGTTGGGCACGAACGGCACCGAGAAGATGATGACCGCGCGCAGCACGTCGGCCCCCACCATCGCGCGCTTTCGATCCCAGCGATCGGCAATCACTCCACCAATAGGTCCCATGACGAAGCCGGGCAGGACGCGCGCGGTCATCACAGCGCCCACCGCGGCGTCTCCGGCGAGGTTGCGGGCGAACACCGCTATCGCGATGACACCCACCCAGTCGCCGAGGCTCGAGACGAACTGGGCGAGGAAGAACCTGAGGAAGTTGCCGTTCTTGAGAAGGGTCAGGTAATTGACCTCTTCGGTGGAAGAGGCCACAAGGCGCAACTCTGACGGTCGCGAGGGCTGCTGGATGTCGGATCCTTCCTGACTCGTGCCTGAAGGAATCCTAGAGTGCTGAGACGACGCGGCCCAGAACTACTTGCGCTTGCGGGTCGTCTTCCTCTTCTTCTTGGCCGGGCCCTTGGCCCGCTTCTCGGCAAGCAGCTCGACCGCCCGCTCGTGCGTGAGGTCGTCGGGGTTGTCCCCCCTGGGAAGCGAGGCGTTCGTGTCGCCGTCGGTGACGTAGGGACCGTAACGCCCGCTCCTGAGCGACACCGTCTTACCCGTGGTGGGATCCTCGCCGAGCTCCTTCAGGACCGCGGCCCCCCTCCGCCGGCCTCGCTTGGGCTCGGCGAAGAGCGCAACCGCCTCGTCGAGCGTGATATCGAAGATCTGTTCCTCACCTTCGAGGGATCGGGTGTCCTTGCCCTTCTTGAGGAAGGGGCCGTAACGCCCGTTGAGGGCGAGGATCTCTTCACCGTCGTCGGGATGCTCGCCGACGACGCGGGGAAGGCCGAGAAGCCGGAGGGCCTCGTCGAGCGTCACCGTCTTCGGCTCCATCGACTTGAACAGAGATGCGGTCGCCGGCTTCTCCTTGGACCCATCCTCGATCTCGCCGAGCTGGACGTAGGGGCCGTAGCGGCCGGTCTTGACGTGCACCTCGAGACCCGTATCGGGATCGACTCCGAGGACGCGATCGTCACTCGGCGCGTCGAGCAGCTCCTGGGCCTTGTCTGCGGTGAGCTCGTCGGGAGGGAGATCCTCGGGCACCGAAGCCGTGTCGTCACCCCGCTGGAGATAGGGGCCGTAGCGGCCGACCCGGAGAACGAGCTCCCGCCCCTCTGCGTCGCGACCGACCGGAATCGAGTTGATCTCGCGCGGGTCGATCTCGTCGAGATGGTCGTTGACGAGCGCGTGAAGCCCGACCTCGCCGTTGCCGAAATAGAACTTCCGCAACCACGGAACGGTCTCCTCCTCGCCGTTGGCGATCTCGTCGAGGTCCTCCTCCATCGCCGCGGTGAACTCGTAGTCGACCAGCCTCGGGAAATGACCCTCGAGAAGTCCGATCACCGAGAAGGCGGTCCACGACGGCACCAGGGCCCCGCTCTTCTTCCACACGTAACCGCGGTCGAGGATCGTCGAGATGATGCTGGCGTACGTCGACGGGCGCCCGATGCCGCGCTCCTCGAGCTCCTTGATGAGAGCCGCCTCGCTGTAGCGGGACGGGGGCTGTGTCGAATGGCCCTGCGGCTCGAGCGAAAGAGTCGTGACCGCCTGACCCTCCGAGAGCCGCGGGAGACGAAGCTCGCGGTCCTCGAGCTCGGCATCGGGATCGTCGGCGCCTTCGACGTAGGCGCGCATGAAACCAAAGAAGTCGATCACGCGCCCACTTGCGGCGAACTCGACGTCTTCCCCCTCCGAGGAGCGCGCCCCGAGCCTGACTTGCACGCTCTGCCCGCGTGCGTCGGCCATCTCCGACGCGAGCGTGCGCTTCCAGATCAGCTCGTAAAGCCGGCCTTCGTCGTCGCCAACCTCCGCCGCAACCTCCTCGGGCATCCTGAAGGTTTCGCCGGCGGGACGGATCGCCTCGTGTGCCTCCTGCGCGTTCTTCACCTTGCTCTTGTAGCGGCGCGGCTCGGGTGCGACGTATTCGGGTCCATAGAGGCGGGCGGCGAGGTCGCGCGCCGCCTCGATCGCCTCGTTGGACAGCGTGATCGAGTCGGTGCGCATATAAGTGATGTATCCGTTCTCGTAGAGGCGCTGGGCGGTCTGCATGGTTCGCTGCGAAGTGAAGCGCAGCTTGCGGCCGGCCTCTTGCTGCAGCGTCGAGGTGATAAATGGGGCGTACGGCTTCTTTGTGTAGGGCTTCTCCTCGACCGAGGACACGGTGAAATCCGCGCCCTCCAGGCGTTGGGAGAGCGCTTGCGCCTCGGCCTCGGCGAGCACCACGATGCCCGCGCGCGTCGGTTGCCCGCTCTCGTCGAAGTCCTTGCCGGTGCCGAGCCGCTCGCCCTCGAGCGTAACGAGCCGAGCGGCGAACTCGGAAGGAGCGGCGAGGTCTGACTCGGCCCCGAAACGTCCCTCGATGTCCCAGTAAGAGGCGCTCCTGAACCTGATGCGCGCCTTCTCGCGCTCGACCACGAGCCTCGTGGCAACGCTCTGGACTCGCCCCGCCGACAGCCCCGGCAGCACCTTCTTCCACAGAACCGGGGACACCTCGTACCCATAGAGGCGGTCGAGGATGCGGCGCCCCTCCTGGGCATCGACGAGCCGCCGGTCGAGGTCGCGCGGGTTTTCGACCGCAAGCCGCACCGCGTGCGGAGTGATCTCGTGGAACACCATCCGTTTGACGGGAATGGTCGGCGAGAGGACCTCGGTGAGGTGCCACGCGATCGACTCGCCTTCGCGATCCTCGTCGGTGGCGAGATACAGCTCACTGGCACCCTTGAGCAGCGACTTCAGCTTTGTGACCTGCTTCTTCTTGCCGCTGGGCACGATGTACAGAGGCTTGAAGTCGTTGTCGACGTCGACCCCGAGGCGTGCCCACGACTCGCTCTTGTAAGCGGCCGGGATTTCGTCCGCGCTCGGGGGCAGATCGCGGATGTGCCCGATCGAGGACTCCACCACGAAGTCCCCGCCGAGTATGCGGGCTATGGTTTTCGCCTTCGCGGGCGATTCGACGATGACGAGCGGTTTGGGCACGTAACTCCTTTACCCAGAGAAATGGGGGCGCCTGGAAGGGGCCCCGGGAATCGTAGATGCCGCGGTCCTTATCTCACCGAAGCGGCATCCCTGTCAACCTAACGCCCGTGAACGCGGGCTTCTTCCATCCGGTCAGGCGAGGTCGATCTCGGTGGCGACGCTCTGGAGGCCCTTGATAGAGACGGCGAGGAAGTCGTCGAGTGGGACGCCGATCGACGGCTCGACTTGGGTGATCTCGTCTCGTTCGACGCCGGGCGCGAAGCTCTTCTCTTTGAGCTTCTTCTTGACCGACGACACCTTCATTCCCTCTGCCTTGGTCGGGCGCACGAGGGCGCAGGCAACCAGCAGGCCGGCGACCGCATCCGCGTGAACGATCGCTTTGGACATCAAGTCGGTTTGGTACTCGTCGAACCGATGGCCGAGGATGGCGTTCAGGACCTCGGCATCGTCGAGGCCCTCCTCCTTCAGCCACTCGACCGTCTGATATCCGTGGCGCTCGAGGTTGTCCTGGGTGCGGTCGTAGTCGAGGTCGTGGAACAGCCCAACGAGGCCCCACCGGTTTTCGTCCTCGCCGAAGTGTTCGGCGAGGGCCCGCATGACGCCCTCGACCGAGATCAGGTGCCGGTAGGTGATCTCCTTGTCCGTGTACTTGCGGACGAGATCGAGGGCCTGGTCGCGATCCATTGCGATGGCTCGCTCACTCCCCCGCGAGCACGCGTCGGATGTCGGCCTCGGCCTCTGCCGCGACGATCGCCATGACCTCGTCGCCCGCCTGTAGCGGGGTCTCCCCTCGTGGGGCGATCACGTGGTGGTCCCGGATCACCGCCACCAGAGCACAGTCGGATGGGAACTCCACCTCCCGTACCGCCTTGCCCACGGCGGGGGAAGTTTCTGCGAGCGTGATCTCGACGAGAGAGACCTTCCCCTGTTCGAGCTGCAACAGCTTCACGAGATCACCCACCGATACCGCCTCCTCGACGAGCGAGGTAAGCAGGTGTGGAGTGCTCACTGCCACGTCGACCCCCCACGTCTCGTTGAAGAGCCATTCGTTGTCGGGGTGGTTGACTCGCGCGATCACGCGGGGGACGGCAAACTCCTGCTTGGCGAGCAACGAGATCACGAGGTTGTCCTCGTCGTCGCCCGTCGCGGCAACCATCACGTCGCAGGACGAGAGCACTGCTGCGTCGAGCGTGTAGAGCTCGCATGCGTCGCCCACGACCCAGTTGACGGGCAGTTCCTGTTTCAGCGGGTCGACGAGATCGGCATTCTGCTCGATCACGACGATGTCGTGGCCCCGCGCCATGAGGTCGCGAGCGACGTAATGACCTACTGCTCCCGCGCCGGCGATCGCAATACGCATCGTCTTGGAGATCACTCCGGCTCCCCCACCTTTCTCAAGTCGTCCGCAAGCCCGGGAGCATCTCCGCGCGTAACGGAGACGTGCAGGATGTCGCCCTCCTGAATCGTGAGCTCCCGGTCGGGGATGCGCGGGACGCCAAACCGACTCACGGCCACGATCGTGCGCCTCCCGTCCTGGTCGAGCTGCTTGGCCGATTTGCCGACGACCTCGGAGGGGGCCGGGAGCGCCGTGACGACGACCTCGCCGTTGTCGACCGTGTACTCGACCGGGATCTCGTCGGGGAGCAGGTACCTCAGTATCTGATCGGTGGTCCAACGAACGGTGGCGACCGTCTGGATGCCGAGCCGCTGATAGATCTGGGCCCGGCGGGGGTCGTAGATACGCGCCACCACCTCGTGGACGCGGTAGTGCTCCTTGGCTATCCGAGCCGACACGATGTTCGAGTTGTCGCCGCTGGTCACCGACGCGAACGCAGCCGCGTCCTTGATCCCGGCGGCCTCCAGGATGTCTCGATCGAACACGAAGCCGACGAGGAACTCACCCGAGAAGTCGTCCTTGAGGCGATCTCTCGCCTTCGGATTCTTGTCTATCACCGCAACCGTGTGGCCGAGACGTTGCAGATTGGATGCGAGCTCCGAGCCCACACGGCCGCATCCTGCGATTACGATGTGCACGCTCTACGCGCTCCTTGCAAGGCTGAAAGACCGGCGCGGGCGATACTGCCATACTTGCGCCTCGTGGCGTCCATCACCCGGCTCATCGAGCGGCTCGCCCGGCCCCCGGAGGAGGTCCGGTCCGACAACCTCAGGCACTGGGCATCGACCATCGCCGGGGCGATCCCCATCTCCGACGTCGAGGCGCGCACGCGCTGCAAGGTCGCCGGCGTCGTGCAGAACATCCGCATCGATCCGCGCGAGGGCACCGGTTCGATCGAGGCGACCATCATCGACGGCAGCGGGGAGATGATCGCCAAGTGGCTTGGGCGACGTTCGCTTGCGGGCATCACCCTAGGCATGGGGATCGTCATGGAGGGCACCGCAGGCAGAGGGGAGGGCGACGAACTCGTGATCCTGAACCCCGACTACAGGCTGGTTCCGGGCCCCGAGCACGGGTAGTGCGTAGGAGCTAGAGGATGGCGAGCAAGGCTCAGTCGGCGATCAAGCGCATCCTCGTCGGGCGCCCGATGTCGTCCGGCGAGCTCGAGCACACGCTTCTGCCGAAAATCATCGCCCTGCCCGTGTTCGCTTCGGACCCGCTGTCGTCCAACGCGTACGCGACCCAAGAGGCAATGCTCGTGCTCGGCCTCGCAGGAGCGGGCGCGCTGACGAACATCCTGCCCATCTCGATCGCGGTCGCGTGCGTGCTGGCGGTCGTGATCTTCTCGTACCGCCAGACTGTGCACGCGTATCCGCAGGGAGGGGGCGCGTATCGGGTGTCGGTCGAGAACCTCGGGATGTATCCGGGTCTGCTCGCGGCCGCGGCGTTGCTCGGTGACTACGTCCTCACGGTCGCAGTGTCGATCACGGCGGGGACCGACGCGATGGTGTCGGCGCTTCCGGACCTGGCGGACAACAAGGTTCCCATCGCGGTCGGATTCGTCGCCCTCGTTACCGTCGCCAACCTGCGCGGGGCCAAGGAGTCGGGGACATTCTTCGCCATCCCGACCTATGGGTTCGTCCTGTCCATCTACATCATGCTCGCCACCGGGTTCGTGAAGTGTTTGGGGGGATGCCCCCAGGCCGAGAGCGCGGGCCAGCACCTCGAAACCGTAGAGGCGATCAGCATCTTCCTCATCCTGAAGGCGTTCGCCGCGGGAACGACGGCCCTTACCGGCGTCGAGGCGATCGCCGACGGGACCGCAGCGTTCAGATACCCACAGTCCAAGAACGCAGCGACGACGCTCACAATCATGGGAGCATTCACGATCTCGATGTTCCTCGGGATATCGATGCTCGCCGACCGAACGAACGTCGTCTTCACCGAGGCATCGGAACGTACCGTCGTCGCGCAGGTCGCCGACGCAGTGTTCGGCGGCGGCTTCTTCTTCTACCTGTTGCAGGTGATGACTGCGGCGATCCTCATCCTCGCCGCCAACACCGCGTATCAGGACTTTCCCCGCCTGTCGTCGATCCTGGCGGGCGACCGGTTCATGCCTCGTCAGTTCATGAACCGAGGCGACCGCCTCGTCTTCTCGAACGGCGTGATCATCCTCGCGGTGCTCGCCTCGATTCTGATCTGGGTCTTCGACGCAAACCTGAACCGCCTTATCCAGCTCTATCTGATCGGGGTGTTCATCTCTTTCACGCTGTCGCAGACCGGGCTGGTCGTTCGGTTCCGAGCAAATCGACCCCCGGGGTGGCAGAAGAAAGCGGTCGTCAGCGGTTTCGGAGCCATCGTGACCGGCACCGTCCTTTTCGTGATCGCCGGAACCAAGTTCAGCGAGGGCGCGTGGATCATCATGCTTTCCATCCCCGTGCTGATGTACATGATGCGATCGATCAACCGTCACTACGGCGACGTCGCCGCTCAGCTCAAGGCAATCGAAAGGCGTCCCGTGGGCCGGCGCCCCGGCAATCAGCACATGGTGATCTACGTCCACCACGTCGACGCGGCGACCGCACGCGCAATTGGCTACGCGCGGTCGATACGGCCGGCGAGCGTCGCGGCCGTCACCGTCGATCCCGCCAACCACGGAACTTGGAGGCGATTGTCTCCCGAGATCCCGCTCGAGACGCTGCCCCAGGATGGGTCACTCCGAGCGGGGCTCACGCGCTATCTGCGTGAGAGGCGTTCGACGCTCGCGGACGACGACTTTCTCACGGTGATGATTCCCGAGGTCCTGCGCAGGCGCGGGATGTCGGAGGTCCTCCTGCGTCCCCGCCTGCACCGGCTGAAGGCGCACCTCCTCGCGCAACGCGGCATCAACGTGCTCGACGTTCCCATCGTCTCCGAGGAGATCGTCCCTGGGGCAGATGAGACCCACGAGCCGGCGAGGCACTACGCGTTGATCCTCGTCGGCGGGGTTCACAACGCGACCCTCCAGGCGATCGAGTATGCGGAGACCCTGCGCCCCACCGACATCCGCGCGGTCTCCTTCGGGCTGGTGCCCGAGGAAGCGGAAAAGCTCGGCAACGAGTGGCTGGAGTCGCAGATCCCGATCCCCCTCGAGATCGAGGCCGCGCCCTTCCGCAGCCTGGGCGTGTCGCTCCTTCGCTACCTCAAGCAGTATCGGGCCGACGGCATCGACCGCCTCGTAACGGTCATAATGCCGGAGTTCGTCGTGCCGACCAGACGTCACCAGATCCTGCATGGCCAGACCGCGCTGATCGCCAAGCGGCATCTGCTGTTCGCGCGGGGAGTGATCGCGGTCAGCGTCCCCTACCACCTCGACTGATCCCGCCGAGTGGTCGATGAGTCGGACATGAGCCGACTCAGAGACCACTCGGCTCTCGGTTACGCGCTGGTGCCGACCCTCTCCGCCGGCTCCGACGCATCGCCGCCGAACTCGACGTCCCGGCGGTGCGCCGAGTAATAGAAGGCCCCGCCGAGGAGCAGCACGCCGAGGACCACGACGACCACCCGGAGCGCGGTGTTCTCATCGGCGACCGCGCTCACCACCGATCCGGCCGCCAGCAGCGCGACCAGGTTCATGACCTTGATGAGCGGGTTGAGGGCGGGACCGGCGGTGTCCTTGAACGGATCGCCGACGGTGTCGCCGATAACGGCCGCCTTGTGCGACTCGGAGCCCTTGCCTCCGTAATTCCCGTCCTCGATGAACTTCTTGGCGTTGTCCCAGGCCCCGCCCGCGTTAGAGAGGAAGTTGGCCATGAGCTGCCCGGTGAGGATCGATGCCGCCAGAAAGGCGCCGAGGGCGAAGTAGTTGATCCCGAAGCCGATGATCACCGGTGTGAGCACCGCCAACAGGGCCGGGGTCAGCAGCTCGCGCAACGAGGCGGCGGTGCATATGTCGATGACGGGCCCGTAGTCGGGGCGACGCTCGCCTCTCATGATCGCCCCGTCGGCGAACTGACGTCTGACCTCTTGGACCACGACCGCCGCCGTCCGGCCTACCGCCCGGATGGCCAGGCCGGAGAACATGAAGGCGACGGAGCCGCCGATGAGGAGGCCGATGAAGGCGGTGGGGTTCGCCACGTTGATCGAGGTCTCGGGCAGCGAGAACAGATCGGATCCTTCCGCGGTCAAGCCAAGTTCGCCGGCGATTGTCTCGATGAACGAGGCGAACAGGGCGACCGCGGCGATGACCGCCGACCCGATGGCGAAGCCCTTGGTGACCGCCTTGGTGGTGTTGCCGACGGCGTCGAGGCCGATCATGACGGTGCGCGCCTCGCCATGGAACTCGCCCGACATCTCGGCGATCCCGGCGGCGTTGTCCGCCACCGGTCCGAAGGTGTCCTCCGAGACCACGACCCCGGTGGTGGCCAGCATCCCCATGCCGGTGAGGGCGACCAGGTAGAGAGAGAACTGGATGTTCCCGCCGCCGAGCGCGATGGCCACGCCCAGGGCACCAGCGATGGCCACGATGGCCCATACCGACGACTCCAGCCCGGAGGAGATTCCGGAGAGGACCGTTGTCGCCGGTCCGGTCTGAGTGGCTTCGGCTATCTCTCGAACCGGCTTTTCCTCGGTCGACGTGAAGTACTCGGTGAGCCGACTCACCACCTGGGCCAGGACGAGGCCGGCCACCACCGCACCGAACACCTTCCAGCCCTCGTTCCCGTTGTCGTTGCCGATGTAGAGGAGGGCCACGGCCAGGGTGCCGGCCACGGTGAGCAGGCCTGCGGTGAGGAAGCCGCGGTTGATCGGGGCCATGGCCGACTTGTCCCGGGGGGTGGCCCGCACCTGGAACACGCCGACGATCGAAGCGAGCACCCCGAGGGCGCGGACTACGACCGGGAAGACGAGACCGAGGGCGGGGTTGGCGCCGATCGAGTTGAACGCCGCCACGCCGAGGATGATCGAAGCCACCAGGGTGACCTCATAGCTCTCGAACAAGTCGGAGGCCATGCCGGCGCAGTCACCCACGTTGTCACCGACATTGTCGGCGATGGTCGCCGGATTGCGCGGGTCGTCTTCTGGTATCCCCTGTTCGATCTTGCCGACCAGGTCGGCACCAACGTCGGCAGCCTTGGTGAAGATCCCGCCTCCAACCCGCAGGAACAGAGCGAGCAGAGAACCGCCGAACCCGAACCCGATCAGGATCGCCGACGACGTGTTCTGGAAGATCATGATGATGGTCGTCGCGCCGAGAAGCCCGAGGCCCACGGTGAACATCCCGGCCACGCCCCCGGTGCGGAAGGCGACCTTGAGGGCGGCGGGGAGAGATCCGGAGCGAGCAGCGGCGGCGGTGCGGACGTTGCCACGCACGGCCAGTGACATCCCCAGGAACCCGGTCAGCCCGGAGAGGAAACAACCGGCCACGAAGGCCATAGTCCGCCATGCCCCGGATTGGGCGAAGCTGAGCGCCTCGGTCCCGTCGGGGGCGAGCACGGCCGTCGATGTGAAGAAAACGATGAGCGCCAGTGGGACGAGGATGATGACGATCGTCCTGAACTGACGTCGCAGGTAGGCCATGGCGCCTTCCTGGATCGAGGCGGCGATGTCCTTCATCGTCTGAGTGCCCTGATCAGCCTTCAGCACCCCACGGGACAGGAACACACCGACGAGGAGGGCGAGCACCGCCGTCGCCGCGGCGAGCCAAAGCCACGCCCACTCGGCGCTGCCGAGCGTGAACTCTTGATAGCCGCCCTCGGCAGCAAGTATCGACACGTCCAAGAAAGGGTCCTCCGTCGGGATTGCGGGCCGAGACTGTAGTGGAGGCCCATTCCTGTCGACAATCAGCGCGGGCCGCCCTGTCTACCGTTGTCAGGCCCGCGCAAAGGAAGGATTCCAAGGTGCTCGATGGTCTGGTCGAATGGGTGACCTCTGTGGTCGAGACCCTTGGCTATGGGGGCGTCGCCTTCCTCGTCGCCCTGGAGAACCTGTTCCCTCCGATCCCGTCCGAGGTGGTGCTCCCGCTGGCCGGTTTCGTCGCCGCCGGGGGCGAGGCTTCCATGGTCGGGATGATCGTCGCCGCCACCATCGGCTCGATGGTGGGGGCCTTCGTCCTCTACGGGATCGCCGCCGCCGTCGGCCCGGTTCGGTTGCGCGCACTGGTTGTCCGCTACGGGCGTTGGTTCGGCCTCGACGAGGCCGATCTCGACCGGACCGAGGCCTGGTTCGACCGTAGGGCCAACATCGCAGTGCTGCTCTGCCGGTGGATCCCGCTGATACGGTCCCTCATCTCGATCCCGGCCGGGTTCAGACGCATGTCCATCCTCCCCTTCAGCCTGTACACCCTGATCGGGAGTCTGGTCTGGAACCTGGTGCTCATCGGGGCCGGGTACCTCCTCGGGGAGCGCTGGCAGCAGGTCAAAGAGCCACTCGAGCTGTTCCAGACCGCCGTCCTGGTGGTCATCGGAGTCGCGGTGGCCTGGTTCGTCTGGCGTCGCATCCTCCGCCCGCGGCTCCGGGGCGCCGAGGGCTGAACCCTTTCTGTGCGGATTCGCGGGGCCAGACGCGCGGCCGGACGCGCGGTAAACCCGCACAGAAAAGTTGGTGTCACCCCAGGAAGTCCTCGACCCAGGCGTCGGCCGGGTGGGCGAGGATGTCGGGGAGGGTGCCGGATTGGACGATGGTGCCGTCTCGCATCAGGGCGAGACGGTCGGACAGGGTCACCGCCTCCTCGCGATCGTGGGTGACTACCAATGCGGTGACGGCCCGGTCGGTGAGGATCTGACGGGTCTCGAGCATGAGTCGCTCCCGCAAGGCCCGATCGAGGGCGCCCAGAGGCTCATCGAGCATGACCAACCGCGGCTCGGGGGCCAGGGTCCGGGCCAAGGCCACCCGCTGTTTCTCCCCGCCGGACAGGTCGGCGATGGATCGATCGTCGAACCCGTTGAGACCGACCCATTCCAGAGCGGTGCGGACCCGGTCCCTGAGCTCGCCGTCGGGGATCCCGGCCATCCTCAGGCCGAAACCCACGTTGCCGGCCACGTCGAGATGAGGGAACAGGGCATAGCCCTGGAACATGAGGCCGAACCCGCGCAAGTGGGTGGGCACGGCGCTGATGTCATCCCCGTCCCAGGTGATCGAACCCGACTCCACCGGGACCAGCCCGGCTACCGCCCGCAACAGTGTCGACTTGCCCGATCCCGA
>JBOGXF010000156.1:0-7130 GCA_050694275.1 Actinomycetota bacterium | reverse complement strand
ACCTCCTTCCAGTTGGCCTGGTTTGGAGGCTAGGTGCCCCGCCGCCTTCGGACGCGGATTCGCGGCCGAAACCTCTACGATGTGGTGGCGGTTTTAGTCTCTACGATGTGCTGTCGGGAACCCGCTAGCGTAAGCGGAAGGTCGATATCGACCAGGACCGACGGCGAACGGAAGGCGGCCTGCAGCGAGTCCCGAGCCGCTTCCAACGCGTCGAGGATCAGGTCATACCCGCCGGGATGCAGGAACCGCTCTTTGGGATCGATGAGGGCGCGCCAGTCGAACGTCAGATCGTGCTCGCCGCTCGGCTCACTCAGCGCCCTCAGGGCGACGGTCACATGATCCTCGCCCGCGGGCTTGGACGCGAGCGCCTTCACTGCATCGCGCACGTAGCGGACCGCCGCCCGGCGGCGGAATTCGCCGGCCGACTCGGCTTGCCGCCGGACGAGGCCGTTGCAGTCCAACAGATCAGCTCCGTACTCGCCAAGAGCCCCCCGAATGGAACGGCGGTCTAATTCATTGCCCGGATCGAGGTCGACGAACACTGGTACCAGCGGATACAGCGGCTCGGCACCCTTACGTTGCAACGCGCACGGAATCTCGACCTCATTCATGAAGCGCGATACCAGCGATTGCCGCGTGCCCCACCACATCATCCCGCCGGTTTCCTGGAAGATCGCCCGGCGGATCCCTTGCTTCGTACGGTCGCCGAGTCGCAAGTCTTCAGTGTCCTTCCAGCCACCGGCGCCGTAGATCTTGAGCGAGTCCCGAAGGCGCCCCACGACCCTCGCGTTCTCGCGTTTGTGACTGAGGAACGGCTTGATCGTCATCGCCAGCAGCACTTCTTCGCTTTGCGGCCCGATCCGCACGTGCATGGCTCGTTCCGCCCGGGCTTCCGCAATCGAGGCAGGGCGAGAGATGGGTCGGGGGGCGCGGGATCGGTCTCCCCGTGCGGTGCCTCCTCGATCGGCCACGCACCGGTCGTCCGCCAGATGTACTCGCCAGTCACGTGTCGCCGGGCGAGATCGAACAGCCGGCATAGGCCGTCCCGGTGGGTCCAGCGCCGCTCGGGTGGATCGCCCTTGTAGAAGAGACAAAGTTCCGCTTCTCCATTCCGATGTTCTGAGGCCTCTATCGCTCGCGGCCCGTCGAGGCAGAAGACATGCGGATTACCCACGTCGGGCGGAACCAGAAACACCGCGACGATCCGGTACCGTCCGAAGCGTCCCTCCGCGTGGGCGAGGTACGCCAGAAGATCGCCCGGCTCCACCTCGCATTCCGTCGCGACGTTCCGGAGGTCCGCGTTGCGACCGATCTCGTCCGGCGACAACCGTCGGATCGTCCAGTCATGCCCCCCGCTTTCTCCCTCGAGCGCAGCTACGCGGGCCGGAAGCCACTCCCACCAGCGCGCGTACCTGCGACGGTCGGGGAGCTCTTCTACCTCTCCCGCCACGGCCGTGATGGGATGACGGGTCGACCTCTCTCAGCCGCGATGCCCGCGCCCACCACGCCCGCCGTCCCGGCGGCAAGAGACTCGGCCACCGCGTTGGTCGACGTGTCGGGGGCGGGGAAGGCGGGGCCGAAGATCTGGGCCCACGCATCGAGTGCCTCTTCGACATCCTCCTTCTCGTACGCGGCATGCGCGGCCGCGCGCGCCGCTGCCACCGCGTCTCGGGCCTCACGTCGATCGTTTGCATCCAGACGCTCGTCGACGTAGGTGCCCGGTGCTCCGGGATCGGGGGTGAGCACACCGGGAGCGAGGGCGCTGTACGCGGCGTCGAAAAACAGAACCATGGCCTCGTCGTACTCCACTTTCTCGGTCAGAGCGCCATACAGAATCGATTCGGCGTGGTAGCTGCGAAAGGGTCTCTCATCGTCGCCCCAGACCCTTCCCAGCCAGTACTTCACCAAGCGCACCGACGGAACATAGATGCCGCCCGTCTCATCGTTCTTGTCGATCGCCGCCTGACGCTGGCCGCGGGGATTACCCCAGGTCCAATCGTCGCGGCCCTCTTCGGGCAGGTTGCAGGCCAGCAGGAGTCCGTCCTCGTCCTCGTCAGGCTCCCTGGCGGCGACGAGGTCGACGGTGAACTCATAGTCATGAAGGCTGAGCCGGACGGATCGGACGCGAGGTGGAGTCACGCTGCTCACAAGCTCGCACGTGGCCGCCGCCTGCCCGATCGCCCTGAGGGCGGCCACCGCCGAGTCCGCGTACACCCCCAACGGGTCGTCAAGGACCACGATGATGTCAATGTCGTGCAATCTCACGACCTGCACCCGGCGGCTGTACGAGCCCGAGAGGAAGGTCTCGAGGAGATCGGGCAATTCGCTAGCCAAGTGGTCGCGGATTTCCCGTTGGACGCGCTTGGCTACCGCGTTCTCCGCGATCGGAACGCGGACCACGTTCCGCTCGAAGTCCTCAAACGCTTGCTGAACCGAAACGATTTGCGCGGTTGCCATCTGCTTACTCCTTCTCTTTTCGACCTGAGTTGTTACTTCGCTGGGTTCGTCGACGAGACCTCCGCCGTCGAGATCGGCCGCGTTTCCGGCGCCCTTCCTTGCGGAACGGCTAGCCGTTACTCGATGGGTGGGCCCTTCTTGCAAGCCTCCACGACATTTCGTGCCGCCCGCTCGGCCGAGTACCGGGACGAGAAGGATTCGCCCGACGACGCGATCTTCTCTCCGTTCGATGCCTTCAGCCGCCACCGGTAGTTGCCCGCGGCATCCCGGTAGATCTGAAACCTCGGTCCGTAAGCCATCGTCCCGCACACCTCCTTCCCGAGCGGGTCGGCTCGGGTCCCGGAAGGTGGGGCCGCCGCGGTGTTACCGTGACGGTTGCGTAGGGGTCCTCCGGGACCCTCTGCCGATGGCCCCCGCCCCTTGTGGCGGGGGTCTTCGCGCTCTCGGGTAGTCAATCACAGGGCCGCGACAAATCCCCGGAACTAGTCACCAGAAGACTCGATACAGATGTCCGACATCCGCGCGCGTTAGTCGGCCGGGCGCGCGCCGTCACCAGAAATCCGCGCGCGGTCACCGGAAATCCGAGATATGTGGGCATCGCTCCTCTACCCTGAAACCGGTTAGGAGCAGACGGCGCGAAGGGAGAGGAAACCAGTGGCTAAGACAGGACGCCCCCGCAATGATGCCCATGCAGATGAGGAAAGGGTCACCACCGCTGTTCGAATCCCAGAGTCACTCTTCGAGAGGCTCAAGGAGGCGGCGGCCGCGCGAGACACCTCCGTTAATCACCTCTTGGTCCGGGGAGCCGACTACTACCTTCGCAAACTGCCTCCGCTGGACCCGGCCGAAGATCCAGTCGGTTGATGGAGTCCGGGACCCGTCCTACATAGGCGCCGTGGCTTCCACGAATGCCGCCCTCAACGTGCTGCGCCAGGGTCATTAAAGTTCAGAACCGGTCGGCAGAGGTCCGGGGTCCGCAACTACACGAAGTCGTTCAAACCCACGAGGGAATAGCATCCATTTAGGCCCACAAGCCGCCTTCGTGAACTGACTTTACGACCAGGTGCGCGCACTCAGGGCAGGTTCAGGGGCCGAGTCACCTACCACCACCACCCACGCTCGGCCGTCTTGGCCAAACAAGCCGATCAACTAGCCAACGAGGCTCTCCAGCCCTACCTGTAGGCGAACTACGGCTGGCTCAAGGCCTTCCAGCGCTCTTTCATCATCATATGAGATGTAATATGATGGGATAATGGCTCGGAAGCAGGTGATGGTGCAGCTCGACGACAAGCTCGTGGCGGAGCTTGATAAGGCCGCCAAGCAGGACGGCGTGTCGCGCAGCGAACTCCTTCGGGCGGCCGCCCTCGCCTTGCTAGAGGCGCGCAGGGCGAGAAAGCTTGAACGCCAGCTTATCGACGCCTACCGACAGGTACCCCAGGATCCGGTTGTCGTCGAAACCGCGCGAAGACTGGCCGCGGAAACTGCGCCGGACTGGTGAGGAGAGGCGAGGTCTATTGGGCCGACCTCGGCCCTCCCGCGGGGCGACGACCGGTCCTGGTGCTCTCGCGTAATGTCGCCATTCCCGTCCTCTCGGCAGTCGTCATCGCCCCCATCTCGAGGACGATCCGAGAGATCGCGTCGGAGGTTCGGCTGGGGACCGAGCAGGGCTTGCCGGAGGATTGCGCGGCTTCATGTGACAACCTGCTCACGGTCCCGAAGGACCGGTTCGAACACTCACCGGTCGGCGTGCTCGGCCCGGACAAAGTCATCGAACTGGACCGCGCGCTCCGTTTCGCACTGGAGACTATTCGCCCTCGCAACTGGCCAAGCCGGTTTGAGGCTCCTATGTCAAGCAGCGAGCTCTGAAGAACTTTCCTTGAGCTCAGCAGCATTGAGCGGCGGGGGGCCGAGCTCCCCAGCCGCGGCCGCCTTGTAGATCTCGAGCCCGCTCATCTCTCCACACCTCATCCGGCCAGATCTCGCCTTCGACCGGGCGAAGGTAGGGATCGGGAGTCTCGTAGGTAGGTGACTCGGGGAACTCGTAGTCCTCGGGCGGCTCGGGGGCGGGGCGTATCGGTTCGAAGATGAAAGCGCGACGATCCGTGTCCGAGGGTGCGGCCGTTCGCGTCCTCAACGATGACCTCAGAGAGGCCGAGCGAGCGGCCGAGATGCACGAGGCGGCCGCGCGCGACCAGCACTTCGCTGGCGGTCGAAGTCGGCCTCAGGTAGTTGAGCGTCAATTCCTGGGTCGTGTAGGCAGTGGCGGGGGGAAGCGTCGTCTGTATCGCCGTGCCCAGCGCGCCGTCGGCGAGGATGCCGATGGTCGCTCCCAGAAAGACCTCCGCGGGCGTGGCCAGCCACCCGCTCGCGGGCATACGGAAGGTGCTCATGCCGGGCCCCGCCTTGGTCGGGATGACCCCGGTGAGGTGGTGGATCGGAGGAGGGGTGCCCTTGCCCTCACGGATCGCGGAGGGTCAGGCGCATGAGTTAGTAGCCGATGAGGGCGGGGTCGAGGAACCCGCCGCGCGCTTCTTCCTCGAAAATCACGCGCGAAGCATAGGCCGAGTGGGATTTCTTACGCCCCCTCGAGCCCGATAGCGTGGGGCCGTCATGGAGCTCGAGGCCGCTCTTCTCGACGGCACGCTCGTCAGGTTGCGTCGCATCAGACCCGACGACAAGCAGATGCTCGTGGATGGATTCGCGCAGCTCTCCGACCAGTCGCGTTACCGCAGGTTCTTCCGGCAGAAGTCGCACCTCACCGAGAGCGAGCTTCGGTATCTGACCGAGGTCGACTACGTCAACCACGATGCCTGGATCGCCTTTGCCCCGGATAAGCCGGGTCAACCCGGCCTCGGGGTCGCGCGCTGGATCCGCGATGCAGACGATCCCGAGATCGCCGAGGGAGCGGTCACCGTCATCGACCCGTATCAGCGCCGCGGTCTCGGCAAGATCCTGCTCACGGTCGCCGCTCAGAGCGCGATCGAGCAGGGGGTCCGCGCCTTTCGTGTCTGGGTCCTCGGCGAGAACCGGTCGATGATCGAGTTCCTGCAGAGGCTCGGCGCGATCCCGGTCGGTTGGGAAAAAGGGGTACTCCAGATGATCGTTCCGCTCCCGGAGGATCTCTCGGCCTTCGAGTCGACCCCGGCCCCCCTGATCCTGAGAGAAGTCGCGTCCGGCCGCCTGAGAGGAGAGGCGGATTCAACCGGCGGGGGCACGCGGCTACACGAGGAAGAGGAGGCGCGCCCCAGACCGGATTTGAACCGGCGACCTTCTCCTTGACAGGGAGATGAGCACTCCTGGCTGCTCCACTGGGGCCCTGAAGTGAAAGTGAGGCTATCAAACGGGTGCGTCGAGGCGGACCTCTGCCTTGCTATCCTCGATGTCCCCGCTCGGCGAGGTAGCTCAGTTGGCAGAGCACGCGACTGAAAATCGCGGTGTCGGCAGTTCGATTCTGCCCCTCGCCACGCGCAGACGGACGCCCGAGGGCGTCCGTCGGTCCTGCGATTTGCTCCGTCTTACTCGGACATGCTTCCCGACTGCTTGGCCCCCTCGAGGAACTTCCGCACCTCTTCGGCCCGGTAGCGTCGGTGGCCACCGAGAGTCCGGATTGAGGACAGCTTGCCTGCCTTCGCCCACCGCGTGACCGTCTTGGGGTCGACACGGAAGAGCGCGGCGACCTCGGCGGGGGTTAGAAGGGCGTCGTCCTTGTTTGCCTTCATCTCGTCTCCAATCCTGTAGCGTTTCGTCCGGCCTCTCGGCGTACGCCGGGTATGGTCGTCTAGCCGGACTTCTCCGTCTTTTAGATAATCGGTCGAAATCACCCCAGAGTGGAATGGTTAGTTAGGACCAATTTTCATATTTTTGGGGGCTATTGGGCAATAGTCATCCTCGACTAGTAAGTGCCCCTAGTTTGCCCCTTCCCACACCCGCACGCCGGCCCACCGTTCCGTGAGGGTCGAGAAGAGCGGTCCGGCCCGGATGAGATCGCCTCCCTCGAGGGCCTCGAGACAAGCCCACGTCTCGAGGGCCGAATCGTCGGCGACGAGGTCGTCTGGGGCGAACATCCCGGACACCGAGGCGTAGTCCAGCTCGACGAGCCCGCGGCCGTCGAACTGCTCGAGCCAATCCGAGAGCTCCCGCACCGACTCCGTGACGTCGTCCTCGCCCCAGGAGGTCTCGAGGATCGCAACCGCCCGGTTCAGGCGCGCCTGGGCGTGGGCCAGGGTGGTCTCGTATCGGACCCGGAGCCCGTCCTTGTCCTCGATGAGCACTCGCTCGCTGCCCTCGAAAGCGACGAACCACCGCAACGGCACATGCCAGTTGGCGTGAAGGATGTGCGAGCGGAGGTCGGGCCGATCTCCCAAGGCGGCGAGCTCGCGCGCCGCCCGTCTCGCCTGCGAGAGGGGGACGAAGGCATCGGCGACCTCCTCGGGCAGGCTGTCGCGAAAAGCCAGCAGGCCCGCGAGCATCCGGAGCCGCGTCCGCCACGGACAGACAAAGACCTCGTCGTCGACTTCCTTCATGAAGGCCCCGCCGGCCGACGCCATCGCCTCCGGCTTTTCGGGCAGGGCGGCCGTGACGAGCCACCTGCGTGCGACGGACGCGTCGGCCCCTCGGGCCGACCGGTCGTTTGCCAGCCAGGCCGTGGCCTCGTCAACAGGAAACTCGGACAG
>JBOGXF010000155.1:0-5677 GCA_050694275.1 Actinomycetota bacterium | reverse complement strand
AGACCGGCGAGGACTACTGGGCGCTCCAGAAGAGGATCGTCGAGTTCGTCTGCGAGTGCTGGCAGGAGCCGGACGAAGGCATCTGGGAGGTGCGCGACCGGCGTCGGCACTTCGTTCTTTCCAAGGTAATGGCCTGGGTGGCGGTCGACCGCGCCGTACGCGCCGTCGAGCGATTCGGCAGAGAAGGCCCGGTCGAGCGCTGGCGCGACGTTCGAGATGCGATCCGAGAAGAGGTGATGGAGAAGGGCTACGACCAAGATCGCGGCCACTT
This sequence comes from Actinomycetota bacterium, assembly GCA_050694275.1. Taxonomy (GTDB): domain Bacteria; phylum Actinomycetota; class CADDZG01; order CADDZG01; family WHSQ01; genus JBOGXF01. The sequence continues at coordinate 5,406 of JBOGXF010000155.1, read as the reverse complement.
CATCCGCGCGTACGACGATCCGAGCCTCGACGCGGCTCTCCTCATGCTCCCGCTCGTCGGGTTCATCGAGGCCACCGATCCGAGAATGCGGGAGACGATCGAAGCCATCGAGCGCGAGCTTGTCGTCGACGGCTTCGTGCAGCGCTACACGGCCGACGACGGCCTGCCGCCCGGCGAAGGTGCGTTCCTGATGTGCACCCTGTGGCTCGCCAACGCCATGGTGCTGATCGGCAGGGCGGGGGACTGCCGCAAATACTTCGAACGCGTGCTGTCGGTCGCGAACGACGTGGGGCTGCTGGCCGAGGAGTACGACGTCCGGCTGGGCCGCCTGGTCGGAAACTTCCCTCAGGCGTTTTCTCACACCGCGTTGGTCGCGACCGCCGTCGCGCTCGAAACCGGCGGCGACACTTCAGTGGTGCACCGCGAGCGTTAGGGTGGCGGTGCCGGTGGAGCCGCGGGCGCGGCCCCAAACGTGATCTCGCGCAGCGCCGCGATCCTCTCCTCGAGGGGCGGGTGGGTGTCGAACAGGCGATTGAGCCACGCCCCCGGCCGGGTCGTCCCCTTCGAGCCCGCGTGGCGAGCGATCGGAGACTCGATCCACAGATGCGCGGTGGCCTTGCTGGCAGTGCGAACCACGGTTTCGTCGGCGCGCAGCTTCTCGAGCGCGCCGATCAGCCCCTGAGGGTGCCTGGTCAGAAAGACGCCGTCGGCGTCGGCGAGGAACTCACGCCGGCGTGAGATGGCGAACTGGAGCAGGCGCGCGATGAGCGGTGCCAGGATCATGAGGACGAGACCGAGCAACGCCACTGGAGCCCCGGCGCCGCCGCCTCGCCTGCGGCCCGACCCTCCCCACCACAGCGCCCGCATCAGCCAATCGGCGAGCAGGACGATCACCCCCACGAGGGTCACCGCGATCGTCATCACCAGCGTGTCGCGGTTCGTGACGTGCGAGAGCTCGTGGGCCATGACCCCCTCGAGCTCGTCTCGGCTCAGGGTTTCGAGCAACCCGGTGGTCACCGCAACGGCCGCATGCTCGGGATTTCGTCCGGTGGCGAAGGCATTGGGAGCGGGATCGTTCACCACGTAGACGCGGGGCTTGGGGGTTCCGGCGGCGATGCTGAGCCCCTCGACGATGTTGTGCAGATCCCGATGCGCGGTCTGGTCGGCGGGAACCGCCCTGCTCATCGACAGCGCGATGCGGTCGGACGCGAAGTACGACCCCCAGGTCATCACGAGCGACAGGGCGAGCGCCCCTACGAGTCCCCACCAGCCGATGCCGGTGAACTCGCCGAACACCCATCCCACGAGCGCGACCAGGACGATGAAGACGAAGACGAGCATCCAGGTCTTGCGGACGTTCGACGCGATCCGCTCGTACACGGTCTAGGTCAGGATTGTTCGGGTGGGGGAGTCTGGCCGAACTCCACCTTTACGGGCTCGCGCGACTCGGTCTCGGCTTCGAAGTAGACCTTCGGCTCAAAGTTGAACGAGGCCGCGACCAGGTTGCTTGGGAACGTCTCGAGAGCGTTGTCGTAGGCGAGTACTTGCTCGTTGTAGAACTGTCGTGCGAACGCAATACGGGATTCGGTACCGGTGAGCTCCTCTTGAAGGGCGAGGAAGTTCTCGTTCGCCTTGAGGTCGGGGTAGGCCTCGGCAAGCGCGAAGAGCTGGCGAAGGGCCCCGGTCAACAGATTCTCCGCCTGAGCTTGCTCCTCGACTCCGCTCGCGGCAACGGCCTGCCGCCTCGCCTCGATCACCGCCTCGAGCGTCTGCCGCTCGTGCGCCGCGTAGCCCTTGACGGACTCGACCAGGTTCGGGATGAGGTCGTAGCGGCGCTTGAGCTGGACGTCGATCTGGGACCACGCGGCCTCGGAGCGGTTTCGCAATCGCACGAGCCGGTTGTAGACAAAGATCAACGCTGCGACTACCAGGACGACGACGATCACAGTCACGATGCTGCCGATGTTCACATGCTCCTCCTTTAGATATCCGTCAAGCGTAGACTCCGGGCATGAAGATCTCCATCGAATACTGCGCGCAGTGAGGGTACGCCCCTAGAGCCGTCGGTCTGACGGAACGGTTGCTCGAGGAGTTCGAACACGACATCACCGACCTGGTAATCGTCCCCTCGGGCGGGGGCGTCTTCGAGGTCACCGCCGACGAAGACCTGATCTATTCGAAGAAGGCGACGGGACGCCACGCCGAGCACGACGAGGTGCTCTCCGCTTTGCGCGAGAAGCGTGCCGGTTAGCCCCCATCTAATTGATGCCTCGGTACCTACTGCTGGAGCATCTCGCCCAGCTCGAAGGCGAGGTCGAGCGACTGGCGCGCGTTGAGGCGCGGGTCGCACAGCGCTCGGTAGCGCTCCGATAGGTGATGGTCGAGCACCTCCTCGGCCCCCCCAAGGCACTCGGTGACGTCCTCGTGCGTGAGCTCGAGGTGAACGCCCCCCGGGACGCTGCCTTCCTGATGATGAACCGCGAAGAACGACTTGATCTCGGTCATGATGTCGCCGAGTCGACGGGTCTTAACTCCGTTCTCGGTGACGAACGTGTTTCCATGCATCGGATCGCAGACCCACACCGCGCTGTGGTTTGCCCGGCGGACCTCACCGATCAGCGATGGGAGGACGCCCTCGACGTTGGCAGCGCCCAGCCGGGTAATGAACGTCAGGCGTCCCGGCTCTCCGTCCGGGTCGAGCCGTTCGCAGATCTCGACGACCTCCTCGGGCGTCGCCGAGGCTCCGAGCTTGCACGCCACCGGGTTCTTGATGCCGGACAGGAACTCGAGGTGCGCGCCGCCCGGCTGGCGAGTTCTTTCCCCGACCCACAGAAGATGGGCCGAGCAGCAGTACCAGTCTCCGGTCAGGCTGTCCTGCCGGGTCAGTGCATCCTCGTAGCCGAGCAGAAGCGCCTCGTGCGATGTGTAGAAGTCGACCTCGTGCAGGTTCTGGTCGGCGTCGAGATCGATCCCGCACGCCGCCATGAACCTCAGGGCGCGCTCGATCTGGCGGGCGATGGCCTCGTAGCGCTGACCCTGTTTGCTGGCCGCGACGAACTCCTGGTTCCAGACGTGGATCTGGTTGAGGTCGGCGAAGCCTCCCTTGGTGAACGCGCGGATGAGGTTGAGGGTCGCGGCGGACTGATGATAGGCACGCACCAGCCTTGCGGGATCGGCCCGCCGCGCCGCCTCGTCAAAGGCGAAGTCGTTCACTGCGTGTCCGCGAAACGTCGGCAGCTCCGTGCCGTCGGGCGACCGCTCGCTGGGAGCCGAACGGGGCTTCGCGAACTGCCCCGCGATCCGGCCGATCTTGACGACCGGCATCCCCGCCGCGTACGTGAGAACCACCGCCATCTGGAGGATGATCTTGAGCTTGTCCCGGATGGAATCGGCCGAGAAATCGTCGAACGCCTCGGCGCAATCCCCCGCCTGGAGGACGAACGCCTCGCCACGCCCGGCCCTGGCAAGGGAGTCCTTGAGGGCCCGGGCCTCGCCGGCGAAGACGAGCGGCGGGAGGCGCCTCAGCTCTTCGAGCGTGATGTCGAGTGCGCGCTCGTCCGGCCACTCCGGCTGCTGCGCGGCCGGGAAGCTCTTCCACGAGGTGGGCGTCCAGGTGGTTGCCACGAGCACAAGTTTCGCGTGCCTGATGGCTGCCCGTGGCACGATGCACCTGTGAAAACCTCAGAGCTGGTAACGCTCGACGACATCGAGGCCGCGCGGAAGGTGCTCGACGGCGTCGCCGTCCGTACCCCCCTGGATCGCTCGCGCGCGCTGTCCGAGCTGGTCGGCGGAGAGGTCTTCGTCAAGTGCGAGAACCTTCAGCGCACGGGTTCCTTCAAGATCAGGGGCGCTTACAACCGGATCATCAGGCTGAGCGACCAGGAGCGTGAGCGCGGAGTGGTGGCTGCCTCGGCCGGGAACCACGCTCAGGGCGTCGCGCTCGGAGCCTCGTTATCGAATGTGGCCTCGACAGTCTTCATGCCGGCGTCGGCGTCCTTACCGAAGGTCGAGGCGACCGAGCGCTACGGAGCGGAGGTCGTGTTGACCGGAAAGGACTTCGGGGCGGCCTTCGTCGAGGCCAGCAGCTTCTGCGAAGAGCGCGGCGCGGTCTTCGTCCATCCCTTTGATCACCCGCACGTCATCGCGGGTCAGGGAACGATCGGGTGCGAGATCGTGGAGCAAGTCGCAGATGTCAACACGGTCGTCGTGCCGGTTGGAGGAGGAGGGCTTATCTCGGGCATCGCCGCGGCGGTCAAGGCCTTGAAGCCGTCGTCCCGGGTCATCGGCGTGCAGGCTGCAGGGGCTGCGGCCTTCCCACCCTCGCTCAAGGTGGGCGAGCCCGTGTCGCTCGATCACATGACGACGATCGCGGACGGCATCGCGGCGAACGCCCCCGGTGAGCTCACGCTTGCGCACGTCGCGCAGCTCGTCGACGAGGTCGTCACCGTTTCGGACGAGGCGATCGGCGAGGCCCTCGTGTTCGCGCTCGAGCGTATGAAGCTGGTGCTCGAGCCGGCCGGGGCGGCCGGCATCGCGGCGATTCAGCAGGGGGTCGGATCGGTTCGGCCCCCGGTCGTCGTGCTGCTGTCGGGCGGCAACGTCGACCCCCTTCTGCTTCTGCGAGTCATCCGGTTCGGGCTCAGTGCCGCCGGTCGCTACTTTGCGTTTCGGACCCGGCTCCCCGACCGCCCAGGCGAGCTCTATCGACTGCTCGGCCTGATCGCCGAGCTCGGAGCGAACATCGTCGGGGTCGAGCACCATCGCGCCGGAGTCCACATCCATCTCGGCGAGGTCGATGTCGCCCTGCAGATCGAGACGAGGGGGATCGAGCACATCGACCGGCTCATCGAGCGCCTCGCCGAGGCCGGCTACGTCGTCGAGCACCTCTGAGCCTCCTACCGCCCAGGTTGGGCTGCTTGACGAGGCCGACGAGATGTGTAGATTGTTGATGCCTTTTGTCAACGATTGGGGCTGGTGTGAGGCTGAGACGCTATCGCGGGCGCCATCTCAAGCTGCGACCGAAGAAGCGAGGCCCGGTGGTGGTCGGGACCGCTACCGCCGTGTGGGCCGCCGGGCCGGCGGCCAATGCCGCGAGCTACCTCGTCCGCCCCGGCGACACGCTTTCCGGTATCGCCGCCCGACACGGCGTGACCGTGTCCGCGATCGCCCGGCGCAACGACATCAACAACCCCAATTTCATCATTGCCGGGCAGCGGCTCCGTATCCGCGGCCGAGCCCGGACGACCAGCACCCACGTCGTCCAGTTGGGCGAGACCCTGTCCCAGGTCGCGGCGCGCTATCGCACCACCGTTCGCCATCTCGCTCGCCGTAATCATCTCGCCGATCCCAATCTCATAGTCGCCGGCAGCCGACTCAGGGTGCCCGCGCGTTCGGGCGCTCCGGCCC
>JBOGXF010000154.1:0-14593 GCA_050694275.1 Actinomycetota bacterium | reverse complement strand
CTGGTCGCCGGCGCCCTCGGCGGCGCCGTCGGCTTCGAGCGGGAGTTCACCGATCAGCCCGCGGGGTTCAGGACTCACATCCTCGTGTCGCTCGGGGCCGCGCTCTTCACTCTGGTGGGCGCCTATGGCGTCGGGGAGTTCTTCGGCGACAGTCAGTCCGTCGTGCGCTTCGACCCGACGCGCGTCGCCGCCCAGGTCGTCACCGGCATCGGTTTTCTGGGCGCCGGGGCGATCATCCAGCAGGGGCTGAACGTGCGCGGCCTCACGACGGCCGCGGCCCTGTGGGTCACCGCCGCGATCGGGGTCGCCGTGGCGCTCGGCTACTGGACGGGAGCCGTGGCCACCACGGCGCTGACCGTGGCCGCGCTCTACGGCCTCAAGCGGCTGGAGCGCGTGCTGTTCCGGCGCCTCAAGCGCGGTCGCTACGAGTTCTCGATCGCCGTCGCCGAGCATCTGCGGCTGACCGATCTGACCCGCATCGTCGAATCGCATCGGGGGCGCGTGGAGGCGATGAGGATGACCCAGGACGAGGCCGGCCGCCGGAGGCTGGTGGCGGTCATCGTGCTCCCCACCGCGATCGAGCCCGAGGTCATCGCGCGGGACCTCCGCTCGGCAGAGGGGGTCGACGACGTCGACTGGGGCGAGTGAGCGGGAGGCTAGAGCGGGCTCGCGCCGGTCGTGGAGTCGTCGCGGTTGCGCGGGAAGGACAGCACGAAGTCGACGACTTCCTCGTGCGATCTGATGTCGAGCGATCCATCGACCGCCGACGCGAGCTGTGACGCGATGTAGAGACCCAGCCCCACGCCGGAGGACGTGGGATCTCCGCCGCGATGGAAGGGCTCGAAGAGCTTGTCCGGCTCGGTCTCGGGGGGCAGGGATCCCTCGTTGCGGACGGTTATCGCGACCCGTCCGTCTTCCTCCTCGGTGATGACTTCGATCGGGCTTTCCTCCGGCGAATGTGACAGCGCGTTCTCGAGCAGGATGCCCAGCACCTGCTGGATCGCGTCGGCGTCGACATGGAGAGGAGTCGGGGGGACCTCGCCGACCTTGAGATCTCTCGTGTGACCGAAACCCTCGAGCGCGTCGCCGATCAGATCCGGAAGCATGACTTCCTTTGGAGCGGAAGTCAGCTCGGCGCGAAAGCCCTTGAGCAGTCGGTCGATGATTCCGCCGAGCTCGTTCGCGCGCGCGAGCGCGGCGGACAGAAGCCGGCTCCTCTGATCGTCATCGATTCTGGCGTGGTGCTTCTCGAGGGTAACCAGGGTTCCCATGATCGCGGTGAGAGGAGTTTTTAGCCCGTGTGACGTCATCGCGAGAAACATGTCTTTCGCTCGCTGCGCCTCGCGCATCGCCTCGAGCGCTCTGGCGTCGGTGAGCGCCAGCCCCGCGTGCTGGGCGAAAGCGGTGAGAGCCTCCTTCTCGCTTGCGCTGAAGGAGCGGCCCACCTCGTAGGAGGCCACGACGAGGCTCCCCACGACCTCGCCCTTCTCGTGCACGGGCACCGCCATCGCGGCCTGCAGCCCGTCCAGAGCCAGCACCGACAGGGCCTGGGGCGAGGTCTCGTAGTCCTCGATGACCACGAGGCGGTTTTCGAGGATCGCCCGGCCCCCGGCCCCCTCGCCGATGCGCGAGCGCCGGAGCTTGTCCACCAGGTCGTCCGGGAGCCCGTGGTTCGCGGCGAGGTAGCAGTAGTCGGGATCGTCGGGGTCGACGAGCCGTAGCCCCACCACGCTGTCGCCGACCAGCTCGCTCGCGCCGATCGTGATCGCGTCGAATACCTCCTTCAGGGGCGCGCCGTGAGAGATCGACTGTTGAATCTTGATGAGGCGTTCGAAGAGGGCGTGCCGCTCCTCGAGCGAGGCGTGCGGATCGGCGCGAGGACCCAGCGGCGCGCCCGCCGCTCCTCCGAAATCCTTCTGCCCCCTGAACAGCGAAGCGAATCGAAGCCCCATTCGCCCGCGAAACCCCTCCTCCCAGTGGTCCTGCAACCCGGCCCGCGCCGGCCATCGTGCCTGAATCACTCCTCGGTTCTTAAAGTGTGACCTTGAATTGCCTGCTAGTCCAGGGGGACGATTTATCCGTTTCGGTAAAACGTGAGCCTTTGGTTCCGCCCCCAGGGGGGCGCAGGACCATGGTGAAGGTGGAGCCCCGTTGCGGCGAGCTCTCGATCTCCAGGCGACCCCCCGACGCCTCGAGCACCTGACGGGCGATGTAGAGCGAGAGCCCGAGCCCTCCGACCGAGCGAGTGGTCGACGAATCTCCCTGGCTGAAGGGCTCGTCGAGAAACCCGCGCAGGGTCGATTCCTCGAGTCCCGGCCCCTGATCGGTCACGCGGAACTTGGGGCCGCCCTCGCCGCCAACGACCTCGACGAAGACATCGCCGTCGGTGAAGGCGAGCGCGTTGTCGAGCAGAGCCCGTGCGACCTCCTCGATGCGGGCGCGGTCACCCGATGCGGCGACCGGCTGAAGCCGCACGCCCAGGTGTCGTCCCGCGGCCTTGCTCTGGAGCGAGGTGACCGCCGCGCGCGCGATGAGGTCGAGCCGGAAGGTAGTGGGGGATAGGCCCAGCCCGCCCTTCTGAATTCCCGACACCGTCAAGATCTGGGCCACCATCTGCGTCAGCCGGTCGCATTGCCGCGACATCGAGTCGAGCAGCTCGAGCTTGGTGGTCGCGGCGGTCTCGTCCCAGCGCTGCCGGAGCGTCTCGATCGTGCCCTTGATGGTCGTCAGGGGAGTGCGCAGCTCGTGGGACACGACCGAGACGAATTCACTCTTCATCCGGTCGAGCTCGGCGAGCGCGTCGGCGCGTTCTTGCTCCGTCTTGTAGAGAACGGCCATGTCATCCATGATTCCCTTAGTGACCTCATGGTCGAGCGCGCCGCGCCCGCGGGCGACGGCTTCCAGCGCATCGAGGAGCTCTATCGACGAACCGCCCTTGAGGAGATAGCCGGACGCGCCGGCCTTGACCATCCCGGTCACGAGGGCCATGTCGGCGAACGCGGTAAGGGCGAGCACCTGGATCTCGGGATGCCGCTCCTTGATCTGACGGGTCGCCTCGACCCCGTTCATGACCGGCATGCTCATGTCCATCAGGATCACGTCGGGCCGCAGGCTCTCGACTTGCTCGAGCGCCTCGACCCCGTTGGTGCCGACCCCCACGACCTCGAACCCGGACGCGAGCTCGACGAGCTGGCGCAGGCTCTCGCGCACAGCCGCGTGGTCGTCGACCACCAGTACCCTCATGATCTTGGTATCGGCAGCCGGGCATGGCCCGATCCATAGTCCGACCTGACTAATCGTCGGCCTCGTGGCGGCCTCTCTAGTCACCTCCGACTAGTCCACACCTGAGAGGATGAATCCCGGCGCAACTTTCCCTCTGCGCAACCGGCGTGCCGGTTCCCGGCACCCCCGTTGCTTAGAGGGCATTACGGGTTGGAAGGAGGTGGAAGTCGTGGTGGAGCCCGAGCGGGCGCCGATGCGGGACGAGGTCCGGCTCACTTCGTACTCGCACGGCGGGGGCTGAGCGTGCAAGCTCGGCACCTCCGAGCTGGCGCAGGTCTTGCGCCACATAAAGACGACTTCGGCCGACCCCGCCCTGCTGGTAGGCCTCGATGCCCCCGACGACGGCGCCGTCTACAAGGTGTCGGACGAGGTCGCCATCGTCCAGACCGTCGACTTCTTCACCCCGATCGTCGACGACCCCTTCGCGTGGGGCCGGATCGCCGCGGCCAACGCGATGTCCGACGTCTACGCGATGGGGGCCCGGCCCCTGACCGCGCTGAGCCTGGTGGCGTGGCCCCGCGGCCTCGACATGGAGCTCTTGGGCCGCGTTCTCGACGGGGCCGGCGAGGCGTGCGACGAGGCGGGGGTCGCCATCGTCGGGGGCCATTCGATCGACGACCCAGAGCCGAAGTTCGGGCTCGCGGTCACCGGGACGGTCCACCCCGACCGGATCGTGCGGAAGTCCGGCGCGAAGCCGGGGGCCGAGCTCGTGCTCACCAAACCGCTCGGTATGGGGATCATCTCTAGCGGGATCAAGGAGCAGAAGACGAGCGCGGCGACCGCCGAGGAGGCGATCAAGGTGATGTCGGCCCTCAACGAGGACGCGTGCGACGCGATGCTCGAGGTCGGCCCCGCCGCTGCCACGGACGTCACCGGCTTCGGGCTGATCGGTCATTTGCTCCAGATGCTAGACGGACATGCATCCGCGGAACTCTGGTTCGATGCCGTGCCGGTGCTCGAGGAGGCCTTCGAGCTGGCCGAGATGGGCGTCTTCCCCGGGGGTAGCAAGCGCAACCGCGACGCCATGGAGGACTCGGTGGATGCCGCCGGCTTGACGGAATCGCAACAGGCGGTGCTCTACGACGCGCAGACCTCCGGCGGCCTGTTGATCGCGATCGACCCGGAGCGGACCGGAGACCTCTTGGCTTCGCTCGAGCGTCGCGGGGTCGAAGACGCGGTCTGCATCGGTCGCATCATCAAGGGGCGCGGGCGTATCGAAGTGGTCGTTAGGTGAGCAAAGAAGTCCGGCTTCCCAAACCGATGGCCGACGAGATTGTCGAGCATTGCAAGGCCGGTCGGCCCAACGAGGCGTGCGGGATCCTCGCGGCGCGCGACGGCGAGATCGTCAAGGTGTTCCCGATGACCAATGCCGACGCGAGCCCGGTCCGCTACTCGCTCGATCCCCAAGAGCAGTTCGTGGTGTACCGAGCGCTCGACGAGAAGGAATGGGAGCTGGGCGGCGTCTACCACTCGCACACTCGCACGGCGGCATACCCGTCCCCGACCGATGTGCGGCTGGCCAGCGAGGACGTTCCCTACGTCATCGTGGCCCTTGCGACCGATCCGCCCGACATCCGCGCATTTCGCATCGCCAAGGAGAACTGGGACGCCGCCACCGGCGATGTCATCGAGGTGCCGGTCGCGATCGTCCCCTAGGAAGTCGCGGCCCTCTCCGCACGTTCCACTACGATGGATGGTTAGACAGGGTCCCAAGGAGGCAATGTGGCCGTCGAAGTACGCATACCGACCGTCTTCCGGAAGTTCACCGGGGGGCAGGGAGTCGTAGAGCTCAGCCCCGGCACGGTGGGGGATCTCATCGGACAGCTCGAGGACCGCTATCCCGAGATGCGAGGTCAGCTCATCACCGAGAGCGGCGAGCTCCATCGCTTCGTCAACGTCTACGTCAACGACGAGGACGTCCGTTATCTCGACAAGCTCGAGACGAAGGCGTCCGAGGGCGACATCGTGGCGCTCCTGCCGTCGGTTGCCGGCGGCAACCGCTAGTCGGCGAGCTTGCGTGAGATACAAGTCGATCCTCGACGCGGTCGGCAACACACCCCTCGTCGAGGTCCCTCATCTCTGCTCGGTCGAGGGCGTGCGGCTGTGGGTCAAGCTCGAGGGACAGAACCCGACGGGATCGGTCAAGGACCGTATCGCGGTCGCGCTCGTCGAAGCGGGCGAGGCGTCGGGGGACCTGACCAAAGACAAGATCATTCTCGAGCCGACCTCGGGCAACACCGGCATCGCGCTGGCCATGGTGGCCAAGACGCGCGGCTATCGATTCCTCGCAGTGATGCCGGATAACGCAAGCGCCGAGCGCGTCCAGCTCCTTAAGGCATTTGGAGCCGACATCATCTTCTCCGAAGGCGCAAAGGGAACCAACGGATCCGTCGCGCGCGCCCAGGAGCTCGCCAAGGACGACCGTTATTACATGCCGTTTCAGTACGGCAATCCCGCCAACGTAGAGGCGCACTACAACGGGACCGGGCGCGAGATTCTCGAAGACCTTCCGGACGTGCGCGCGTTCGTGGCCGGGCTCGGCACCGGGGGGACCCTTACCGGGGTCGGGCGTCGCCTCAAGGAGCACGACCCCGGGATCAAGATCGTGGCGGCCGAACCCGAGCTGGGGGAGCTCGTCTACGGCTTGCGCTCGCTCGAGGAGGGTTACATCCCGCCGATCTTCGATCCCGACATCCTCGACGGGAAGGTGAAGGTGCGGTCGCGCGAATCAATCGTGTGGACGCGCGAGCTCCTCCAGAAAGAAGGCATCTTCGCCGGAATCTCGGCGGGGGCGGTGATCTGGGTTGCCCAGCGGGTGGCCGAGCGGCTCGGGGAAGGCAGTGGTGGGGACGTAGTGTGCCTGCTCGCCGACGGCGGGTGGAAATACCTGTCCACCGAGGCGTGGACCCAGGACATCGACACCGCCGAGTCCCAGGTCGAGGAAGTCCTCTGGTGGTAGCGCGAGTGATGGGTGACAACGGCGACCGGAGGGAGTCCGGTCACCCTTTGCTCGCAGCGGGGCGACCGATCGGGATGCTCGACTCGGGTCTCGGGGGCCTCACCGTCGCGCGCACGACCATCGACCTTCTTCCTCACGAGGACCTCATCTATTTCGGCGACACCGCGCGCTGCCCTTACGGGCCGCGCTCGCCCGAGGAGATCAAAAAGTTCACCCTGCAGATCATGGATCTGCTCGCCGACGAAGGCGTCAAGCTCCTGGTCGTGGCGTGCAACTCGGCGGGACTCGACCTGGACGAGGCGCGCGGCCGGTACGAGGCCCCGGTCGTCAGCGTGATCGAGCCGGGGATCAAGGCTGCGGTCGCGGCGACGCGTAACCGTCGAATCGGGCTCATTGGGACGGTTGCGACGATCTCGTCGCAGGCGTACGAGCAAGCGCTGGCGCAGACCCGGGCCAACGTGAAGATGATCTCCAGGGCGTGCCCGGCCTTCGTCGACTTCGTCGAGCGAGGCGACACCACGTCGGACGAACTGGTCGCGATCGCCGAGGAGTATCTCGCGCCGCTCAGAAAAGAGGGCGTGGACACGCTTATTCTTGGCTGCACTCACTATCCGCTCTTGACGGGCGTTATCCAGTACGTGATGGGGGACGATGTGGTCTTGATCTCGAGCGCCGAAGTCACCGCGAATGAAGTGTTCGCGACCCTCAAGGACGAGGGGTTGCTCAATCCGTCGCGCGCGCCCGGAGCACATCGCTTCATCGCATCCGGCGAGGAGGAGAGTTTCGGTGAGCTGGGCCGGCGCTTCCTCGGCCCCGAGTTCGTGCGGGTCGAGCGCCGGCCGTGGGAGTAGACGTGGGTTTCACCATCACGATCCTCGGGTCGTCGGGAGTGTTCGCCACGCGGGAGCGAGCGTGCGCCGGCTATCTGCTGCGGATGGATGACACGGTCTTGTGGTTGGACGCGGGGGCCGGAACGTGGCAGCGGCTCCTCACCCACGTCGACTTCCGCGACCTGAGCGGGATCATCCTGACCCACCGTCATCCCGATCACACGAGCGACGTCTTCCAGGCGTATCACGCACGCGAGTTCGGGGGGCCGGAGCCGATGCCCCCGATCCCCTTGTGGGCACCGCAGGAGACGATCGACCAACTCGTTGGTTACGTGCGGGACTTCGCTAAATCCTTCGACCTGCGCGTGGTCGAGGACGGCAGCGAGGTGACCCTCGACGGCTGCAAGGTGTCCTTCGTCAAAGTTGCCCACCCCCCCGACACCCTTGGTGTGCGCATGGAACGGGATGGGACGGTGTTTGCCTACTCGTCGGACACCGGCCCCGACGCGAACTTCGAGCGGCTCGCGACCGACGCCGACGTATTTTTATGCGAGGCGACCTTTCAAAGCGCCGACGATTTGTGGGAAGGGCACATGAGCGCATCGCAGGCCGCGACGATCGCGTCGAACTACGGCGTGAAGAAGCTCGTTCTCACTCATCTCCCGCCCTGGCGCGATCCCGAGTTGTCGCTGAAGGAAGCCCGTGAGGCGGCGGGGGAAGTCGCCGTCGAACTGGCCGCGGACGGCCTCGAGCTGGAGATCGGATGACGGCTCGAGCCGATGGACGCATGTCCGACGAGTTGCGCCAGGTCACCCTGACCCCGGGCTTCATGCCATACGCGGAAGGGTCGTGTCTCGTCGAGTTCGGCGACACCAAAGTCATCTGCACGGCCAGCGTTGAGGAGCGCGTCCCTCGCTGGCTGGTCGGGTCGGGGCGCGGGTGGGTCACGGCGGAGTACTCAATGCTGCCGCGCGCCACCACCGAGCGGACGGGGCGCGAGGTGAGCCGGGGACGTCCGTCCGGCCGCACCCAGGAGATTCAGCGGCTGATCGGAAGATCGCTGCGGGCGATCACCGATCTCGAGGCGATGGGGGAGAGCAGCATCCTCGTCGATTGTGACGTCCTCCAGGCGGACGGGGGCACGCGCACCGCATCCATCACCGGCGCGTACGTCGCCCTGGCGCAAGCTTGCCGGTGGCTCAAGGAACGAGGCAGGCTGACCTCGGTGCCACTGCTCGACTCCGTGAGCGCGGTCAGCGTCGGCATGATCGAAGGGGGACCCTGCCTCGATCTCAACTACGTCGAGGACTCGACCGCGCAGGTCGACATGAACGTCGTGATGACCGGCGAGGGCAGGCTCGTCGAGGTCCAGGGCACGGCCGAGCACGGGTCCTTCGATCGCTCGGAACTCGATGCGATGATCGACCTCGCCGCCAAGGGCATCGCCGAGCTGACGCGGCATCAGGAGAAGGTCCTGGTCTCTGAGGGAACCTGAGTTGAAAGCCGTTCTGGCGTCGCGCAACCGCCACAAGCTCGAGCAAGTGGCGGTCATCCTCGACGACGTGGAACTGATTCCTCTCGACGACATCGCGCCGAACCTCGTGCTCGAGGAACCACACGACACTTTCCTCGCAAACGCTCTCGCCAAGGCCCGCGTGGTCGCGCGCGCCACAGGTCTACCCGCCATAGCAGATGACTCCGGGCTCGAGGTCGACGCGCTCGATGGCGCTCCCGGAGTTCAATCGGCGCGCTATGCAGGCGAAGGCGCGAGCGATGCAGACAACAACGCCAAGCTCGTGCGCGCCCTCCGCGACGTTCTCGAATCCGAGCGGACCTGTCGCTACAGGTGCGTCGCCGCGCTCGTTCTTCCCGACGGACTCGAAATCACCGCCGAGGGTTCGTGTGAGGGACGCATCGTCCTCGAGGGGCGCGGCGAGCTGGGATTCGGCTACGACCCTCATGTCGTGCCGGAGGGAGAGGAGCGCACGATGGGCGAGATCCCGCTCGACGAGAAACTTCGCTTCAGCCATCGGGGGCGCGCGTTCCGCGCGCTCGCCCAACGAATAGAGAGCCTGTCGTGAACGAGCGCGATCTGTCGGAAGAGATAGAGCACCTCGGACGCGCCCAGCCGGATGCGAGCCTCGACGAGAATGATGTCGCCGAGGATCCGTTCGAGCAGTTCGGGGTCTGGCTCGCAGACGCGCTCGACGCCGGAATCCCGATGCCGAACTCGATGACGCTGGCGACCGCCACCGTGGACGGCAGGCCGTCGGCGAGGATCATCTTGCTCAAAAGTTTCGATCGACAGGGCTTCGTCTTCTACACCAACCACGAGAGCCGCAAGGGCAAGGAGCTTGCCGACAACCCGCGGGCCGCGCTCGTCTTCTACTGGGAGGCCCTGCATCGTCAGGTATGCATCGAGGGAGCGGTGAAAAGGGTGGCGCGATCCGAGGCCGAGGAATACTTCGCCAGCCGACCGCTCGGCAGCCGCCTCGGCGCGTGGGCGTCGGCACAGAGCGATGTGATCGCGAGCCGTGACGTGCTCGATGCGGCGTTGGAGGGGGCCGGCGAGCGCTTCGGCGAGGACGTTCCCACCCCGCCGTTCTGGGGCGGCTTCCGCCTCGTCCCCGACTCGATCGAGTTCTGGCAGGCACGCCCCAACCGGCTGCACGACCGCTTGCGCTACCGGCGCGCCGATGGTGGTGGCTGGATCGTCGAACGCTTAGCGCCGTAGGTCGCCTAGTCGGCGCGGCGATCTATCCCGCTGCGCCGGTCCTGCGAGCTTCTGCGATCGTTGCCGCTGCGACGCTCGTCATCGCTCGGCTCCTTCGCCTCGACGCGGCGATCTCTGCCGGTGCGGCGATCTGTGCCGGTGCGACGGTCCTTGCCCGATCGTTTGTCCGGGCCCTCGTTCATGAATCACCCCCTGCTGCCGAAGGAAGGCTATCAAGGAGTGGCGTCGCGGCCCAGGTCCTTCGCCAATGTGATGACCTCGTCGTGCAGGGCTCCGTTGGTCGTGAGGCACGATCCTCCGTCGACGAGGCTGCCTCCGTCGAGAGCCGTCATCTTCCCCCCGGCCTCGGTGACGATCGGCTCGAGCGCGGCGAAGTCCCACACGCTGAGCTCCGGCTCAACCATGACGTGCGCCGAACCGGCGGCGACCAGCACGTGACCCCAGAAGTCCCCGAAGCCGCGGCTGCGCCGGGACCTCCCGATGAGACTGCCGGCGAATCCGCCGAGGCCGGTTTCGTAGAAGGACTCCATGCCGGGCAATATCACGGTTGCGACATCGAGCGAATCGACGGGATCCACCGCGAGCCGCTCGCCGTTGCGGCGGGCACCGAATCCGTGGGCCGCGTCGTACGTCTCGCCGAGAGCGGGGGCGTGGGCGACGCCCACGACGTTCTTGCCGTCGACCTGGAGGGCGACCAGGACGGCCCAGATCGGAATCCCGGCGATGTAGTTGTTGGTCCCATCGATCGGGTCGATGATCCACGTCGGGGCGCCCTCTATCGGGGGGCCACCTCCCGCCGCGGTGAGCCCTTCTTCTTCGCCGAGGACGTTGTGATCGGAAAACGAGCGGGCGATCCACAGACGAATCTGTGCCTCGACCGCCCAGTCCGCCTCGGTCACCCATGTGCCGTCGGCTTTTTGTTTGGTCTGTGGATCACGACGAAAATGTCCCGACGCGATGCGTCCGCCGCGACGGGCAAGCTCGATCGCGCTCTGGAGCTCGTTGGAGTAGTCGGCCGTCCCCGTCATGAGGCGACTACAGTAGTCGCATGGCGGGCAGGCGTACGAACCTCGCGCTGTTCGCGCTGCTGGCGCTCGCGTTCCTCACCGGGACCTTTGCCTTCGGCATCGGTACGGGATGGTCGCGCTGGGCGGTGGTCGCGCACGGCGTGACCGCTCTTGCCATCGTCTTACTCGCTCCGTGGAAATCGGTGATCGTTCAACGCGGGCTGATGCGAGTCCGACGAGGCTGGCGCGCGTCGATGATCCTCTCGGGGCTGATCGTCGTCACGCTTATAACCGGGTTTGCGCACTCGATGGGGGCCGCGCGATCGTTCGGTGTGGTGTCCGCGATGCAGGTTCACGTGGGGGCCGCGCTGTTGTCTTTGCCGGTAGCTCTGTGGCACGTCGTCTCTCGCCCCACGCGGCCGAGGCGGATGGACCTGACCCGTCGCAACCTGCTGCGCGCCGGCGCGCTCGCCGGCGGGGCCGGCGTCTCCTACGTGCTGGTGGAAGGAGCCCTACGAATCGGCCGTCTCCCCGGCAGGGACCGTCGCTTCACCGGGTCGTTCGAGACGGGCTCTTTTGTTCCGGCCGAGATGCCGGTGACCCAGTGGTTCAACGACTCGGTGCCGGCCATCGATCCCGCCGAGTGGACTCTGGTTGTGCGTGCCGGTGACGACCGAACCATCTCCTACGAGGAGCTTCTCGACTTCGACGACAGGGTGACCGCAACCCTCGATTGCACCGGGGGGTGGTTCGCCGAGCAGGAGTGGCAGGGGATATGGCTCGAGCGGCTGCTCCCGGACGCTGAGGGTGCGGGCATCGCGATTGTTTCTGTCACCGGCTACGGGCGCGTTTTTCCACGGCGCGACGCGGATCGTCTCCTTCTCGCCACTCGGGTTGGGGGCGCGCCGCTGAGCCCCGGCCACGGCTTCCCGGCGCGCATCGTCGCCCCGGGCCGGCGCGGCTTCTGGTGGGTCAAGTGGGTCGAGCGGATCGAAGCCACCGACCGCTCATGGCTCCTGCAGCCGCCGTTCCCCCTCACCTGATCGCCATCGCCCTTCACCTATCCGCACTCGTAGAATCTTGAGGTGCGCGGGCGTGATGAAACTGGAAACCATGCCGGCTTTAGGTGCCGGTGCTCGAAAGAGCTTGAGGGTTCGAGTCCCTCCGCCCGCACCGGTTCTTTTGGCTACTGACCACACGTTGTGTGGCTAACGGCCAAAAGAGCTTCTTGGGTGCCCCGACAGGATTCAAGGGGCGCACACCCAAGAAGCGAGTTCATGCTATCCGGCGCTACCATGTTGACCGGCCGTTCGCGGGATCAATGCGGGGGAAAGGATGGCGCTGCCAAGCGAAGACGCACGCGAGGAGCGGCCCGCGCTCGGCTCCTCTCTGAGCGTGGATCAGCGCATCGATTTCTACGAGTCTTTGCTGCGCGCCCAGAGCGATCTCGGCGAGGGGGTCGCGGTGCTCGATCTCGTTTCCAAGCGAGCCCTTTACGTCAACGACGGCCTGTGCCGCATGCTGAAATACGAAGACGCGGAGTTGCGCTCATTGGATTCCTTTTTCGATCTCGTGGTTCCGGACGAGCGGCAGATCCTGACCCGGCTCATGGCCGACCGGCTCGCGGGTCACTGGGCCCCCGACTTCTACGACGTAAAGCTCGTTTGCAAGGACGGAACTCGGATCGACGTGGAGATCGCGGCCACGCCGCTCGGATTGCCGAAACACCCCCAGGTCGTCGTCCTGCTGCGCGACGTCACCGACCGAAAGCTGTCCGAGGAGCGCCTGCGCGAGTTCACCGCCATGATCGCTCACGATCTCAGTTCCCCAATGGCCGTGATCTCGGGTTACACGAGCTTCTTACGGAGCCGCTGGGACGAGATCACCGACGAAGCCAAGCTGGACAATCTGGAACGCCTCGGCCGCAACGTCACCAACCTCGCCCAGCTCGTCGGCGACTTCCATCAGGTCTCAGTCCTCGAATCGGGGGGCATGCGCTACATCATCAAGCCCTTCGACATGAGACTTCTCGCCGAGCGAACCGTCGCCGAGCGAACCGTCGCCGAGCTTCAAGGGGCGGTCGAGGACGCGCGAATCGAATGTGAATTTGCCGAGGCTCTTCCCGACGCGCTCGGGGACGAGCAGAGGCAGTGGCAGATTCTCATGAATCTCATCTCCAACGCGATCAAGTTCTCGCCGGAGAAGAAGCGCATATGGGTCGGGGTCTTGCAAAGTGAGAAGACGATAGAGATCTCGGTAAGGGATTGGGGAATCGGAATCGATCCTTCTGACGTCCCGAGGATCTTCGAGAGGTTCGGCCGCCTGGAGCATGGCAGCGATGCTGCCGGGCCGTCCGGGACCGGGCTCGGCCTCTACATATGCAAGCGCCTCATCGAAGACCAGGGTGGGCAGATCTCGGTCGAGAGCGTGCCGGGAGAAGGCGCGACGTTTATCTACACGGTTCCGATCGCCTAGACGTCCCCGTCTTCGAGCCCAGGACCGGTCAACCTCAGGTCGCCGTTCGTCGTTCGAACGAACACCTGCCAGTTGTAATAGCCGTAGTAGTTGCGCGGATCGGCCATTATCCGTTGCGCATAGAGCAGGATCGCGTCGACGTAAGCGTCGGCCCGGTTGTAGGCGAACAGCGCGGCGCGGTAGTCGCTCGGGGCGCCGGATGCGCTGAGGTAGTTGGCCGCTCCCATGATCGCGTCGTGCGGATCGTGGACGTCTCCTTCCATCCCGTAGGCGGCCCAAGTCGAGGGGATGAACTGCATCGGCCCCTGCGCGCCGGCGTAGCTCGGCGACCTGATACGCCCGAAGCGGGTCTCGACGCTGTTGATCGCGGCGAGCACCTCCCACGCGACCCCAAACCGTCGCTCGGCCTTCCTGTAGAAGCGCAGCAAGACGCCGGGCGGCTGCGGGCGCTGGGTCTTGAAGGTCACCGGCGGCTCGACCGGACGGATGAGCGAGGCGAGCAGCCGGCCGGCGGTGACGTTGGCGCGCGCTTCTCTCGCGAGGGGCCTTTCCAGCCGGGCGATGACTCGTTCGGCGAGTCTCGGAGCCGCCGACAGCCGGCGGTAGATGCGCTGCTGGTAGAGGGCCTGGAGCACGACCTCTTCGGGAGGTCGCCTCGGCTTCGGCCTGTCGGCGACCCACCGGTCGATCGTCCACCGAAGCGCCCGGGTGACCAGCGTGAGCTCGACGGCGATGCGTGCGGGACGAGCGCCGATCCTACGGTCGGGCTCCGGCGCGAACCGTCCTGCGCTTTCCTGGGGGGTCTCCGTCGACTCGGGCGAAGGAGATGGTTTCGGCGCGGGTGTGGCTTGAGGCCGGTTCCCGGGCGCGGACACCTCGGTGCAGGCCGACATCAACCCGAACAGCATCACCGCGACGCACCACGATCGCATCGGACCAGGCTAACCACATGCTGTGAAACGACCTGCTCGCGAGCGCTCGACGAGCTGCGACTTCAGCTTTGTCCGGTAGTGGTTCATCGTCAACCTTGGATGTACCGGCTACCAGATATCTCCGGGTCGCCAGTCACAGCTGATCGGCAGCGATAGGTCGAGGTGAGGAGAAGTTGGGGTCAGGCGCACGAGGATGTAGCCGTCCTCTTCGGGGGTGGGCACGAGCCCTCGGTCCGTACGCACGTGCGTCGAACCTATCCACACGATCCACCCCAGTCGCTGATAGAAGGCGTGCAGGCCGGTGCCCAGCGCGCCGAGCTGAAAGGCTCGATCGATGTGCTCTCCGACCTCCTCCATGATCACGGTGCCGAAGC
>JBOGXF010000153.1:0-36583 GCA_050694275.1 Actinomycetota bacterium | reverse complement strand
GAGGGCAACGAGGCCCTCGATGAGTACAGGCGGCGGGTAGAGGAGATCCGGAATCGTTCACTGGAACGGCTGGAGGCGCTGGAGCCGCCCGAAGACATGAGAGCCGCCTATCGCGAGATGTTGGAGACGGCTATGGAGATCACCGACAACCCGGAACGAGAGCGTGAGCTCTTCCCGCGCTTTCAGCGCCTCGCAGAAGAACTCGACCTCGAGCGCTGCGCCGGCGATGACGACGCCAGGGCTTCCCAGCAACAATAGTCGGACGAAGAACTCTCTTCAGCGTCGCTCCTGAGCGTTTATTAGGTGAGCCGTGGCGGCGCATGCACTTTCGAGTCCTTCCCTGCCGCCGCCCAGTTCGGTGGTACATGACGCAGGATATTGAGGTGTGCGACTGACGCGGATGCGTGACATCCAGGGTCGTCTTCGGCAGGGGCAGCGACACTCTGGTGAACTGCGAGCGATAAGAAGCCGACCTGCTCCCTCGCGCGCGAGGGGGTGAGCAAAGGAAGGCACAAGGGGCCGGCCCTTTCGGGGGCCGGCCCCTTCTTTGATAGGGAAGGAAACGATACGGATCGTTCTTTCTGCCAAAGACCACACCACAGGTGGTTAATGGCCAAAAGAATCCCCCGGGCCTCGACGCTCTATCTCTTCGGGATCCGAAGGGCGCTGGGCGCCGACCGCGAGGGCGATCTGAGTCAGGTCGGAACGCAAGCCCGATCTGCGCGCTGTGACGCGCGTCACAGTCGCGAAAATTCTTTCATCCTTTCGGCGATCATTCCGACAGGCTCAGGAGCTGCACGCCCTCGGCCCACTCGAACGCCCGCTCGCACGCCAGGTCCGTCGTGCACACGACCGCCTCGAGCCGTTGCGCGCGGCCCGGCACCGTGCGGGCGTAGGCGAAGCGGTCCCCGTCCGCCTCCCACACCACCTGCCCCTGCGTGCCGTCGCTCTCGGGGACCTCGGTAACCGCGCCGGTGGCGACCTCGATCATCACCAGGCGGGTCGCCTGCGGCTCGACCACGGCCGCTGCGACCAGCGCTCCGTCCGGCGAGAACGCGCCGTCGCCGAGCGCGGGCCGCTCGAGCGCGATGTCGGTCACGCCGTCCGGCCCCCGAAACGACGCCCGATCGTCGGCGACGACGAGCAGCGCATCGCCGGTCGGCGACGCGCCCCATAGGTTCACGAGCGCGACGTCGAGCGTCGCAGGCTCGGCCCCCGGTGCGGCGCGGAAGACCTTGCCGGTCATCGTCGAGGCCGCGATGATCGCGTCCCCGCTCCAGCCGATGAGGGTGAAGAGATCGCCGGCGAGCACCGTCTCGGGCGCGTCGGCGCCGCCCGGGCGATAAACGAGCACGCGCTCGGCGCCGGCGGCGTCCGGAGCGATCGCCGCGACCAGCGTCCCGTCCGGGGACCACAGCGGGGCCCGGCCGGGGCCGAGCGGGGCGGGCGGCGCCTCGCCCGAGAGCTCGCCGACGAGAAGAGCGGGATCGCGAAAGCCCTCCGGGCCGGGTCCCTGAGGCGACGTCTCCTCGACCACGACGTAGCGGGCGCCGTCGGGGGACACCGCGACGTCGGCGCTCGGGAGGCGGCCGAGGCGCTCGCTCTCGCCGGACTGAGGGTCGTAGCGCTTGAGGACGGTCCGCTCGACGTAGACGAGACCGCCGGGGGCCGCCGGGGGCACCGGGGTTGGTGTCGCTCGTCCGGCCGGGAGCCGCGGGTCGTCGGCGACACAGGCCGACGCGATCACAACGGCGACGAGAGCAAAAGAGACGCGCATCCGCGCCGATGCTAGTCGCCCGCGGCTCAAAGGCGACGAATACTATGGAAAGTGTGTCGTACGCCCTCGCTAGCGTGGGCCCATGGCACCTACAGGAGGTGAAGCATGGCAGTCGAGCCGCAGCGAGGACTCACCTACGAGGATCTCCTCGAGATGTTCCCCGACGTCGACAACGTCCGACGCGAGCTCATCGACGGGGAGCTCATCGTGAGCCCCCCGCCGGCCACCCGCCATCAGCGCGTCGTCGGGGACCTCTTGGTTGAGCTCACCCTTTATGCACGGGAGCATGGCGGCCAAGCGTTCACCGCACCTACCGGCGTCTTTCTGTCGGAGACCAATTTCGTCGAGCCCGACGTCTTGTTCGTCACCGCCGACCACCTCGAGCGCATTGAAGCGCCGTTCGTCCGGGGCGCGCCCGACATCGTGGTCGAGGTGTCGTCTCCCTCGACCCGCAGGCTCGAGATCGTCCGCAAGCGCGAGCTCTACGAGCGCTTTGGCGTGCCCGAGTACTGGTACGTCGATCTCGATGCCGATCGGGTCGAGATCTACCGGTTGCAAGTCGACCAATACGGCCGCCCCGAGTTACTGGAGCGGGGGGATGTGCTCGTTACGGAGTTGCTCCCCGGCTTCCGCCTGGCACTCGACGACCTGCTCTGATGCTTCCGATCCCGGGAACGCAGAAGGCCGGCCTTGGGGGGGCGGCCGGCCTCCATGCGCGGGGTGGGAGGACTAGATCTCAATCAGAAACGACATCACATCCCGTTTTCTTCCCGGATTTATTCACGATTTCCTGGAGCCGGGCCCCCCTGTTGCCTCGGTCTCCGCCCTTGCCAGCCCCCGGCTCCTCCGATATATGTAGTAAGGAATCCGGGCTGCCGTAGGCAACCTTTCGTCGGTCTCGGGCGTTATCTCCATAAGGCCCGCGTTGCAAACGTTCTCCCCGGAAGGAATAGGGCCCCCCGGACGGCCGTTTACCTCAATGAGGAAGTGGCTAAGACTGAGGGGTCGAGGCCCCCTTTCACGAACGCACGAAGACAGGGAGGAATCATCTCCGCCGTGGCAGAGCTTCAGGAATCACTCAACTGGCAAGAGCGAGCGGCGTGCCGTGACTACGACAACACGCTGTTCTTCGGCCCCGACCAGGGCGAGCCGGAGCTCGAGAAGCAGGCCCGAGAGGCGCGCGCCAAGGCCGTGTGCCAGCGCTGCCCCGTGAGCGAGCCGTGCCTCGAGTTCGCCATCGAGACGAATCAGAAGTACGGCATCTGGGGCGGGCTCACCGACAAGGAGCGAGCCTCGCTCAAGCGCCGGCGCGCCCGCGCCCGGCGCGCGTCGTAAGGCGGAGCAGCCTCACCCGTCATTTGTTTCCACTCGGGATCAAGGGGTACGGTCGCGCCCATTGGGGCAACTCGCGGGGGTTTTTCCTCGTTTAACCCAGTAGAGGCGGAAAATCCGCCGGACCGGCCGCAGGACTCGGGAGGTGACCGGCTTGGGCTTCGGCACGAGCACGACTTCGGATCTCGGCAGGCAACGGGCGCTGGCGCGCGCCGTACTCGCGGTTTTGGTGGGGCTGCTGGCGACGCTCATCGCGTTCTCGGGCGGGTCGTTCAACCCGCTCACCGCGATCGCGCAGGAGAGTCCTTCGAGCACGATCCAGCTCGTCAACCCGTCGGGCTACGACGGGAACGAGGTCGCGATCGTGACCGATCGGGAGTTCGGAAGCCACGGCTACCACCTCAACGCGTGGGTCGCCAACCCTCCGAGCAACCCGAGCGTGCAGTTCATTCTCAACGACGCCACGATCGGCACCGCGACCGCGCAGGACGGCGTCTTCGGGTTCTTCTGGCAGATCCCCAACACGGTCGCCGACGGCGACTACACCCTGCGGGCTCGGCTGTTCAGCGGCACCACGTTCGTCACCGAGGACATGCGCGACATCACCATCGAACGCGCCGTGTCCGGGGTGCGGATCGACAATCCGCTGAACGGTCAAGGATGGGGCCTTTTCAGGCCTCCCGGTGCAACCACGTCGAGCGGGGTAGTCGACGTCACGTTCAACTCCGGCACCGAAAGAGTGGAGGTCTTCTACACGACCTCCGCGGTGGGCAGCAAGCCCGAATGGACGTTGTGCGGCATGGAGGACGTGGCTACCGCCGGCGAGGGGGCGGCCGGGACGGGCACGACCCGCGTCGCCTGTGACCTCGCCGAGGGCGACTCCTCCGCCAACGTTACGGGGGCCGCCGCGGTCGCCCAGGTGTGCCAGCAGGAACCCATCGTCGGGTGTCCTCCGGAAGAGGACTTGCGCACATGGAACTCCGAGTCCGGCGACGCCCACGTGGTCGAGCCGTACGATCAGGTCCCGAGCGGAGTACAGATCACCGGCGGCCAGCAGCAGGTGATCGCGGGGCAATGCAGCGGACCGGTCACCGCCACCGTGACCGACCAGAACGACCGCGTCATCTTTCGCGCCAACGTCGACGTCCATGCCACCGGGCCGCTCGAGCAGCTCGGGCGCCAGGGGGTACGCTTCGACACGAGCGGCGAGACCGACCCCAACCAGCCGCCCGATCAGGGCGAGCATCAGGCGCAAGACGCGCGCGTGTGCGACGAGACCGACGCCGAACCGCCCGAGGGCGAGCCGGGTGGATCCCAGGGCAACCACCCCAATTTCCCCGCCGCCGACACACGCCACATCGAGTCGATCCACACCGGCGCCAACCCCCGCACCGACGAGAACGGACAGTTCCAGTTCGTCCTCTTCAACGACGAGCAGGGCGTGACCCAGATCACCGCGTGGGCCGACCGCGACGACAACGACCTGTTCTGCCAGGGCGACCCTGCGGCGACCACGACGATCGGATGGGATCAGGCCCCCGGCACGCCGACCGAGCACCCACGCGACGATTGCATCGCGGCGTCGCCGACGCCATCGCCGACCCCGACGGGATCACCAAGCCCGACCCCGACCCAGACCGGGAGTCCGTCACCGACCGGATCTCCGAGCCCGTCGCCGACCGACGGCGGGGAGGAGTGCCCCCCAGGCGCCATCTGCGGCGATGACGGGGACAACACCATTGAGGGGACCCCGGGCGACGACGTCATATTCGGGCGCGGCGGCGATGACACCATCAACGGCAGGGGCGGCAACGACATCATCTTCGGCGAGGGCGGCAACGACATCCTCATCGGTGGATCCGGCAGCGACGACCTGCGCGGCGGGGCCGGCGACGACACGATCCGGGGGGGCCGAGGCAGGGACAACGGGCGCGGCGGTCCCGGTGCCGACACGCTGAGCGGCGGAGGTGGAAACGACACCCTCAGTGGAGCCGGCGGACGCGACACCCTCAAGGGCAACAAGGGGAGCGACACCCTTCGAGGCGGCGGCGACAACGACACGCTCCAGGGCGGCAGTCGTGGCGACATCCTCGTCGGGGGCGGCGGCAACGACATCCTCGCCGGCGGGCCCGGCAACGACGACCTGCGCGGCAACAAGGGCTCGGATTCGCTCCGGGGTGGGCGCGGCAACGACACCCTGAACGGCGGACCGGGCACGGACTCGTGCCGCGGCGGCCCGGGAGGCGACCGCATCCGCAAATGCGAGGGATAGTCGCTAACCTGTAGGAGAGTCCGGGGCCGGTCCGGTGAGGGCCGGCCCCCTCCCGCGAAGAGAGGGGGAAGGTTGGTCAGGCGGATCGGTTCGGTCGCGCTCGCGGTCGGTTTTCTCATCGCGCTGCTGCCCCTGCCCGCGCTCGGACGTGGTGCGCCGAAGACCCTTGCCGACGTCTCACGCCTCGGAATGTTGGGCGGCGGGGCCGCGCCGGTCGACCCGGACTTCCCCATCGACTACGTCGGGCTCTCGTGGGTCTCGGGGGGCGAGCCGTCGATTCGCTTCCGGCACGGCGAGCGGTGGGGGCCGTGGGACCACGCGCACGTCGACGACATCCCGAGGACCGCGGGGCGAACCTTCTCGCGGCTCGTCTACGGCGCCGACGCCGACGCGTTCCAGGTGCGCGGTCGAAACGTCGACGTGCGGGTGACAGCGATCAACACCACCGACGGCCCACGCCCGTTCGTGTGGGAGACGCCCGAGGCCGGCGCGTCGCACATCCTGCAGCCGCCGATCGTCAGCCGCGCCGAGTGGGGCGCAAACGAGTCTCTTCGCTTCGACAAGGACGGCAAGGAGAAGTGCAGGCGCACGTTCCACCCGACCCAGAAGCTCATCGTCCATCACACCGTGACCGCCAACGACGACCCCGATCCGGCCGCGACCGTACGCGCCATCTATCGCTTCCATACGATCGATCGGGGATGGTGCGACATCGGCTACAACTTCCTCGTCGATGCTGAGGGCCGCATCTACAAGGGCCGCTACTCCGGCCCCCACGGCACGAAGCACCAGGACACCCCGACCGGCGAGAACGCGACGGGCGAAGGGGTCACCGGCGCGCACGTCGGCGGGTTCAACTCCGGGACGATGGGGATCGCGGTGCTCGGCGACTACCGCACGGTCGACATCACCGACGCGACCCACGACGCGCTCGTCGAGCACCTCGCGTGGGAGGCCGAGCGCCACGGGATCGATCCGCGCGGTTCGTCGAGCTACGTCAACCCCGTGAACGGTGAGACGAAGAAGAACCCCAACATCTCGGGCCATCTCGACTGGGGGCCGACCGAGTGCCCCGGGACCTTTCTGTACGGGCGCCTTCCGCAGATCCGCGAGGACACGGGCGATCGGGTCGGGGACGGCCCGCTCTGCCCCGAGGGCGCGATCTGCGGGACCGAGGGCGACGACGAGCTCCTCGGGACGCCCGGCGACGACGTCATCCACGCCTACGGGGGGGACGACACGATCCGGGCGTTCGGGGGCGACGACACGATCTTCGCCGGGCCCGGGGCCGACCTCGTCGTGGCCGGGGCGGGCGGCGACGTCGTCTCGGGCGGCGGGGGGCGCGATGAGATCAGGGGCGGACGGGGTCCCGACGTCTTGCAAGGCAATCGCGGCCACGACACCTTGAGGGGAGGGCGGGGTCGCGACAACCTCCGGGGCGGCGGCGGGACCGACACGTGCCGCGGCGGGCCGGGCCGGGACCGCGTGCGAGGATGCGAGGCCTGACCGCCCCGAGGAGCAATTCGTTGCTGTGAGTGGCGTTATATGCCACTGGTAGCAACGAAATGGGCACCGAGGCCGGGGTGGTGGGCAGGAAATCACGATCAGTTGTCAAACGGATACGCTGAGTGACGAGGCCAGGGATTTTCTGGGTGACCACAACCCAGGGGGGGTCGTCCTCGTTTATGTCAGTGAAACGGCGAATTTGGCCGTCTCGGCAGCAGTGCCCGGCCGTGCCGTAATGACTACAGGAGGTAACCAGAAGTTGGCTAAGAGTCGGAAGCGAAGCATAGGGCTCGTCAGCGCAATGGTCTTGTGTGCGTCGTTCGTCGGCCTGGGGGCCCCGACGGTGGCCCAGGCGCAGGCGGAGCCGGCAATCCACTTCATCAACCCCTCCGATTTCTTCGGGAGCGGCATGCCCCCCGTCATATCGGCCGAGGACACCGGCGATGGTGAAACGCGCCCCGAGGCGACGACGTATCGCCTCAACGCGTGGACTAAGAACGCGCCCTCCGGGGCCGTCGTCGAGTTCGAGTTCGACGCCGGACTCGGTGCGATCCCCATCGGAACCGCCGAGCGTGTTGCCGACGACGTCTTTGAGTTCGATTGGGACGTCGAGCAGGACGTGGCGATCGACGGGATGTACACGCTGCGGGCCCTCCTGTTCAGCGGGATCGGGGCAGCGGCCGAGGAAATCGCGCGAGACGAGGTCGACGTGCTCGTCCAGGGCAACCAGACCGACCGGTCGGCGGTTGATCTCACCTACCCAACCAACGCTGGCCCCGCAGGTTTCTACACGAACCCCAAGTCCGGCGCCACCAACATCATGCTGGACTTCCTGGTCGGCGATCCGACTCTGCAGTTCGAGACCGCCTTCTTCTTCTACACCGTGACGCCGCCGGGCGACGAGCCTGCGTGGAAGCAGTGTGACGTCGAGAACAGCTCCCCCGCTGTATGCAACCTCGAGTCGATCGACCAGGGCGGGGGTTCGGTGACGGCGATCGGCGCGCTCGCCACCGAGGAGTCGACCACCGGCTTGGGAGACGCCGCCGGCGACGCGGTCCGCGTGCTTCCCTATGCGCAGAATGCGACCACCATCTTCGTCGAGCCCGCTACTCAGCGGATCAATAGCTCCGAGGGCGACTTCGGATGTTCGGACAGCTTCGAAGGCTTCGTGGTCGACCAGTCCGGTCGCCCCATCTCGAACATTCCCGTCGATGTTCATGCCGAGGGGCCGACCGACCAACTGAAGTTCAGCAACGGCGATGATGCGACGGCGCCCGACGAGGGCCATGCGGGGACGGAGGCGGTCTTCGACTGTGGAATCGCCGAGCGCCCCGTCCTGCTCGACCTCCAGGGCGACCACAATCGCCCGGGACTGCCCGATATCAAGCACGAGGAGGAGACGGACAACGCCGACAACGACGACGACAATTTCGGAATCTTCACGGTCGCCGTTCACTCACCTACGGCCGGAGCGACGCAGATCACGTTCTGGGCCGACGAGGACGACGACGACTTCCTTTGCAGCCAGGAGCCGGCGGTCGCAGCGAGCGTCGGATGGGACCAAGAGGCGCCGGCGCCGACGCTTGAGCAGCCCGAAAAGACCGACTGCCCCATCCCCGAGCCTCCCGATCCCAACCAGGTCCCGGAGTGCAGCGACGGCGTCGACAACGACGGCGACGGGGAGACCGACCACCCCGAGGACGATGGCTGCTCCTCGCCCGAGGACGACGACGAGACGGACGAGGACGACCCGCGCGTCTGCACGATCGAAGGGACCAACGAGGGCGAGTCCATCGAAGGCACCGATGGCGATGACATCATCTGTGGCAACGGTGGCGACGACATCATCAACGGCAGGGGCGGCAACGACATCATCTTCGGCGACGAGGGAGACGACACGATCAGAGGCGGCCCCGGCGACGACACCATCGACGGCGGAGCGGACAACGACACGCTCCGGGGCGGAGGGGGCAACGACGACGTAACGGGCGGCGCCGGCAACGACGCGATCCTCGGCGGTTCCGGTGCCGACAGCCTCAGGGGGAACCGGGGGAGCGATACCCTCCGGGGTGGTGGCGGCGGCGACGATCTCCGGGGCGGTCGCGGCAATGACACGCTCCGGGGCGGCCGAGGTAACGACACGCTCAACGGCGGTTCCGGCACCGATTCCTGTCGCGGCGGGCGCGGCCGGGACCGGCAGGTCAACTGCGAGTGATGAGGCCGCGCGGCCGTGGCCTTCGGGTCGCGGCCGCAAGGGCCCCGTCCGATGAGATCAGGGAGGTAACAGAGTGAGAGGCTTTTCCGGGACGACGACCCAGGAGCGCGCCGTGGCGCGCGCCGCGCTTGCAATCCTGGTGGCCGCGGCCGTCGGCCTGGTCATGTTCGCCGGCCCGTACTCCTTTTCGGGGACCGCGACCGCGCAGCAGAGCCCGACGCCCACCGATTCCCCCACCGGGAGCCCGAGCCCGACTTCGACGGAGCCCCCACCTCCGCCGCTCTCGTTCCTGAATCCGTCGGGTTACGCCGACAATGTCTCGAACAACACTGACGCGAACAACTTCTACCCGGTGCTCGTCACGACGACCGTGCCGGAGACGACCACGAGCATCGGCATCGAGATCTCGTCGGACGGCGGCGCTTCGTTCTCGCCGGTGGGTCAGGCACAGCGAGTCGGAACTTCGGATACCTATCAGTTCCTGTGGACCGTCCTCATCGACGACGATTCCTATATCCTGCGCGCCGAGATTCCCGGCGGGGAAGGCGTCGAGCGCGACATCGAGGTCGACAACACGTTCGAGACGCTCGACATCAGCGCTCCGGGCAACACCGATGAGGTCGCGTTCATCGAGGGCATCGCCGGCGTGACCGGCACCGCGAGCGCGGGGGCCGAGAAGGCGTTCTTCTTCTACACGAAGACCGCGGCCAACGAGCCGCGCGACTCGGACCAGTGGGTCGATTGCGGCGAGCTCGAGCTCGACGGCAGCGGTGAGGACCCGCAGGAGGTCAACGGCTCCTGTGCGCTCGCCGAGGGCGACCAGCCGGACCAGGTCACCGGCCTCGCCGCGGTCGCGGTCGACTGCGATGACATCGCCGGGTGTGACGCGCCTCTGATCGGGGAGAGCCCCGAGTCGGGCGACGCCCACCGCGTCACCGGCTTCGACGCCACCCCGCGGCTCGAGGTCGACCCGTCGGGCGGGCGCGGCGCGATCGGGTCGTGCCTGGGGATCGAGGTCACCGTCCGGGACGGCGACGGCGCGCCCATCGCCGGCCGCAACCTCGACATGCACCTCACCGGGCCGGGCGAGGATCCCGGGTTCTGCGATCCTCCCGGCGGCGGCAGCGAGCGGCGGGCCCCCGACATGGGTCCCGAAGACGAGGATCCGCACGCCACCCAGGAGGGCGAGACCGACGAATCCTTCCACGAGGAGAGCGGCGCCCGTCACACCGAGGGCGAGACCGGGAGCAATGGCAGGTTCGTCGTTGGGATCGAGTCGGCCGAAGAGGGTGACTCGGTGTTCGAGGTGTGGGTCGACTCCGACGACGGCGCCGAGGAAGGAGCCGACCAACAGGGCGAGCGCGAGGCGCTCGCCAGCACCGGCTATCAATGGGTCGAGGCCGGCAACTGCACGATCGTCGGCGGCCCCGGCGACAATGTTCTCGAGGGCACCTCGGGCCGCGACGTCATCTGTGGCTTCGGCGGCGACGACATCCTTCGCGGCAAGGGCGGCAACGACGTCCTGAGAGGCGGCGGCGGCAACGACGTCTTGCGCGGCGGCCGCGGTCGCGACACCCTGCGGGGCGGCCGCGGCAACGACACCCTGCGGGGCGGGCCCGGCAACGACGACCTCAACGGCGGCGGCGGCCGCGACCGCTGCTTCGGCGGTAAGGGGGACGACAGGGTTCGCCGCTGCGAATAGCCCCTCACCTCGGCCAGATCAGCCCCGGATGCCGGGGCTGATCTGACTCACCTCGCGACTACGGGCAGCTCGGGTCGCAGAAGCTTGGGTCGAACTCAAAGATGTGGATCCCGGTGTTGCGGTCCGAGGCGAGGATCAGCTTCGTCTCGTCGGGGAGAACGTGCACGTGCACGCCCCAGAAGTTTGAGCCGTCGGCGGCGATGAACCGTCCAACCTCCTTCACGCCGGATGAGTAGTAATCGTTGACTCCTGCCCTCTGCCTGCGCGGGTTCCTCGGCGGAGACACGGACGTCCCCGGGGACACCTCGAACGCACGCAGGCCGAGCGAGTACCACGCGATGTAGCCGCGCTCCGAGACGTCGGGATCTCCCTCGACGTTGTGCATCGACAGGTCGCCGAAGCCGCGGGCGAACGCCGGATCGAACACCTCCGCCGGCGAGTAGTAGCCGAGCTCGGCAAGCGTGCTCTGGTCGAGGAGGTGGAAGTACGCCCACCCGTCGAAGATGCCTTCGATGTCGACCGACTGGCCCGCGGTGCCGGGGGCCGGGGGCGCGGGGTTCTCGCCGTCGGGGCAGTTGTCGGGATCGTAGCCCTCGATGCCGAGGATCTTGAAGCCGGTCGAGCGGGTGACGAACAAGAAGGGCTTGTCGCCTTCCACGAGCGGGGACACGGTCGCCTCGCACGGCGGGCTCCCGTCCGTGCTGTTGAACACGATCGTCCCCGCGTAGCCTGCGGCCTCAACGTTGGTGGCCTTGGTGGTGAAGGTGCAGGTCCCGCGCTCCACGACCGCGATGGTGGTGGGCGACGGCGCCTGAAGATCGCTGCCGAGCGTGCTGCACGCCAGGCCGACGAACCGAGTCGGCCCCGTCAGCGACTCGACGTCGGGCCCGATCTGCGGCGTATCGCTTCCCTGGGCCGCGGAGAACTCCTCGCCGGTGAACGGCCCCGAGGTGATCGTGGCGACGATACGGAACGGATCGAAGTCCTCGTCGCCCGCGTAGATGCGAGTGCCGGTCGCGTCGAACACGCCGGCGTGCGCGTTGCCTTCGGGCGGCGAGACGCCCGAGATCGGATCCGGGTCGGGATAGGTCGAGTCATCGATGAACGTCGGGTTCGACGGATCGCTGACATCGAGCTTCACCCACCCCGCGTCCCAGTACGAGATGAGCGCGACGTGCTGCGCGCCGATCTCCTGCACCCAGACGTCGTGGTTGAACGACGCGGCGAACGCGCCCATGCCCTCGGACTGATCGTCCTGCGCGTCGGGCCACTCCGGGAGCCCGGTCGACGAGATCAGCTTGGGGCTCTGCGGCTTGGTGATGTCGACGATGTGGACGTCGATCAGGTGGTCGTCGTCGACGAGGATGAGGTAGGTGTTGTCTCCGACGGTCCACGGGAACGTGTTGTGCACGCCGAAGTCGAGGAAGTTGCGCTTGAGCGCGACCGGCTGGGCGGGATCGGTGACGTTGTAGAGGGAGATTCCGCCCTGACCCCTGGTCGCGCCGAGACCGGGGATGGTCCCGCACGGCTCGAGCGTGTGGATCAATACCGTCCCGCTGAAGTTCTTGTTGTCTATCTGGATCGTCTTGACGTCGTTGACGCGCGTGTCCGGAGGCGACTCGATGTGCGCGACGTTCGTGGGCGCGGCCGGGTCGGAGATGTCGGCGATGAACACGCCCGAGCGGTCGCACGTCGGCTCCTGGAAGGTTCCGATGTATGCGTGGTTGCCGTCGGCCCAGATGTCCGTGTAGCGGCCGGTCTGGATGCCGTCCGGAGCGATGCTCCCGAGCGGCCGGAGCCCGTAGTTGACGTTCTTGGCGATGTGGTGCGGCTCGCCGTCCTCGTGACTGAAGTCGTGGAGCGCGTGCCTGTTGTTCTGCTTCGTGCCGTCGTCGGCGGTCTCCTCGTGATGCGACCATGCCGGTGCGGCCGCGAGGAACAACGCGATGACGGCGAACAGGATGACGGGCGTCCGTGCGCGACGGGTGATCCCCATTGACCCCTCCCCACGTTGGCGGGCTACGCGGATGTAGCCTCCGTGGGCTAGTTATAACAACTCGCGGCGGCGCGAACCGGGGCCGAGTGTGCAGAATGTCCGAAATAGCGCGACTTATTGCTCACTGGGTTTTGTTGGAGATGCGCGGGAGACGTGCGGCCATCTCCCGGAAGCGGCCGACCGGCACCAGGTGCACCCCGTCGAACGCGCCCGACTCCTTGAGCGTCTCGATCTGTTCGCACGCGAGATCGATCCCCACCATCGGATCGTCGTCGAGCTTGTCGATGATGCGCTGGGGGATGCGGATATCGGGGATCGATGCGTTGATGCGTTGAGCCATCCGGCTGCTCGCAAGCACGAGGACCGCGGCATAGATCTTGCCGTCGTAGTCGATTGACTCACGCCACCGAAACAGGCGGTCGAACGAGTAGGTGACCTGGACGAAGACGAAGTCGGCGCGCGTTCGCCACTGAAGCGGCCGGCCGGTCTTGGCCACGGTGCCGATCCGGAAGTCGGGATAGCCCTGGAACAGGGGACCCGTCCCGAACGCGTGGACCTCGTCGATCATCCCGCGCACGGTGAGGTCCTCGGAGCGGCGACCCTCCTTGGGGGGATCGCCGTAGACGAACAGGAAGTGGTCGACACCGTATGCGGCCGCGGTCAAGAGGTCGCGACGGAACCCGAGGATGTTTCGGTCGCGCGCGTTGATGCACGCGATCGATCTTCCGCCCATGTACGCGACCTCGTGCGCGACCGCGACGCTCGACACCGTCGCCCGGCCGAGGTGGTTGTCGGGAATGAGAAACGCGTCGCACACCGGTCGGAGCACTTCGATCTGCTCGCGCACGCGCTCGATGTCGGGACGGCGGGACGGTTCGATCTCGCACAGGGTCGAGAACTCGTCGCCGTCGAGGAACGACGGCGGCGCCGGAGGCGGTTGCGGAACGCCGGTGGACGGTGCCATCCCTAGGATTATGGGGCAATGCGGGCCGGGCGGGGTGTTACTGCTGTTTCGGGAGCTTCTCCAGCACGCGCCTTACCTCACGCATGACCTTCTTCTCGGCCGCCCCCGGGTTGCCCAGGGCCGTGCCCTCGTTCTCGTCGTCCTCGGGTTCGTCTTCCCGCGGTTCGTTCGGGGGCTCCACCGCGTCGTCGACCTCTTCGACGATCTCCTCGACCGCGGCGAGCGCCTGGTTCTGGTCGTTGGTGGCCGAGGCGGCTGCGCCGGCCGAGACGGCGGAGATGAGGGGGCCCGGCAAGGCGTCGCGCGCTTCGGGTGACTCCGCGCTGATGCCCGGAACGGCTGGAGTCGGCGCGGTCTCGGTCGGCGGCGCGGTCGACAATCCCGACAACGCGGCCGCGACGATCACGCTAGCGGCCGCAACCCGCTCGACGACGAGGATGCTTCCCGATCCCCCGACCGCAGCGATGTTCGGGGCGTGGGCCCCGGCCTCGGATGCGTCCTGCGCCCGGCGACCGAACATCTCGCGTATCAAGAGAACGGGGGCCATGAGCCCGGCCTCGGCCTTCTCCCACGCGCGGCGGAACGACCGGCGCGCGCGATGCAGCAGCGCCTTCACCTGATCGGGCGACATCGCGAGCCGGGTAGCGATCTCGCGGTGCGACAGCCCCTCGTGCGCGCGCATCATCAACGCGCTCGCGTGAAGCGGATGAAGCTCGCCGAACGTCTCGTCGAGTTGCACGCGCTCGCCGGCGACAATGTCTTCCGGCCCCCGGGTGACGTCGACGCTGTGCTCGTCGGCCGGGACGGCCGCGAACGACGTGCGGCCGCGCACGCGCATCTCGTCGACGCACACGTTGGTGGCGATGCGGTTGAGCCACGCGCCGAGCTGGTAGCGACCGTTGAACCTGGGGAGGGCCTGGTAGGCCTTCAGGAAGGTCTCCTGGAAGGCCTCCTCGGCGTCCTGGGGGTTGATGAGCAGCCGGCGGCACACCCAGCGGACGCGCTCGGAGTAGCGGTGGAAGATCTCGTCGTAGGCGTCGTCGTCGCCGCCCTGGAACGCCTGGACGAGGTCGCGATCGGTCGCGGCACCGCCCGCCTGCCCATCTCTCATGTGTCTACGTTTCGCCGGTGCGGGCGTAACTCCTGCGCCGTCTTGCTCGCCCCGCTTGGGCGCCCGTTGGGTGGTTGAACGGGCGTTCAGAGGCCCCTAACGGACGCCCAACGGCCGGTCGGATCGTGTGCGACAGAATGGGGCGTTGTGATCCTCTACGAGGAGTTCGAGATCAAGACCGGCGGCCGGCTCGACGCGATTGACATCACCGATGAGATCGTCGAGACGGCGAGGGCCGCCGGCGTCGCCCGGGGCAGCCTCCTGGTGTTCTCGCCGCACACGACCTGCTGTGTCATGTTCGGCACAAACGGGTCGCGGGCCTCCGAGATGCTGGCGCGCGAGATGGAGCTCATCGCCCCCAGCGAGGAGTACTACGCCCACGACGACCTCGGGATCCGCACGGAGAACCTCGTCGAGGACGAGCGGCCCAACGCTCCCGCCCATCTCTTTCACATGTTCGCCGGCAGCGCATCCGCGACCATCCCGATCGTCGACGGCCGGGTCGCGCTCGGCGAGGGGCAGAGGGTGTTGTTCGTCGAGCTCGACTGCTCACGCCTGCGCCGCTACTGCATCCAGGTCGTGGGCGAGTAGTGGTTTTCGGCCCGTCCTGGCTCGCGGACGATCTCATCCGGGTCGAGGAGCTGCTCCTCGCACGGGCCGGCCGGTCCGCCCATCCGCTCGTCAGCGAGGCGGCGCTTCACCTCATCAAGGCCGGGGGCAAGCGCCTGCGCCCGGCCCTCGTGCTGCTGACGTCACGCGCCGGCGAGCCGGGACGTCCAGAGACCGATCTTGCCGCGGCCGCGGCCGAGCTCGTGCATCTGGCGACGCTCTATCACGACGACGTCATCGACGAGACCGAGACCCGGCGGGGCGCGCCGACGACCCACGCGAAGTGGGGCGTCGAGGTCGCGGTCCTCGCCGGCGACTACCTCTTTGCGTGCGGGTGCGCGCTGGGGGCCGAGGCCGGCGGCGACGTCCCCGGCATCCTCGCCCGGGCCATCGGCGAGGTGTGCGAGGGCCAGATCGTCGAGACCGCATCGCTCGACGATCCCCGGCGGCCGGTCGACGACTACCTCGACACGATCCGCCTCAAGACCGGCGCGCTGTTCCGGGCCGCGTGCGAACTGGGGGCCGCGACCGCCGGAGCCGACGGGGCCGCGCGCGCCGCTCTGGTCGAGTACGGAGAGAACCTCGGGCTCGCCTTCCAGGTAATCGACGACCTGTTGGATCTCGTCGGCGACGAGCGGATCACCGGGAAGGTTCCGGGCACCGACCTCAAGGAGGGGGTGTTCACCGCCCCGGTGCTGCTCGCCTGTGCCCGCGACGAGGGCCTGGCCGAGCGGCTCGCCGACGGGCACCGCGACCTCGACTCGGTGCTCGAGGTGCTCGAGCGCACGCGGGCGCTCGAGGGGGCTCACGATCTCGCCGCGTCCTACGGCAGGGCGGCTCAGAAGACCCTGGAGGGCCTGCCCACGAGCGAGTGGCGCACGGCCCTGGGGACCGCGGTCGAAGGGATCCTCGCCCAGGTCAAAGTCTAGGAACGCACGAGCCTGGGCCCGGCGGACTTCGGTTTGCCGGGCCCGAGGCGTTTCACGAACATGTCGACGAGGTGCTCGACGTAAACGGTCTCGTCCGAGGGGAGCATGTGCTTTCCTCCGAGGATCTCTTGCTCGACGAAGAACGCGAGCAACGCGTTGAAGAACAACCGGGCCGCGACCTGAGGATCGACTTGCGCGCGCACTCTCTCGGTCATCCGGTCGTCGAGAATCTGGGCGAGCTCGGCGATCGATTCTCCGACCGCGTCGGCGAAGAACGCTTCCTTCTCCTCGGGGAAGACCTGGACCTCTTGCAGCAGGAGCCGGGTGAGCTGGGTGTTCTGGCGAAGCACGTCGAAGAACCCGCGCGCCAGCACGATGAGCAGCCCCCTGAGATCGAGCTGCCCCGCGAGGTCCGGCAGGGTGCGCAAGAGAGGGAGGAAGGAGTGCTCGTCGATGATCGCGCGGAAGAGATCGCGCTTGCCGGCGAAGTAGTGATAGATGAGCCCCTCGGTGATGTCCGCCTCGCGCGCGATGTCACGCATCGAGGTGCCGTGGAATCCCTTCTCGGCGAAGAGCTGGAGGCTCGCTCGAAGGATGTCCTCGCGGCGGTCGCGGCGCGGTTGCGCCGCCTCCCGCCGGTTCATCTCCGTTTCGCGAAGGACGAGTGGCCGCCTCGCTTGCGATCGTTTATCTGACGGATGAGGTCGTCGCGCGCCTCTCGCACGGCCTGACCCATGTCCGCGTTCTCGGCTTTGGCCCGCAAGTGGTTCCTGCGGTACTCGAGTTCGAGGAGGACGTTGTATCCGGGGGCGGCCGAGTCGGTCCCGTTGATCCGGCATTCGACGTAGAACTCGTCGACCTTCTCGAGTCTCCGATCGAGCTTTTCGAGGTCTTTCTGGATGCGATCGATATCGCTGTCCTTGAGGTCATGACCCGGTGAGGACACTTTGAGCTGCATCGATCCTCCCTTGCTCGAAGACCGTCGTCCTTCGATGCTACGACCGATACGGCACGAGCGTCACCGCCCGTCGAGCCAGGTCGTGAGCGCGACGGGGGGCCCGGTGAACTCCTCGGCGACGTGGGCCCGGCCCGCCGCCCCCATGACTGTCGCCTCGTCGGGGTGCTCGAGCAGCCACGCGATGCGGTCGGCGAGGCGGTCCCGGTCGGACGCGTCGACGACGAAGCCGGTGACGCCGTCCACGACCGCCTCGGGCGTCCCCCCCGAGCGGCCGGTGACGCAGGGGACGCCGCAGGCCGATGCCTCGAGCAGCACGACGCCGAGCCCCTCGACCTCGAGCCCCCGATAGCGATCGACGACCGGCAAGGCGAACACGTCGGCGAGCGCGTAGGTCGCCGGCGCGTCCTCGTCGGGGACCCGGCCGGCGAACACGACCCGGGCGTTCTTGTTGCTCGCCCGGGCCCTCAGTTTTCTTTCCTCCGGGCCGGTCCCCGCCACGACGAGGACGACGCCGGGCACGCGTTCGTTGAGCGCGTCGAGCGCGTCGATCAGGCGGTCGACCCCCTTTCGCTTGACGAGCCGCCCCAAGCACAGGACCACGGGGCTCTCGTCGGCGAGCCCGAGCCGGGCGCGGGCCGCGCTCGTGTCGATGCCGGGGTGGAACCGGTCGACATCGACCCGGGCCCGCAGGACGCGGGTGGGGGGCACTGGGCGCTTGTGGCGCTCGAGCAGGCGTTCGACCCGTGAGGCGGTGAACTGGCTCACCGGGAGGAGGACATCGGCCCCCGCGAGGGCTCGGGCGAGGAGCGAGGCGATCCCCGGGACCGCCGACGGGACGAGCACCTCGGCGGCGTGGACGACGACCGCGTAGCGCAGGCCGCGGCGGCGAAGACGGGGGCCGACGAGGGCGAGCGGCCACGGGGTGCCGAACAGGATGCGGTCGGTCTGGTGCCGGTGGGCCTCGCGCTCGATCGCTCGGGCGATTGGCCGGGTGGGCAGGAGCATCGCTCCCGGGTACCCAGTCGTCTCGTAGGGAAGGCTGGCGGGGATGGGTCTGCCGTCACGCCGCGCGGGGGCGAGGACCGCGAGCCGGGGGCTCAGCTCGGCGCACAGCTCGGCAAGAAAGGACTCGATCCCGCCGCGGCCCGGGAGGAAGGAGGACGAGACCATGAGCGCATCGACCACGCCGCCATTCTCCCCGCCCCCAGCGGCACTCTGTGCAACATACGGGTCGCTTCCCGGCTCATATGTTGCACAGAGTTACGAGAGGAGCGCCTAGAGAAGGGCCGCCAGCGTCTGGAGAAAGTGCCGGGGCCGTTCGGCGTCATCGTGGGTGAACCACAGAAGCCTCCAGCCTGCCGCGACGAATGAGTTCCAGCGGTGGCGGTCCCGGTAGAAATCAGGCTTCGACGAGTGGAATTCGTAGCCGTCGGCCTCTATCGCTAGCTTAAGGGTCGGATACGCGAAGTCGACCTCCCCGATCCGGAAGTCACCGACGTGAATATCGTAGTGCCGCTTCGGTTCGGGAAGGCCCTCGTTGCGGATGACCTCAAGCACACGGTCCTCGAGTTCGCTGTCGGTGAGGACCCCTTCCCCTGCGAGCCGCCTGGTAACGCGACGAAGAGCCGCCGTCCCCGGTCGGCCTGGCTTGCCGTACCGCTGTAATACGTCATTGAGCTGGGAAACCGTCACAAGCTTCTTATCGATCGCGGAAATCGCGGCCCTGCGCAGCGTTTTCTCGCCCACCATTGCTCCGAGATCGAGGAGGGTGCGGGCCGGGGAGGCGGTTGGGATGCCGGCACAGTAGACCACGTCTCGATCTTCGAGGTGGACGGTGCGGTGAACGATGATCCCGGTCGGGCGCCGGCGCCTCCGTCCGTCCACGAACAGCACCTCTATCTCCCTGCGCGGGATGCCGTCCAGGCCGAGGAGCCCTCCGGCAGTCCTCCCGCCGGCCACGGCACAGGGCCCCGCGTGGAGGACGCCAGTCATGACCCGCCGTAGCCAAGACTCTGGAGCCGTGGTGAAGAGGAGCGTTCCCGGCAAGCCGACTTCCCAAAGGCCAGACTGCTTACGTCGGCGTATGCCGCTCTTGGTTAATCCCGCGGCCAGTGCCTGTTCTAAAGAGAGGACACCATATTGCTCCTGGGCGATCCTCCGACATTCCCGGTCGGCCCGGCTGTCGAACGTCATGGCTCAAGAGTGGGGCCCAGAAAAGTAGGACGCTGTGACGAGCGCCGGCAGCAAGCGCAAGTTTCTTCGCGCTCTCCCGCCTCGGGTTCCGAGCACAAATGCGCCTTTGCGCAACCGGCGTGCCGCCTCCCGGCTCATATGGTGCACAAAGGCACGGTTGGAGCGTGGGGGGTTAGAGGGCGAGGCTGTAGCGGGCGAGGTCGGGGGCCGGGACAGGGGCCGCCTCCGGGCCGTCCTCGAGCAAGCCCAGCCCGAAGGCCTCTTGCATCGCCACAGCGACGCTCGGGTCGAACTGACCGTCGGCGCCCTCGCGCACCTCGGCGAGGGCCTCTTCGGTGGACAGCACCCGGCCGTAGGGCCGGTCGGTCGTCATCGCGTCGAAGGCGTCGGCGACGAAGATGATGCGGGCCTCGAGCGGGATGTCCGTCCCGGCGAGTCCGCTCGGGTACCCGCCGCCGTCCCAGCGCTCGTGGTGGTGGAGCACGATCGGGATGATCGCCTCCATGCCGGGCATTCGCGACAGGATGCTCGCCCCCAGGATCGGGTGGAGCCGGATGAGGTGGAACTCCTCGTCGGTGAGGGGCTCTTTCTTCTTGAGGATCTTGTCGGGGATCCCGATCTTGCCGACGTCGTGCACGAACCCGGCCTGGCGGCTGAGCGCGATCTGGTGCGGGTGCAGGTCCATCAGCCGGGCGAGGTGGGTGACGAAGTCGGCGACCCGGCGCGAGTGACCGCCGGTGTAGGTGTCGTGATCGTTGACGGTCGCGATGAGCGTGTCGATCACCTGTTGAAAGCTCTCGAACTCGGCGATCTTGCGCTTGCGTCCGGCGAGTCGTCTGGGCAATGCGGTCACGTACTCGATCCCCCGCGTAGGTCGTTCTGGCTAGTCCCAAGTGACTATCGGCAAATTCTGGCAGGCGCTTGAGGGGTCAGTCCAGCCCCCTAAAAGGGGCATTGGGGACGATGGCACGCGTACTTCCAAGTAACTAGTTTCAGAGTGTGGTGACGGACCGGATGAAAAGGTTCAAATCGCCCCGGACGCGAAAACCCCGGGGCCGGGAAGGGAGGCCCCGGGGCTTTCTCAGCCCGCCGTCGCTGTGGGAAGGCCTACTCTTCGGCGGTGATCTTGTAGATGTCTAGGCCGCGGACGATGTCGTTCGAGAAGATGTACTTGCCGTTGGTCGAGAACTTCGACGACCACGAGTCCGCGCCCTCGGGGATGAACCACCCGAGCTCCTGGATGCCCGTACCGGCGGGACCGAATGTCGGGCCGGCCGGGTTGGAGATGTCCAGGTACCGGGTTCCGGCCGTGTACCACGAGATCGCCATGCGCTTGGAGTCCGGCGTGATCTCGAACACGTGTGCCGTGCAGGCCCCCGGTCCGGCCGAAGTCGCGGCGACCTCACCAGGCTCGTATGCGCCGGTCAGCACGGGAGTCGTTCCCTGCATCTGGTACGCGTAGAGCGCGCCGCCCGGGCACGGGTAGGGAGCGCCGCCGCCGCCCTCGTCGCCTATAAACAGGTGCGTGCCGTCCGGCGTGAACTTGGCGTCGTGCGTGATCGAGCACCCCGGGCACTGGCTCGTGAAGAGCAGCTCGGGATTGGCCGGGTCCGAAGTGTCGAACAGGTCGAAATGACTGATCGCCGCGGTCACCGCCATGTCGCCCTTCTTGTTGAAGCTGATGTCGTGCGGGCTGTGCGGCTGGCTCGGCACCGTGTTGACGAGCTTGGGCTTGCGCGGGTTCTTGATCGACCAGATCTGGATCTCGCCGTTCACCGTGAGCTCGGAATCCGAGTTGTAGACGAACGGCTTCTTCGGGTGCGCGGTGATGTTGTGCGAGCCGCGCGGGATCTCGGCGAAGCCGACCGCTCTCGGCTTGCGGATATTGCTGATGTCGATGGTCATGAAGCCGAGCTTGCCTATTCCCGTGCAGCCGTCGGGGCCGCCGGCCGAGTCGGCCGCCATCAACACGGTCTTCTTGTCGTGCGAGATCTGGATGTCGCCCTGGCTGAGGACGCACGGCAGGACCGCGATCTCCTTGGCCTTGGCGGGATTGGTGACGTCGACGATGTGGACGCCGCCCCCCTCGTTCGCGGCCTCACGCGAGGTGCCGATCAGGTAGTCGCGGCCTTTGATGGTCACGACTTCCATGTCGGTCCCCGTGCCCCAGGGGATGTTCTTGATGAGCTTGAGGCCCTCGCCCTCACCCTGGAGGGAGTTCGACCGAGGCTGGCGCGCCGACGCGGCCCCCCCGGCAACCAGGCCCAGGGCCGCCGCAATTGCGATCAATCTCATGAACCGACGCGTCACAGGCGTCACTCCTTCCTACGGTGGGTCGTCTTAGTGATTCGCCGCCGAGCCGAGGGCTCCTGCTC
The DNA here is from genome assembly GCA_050694275.1 of Actinomycetota bacterium. Classification (GTDB taxonomy): domain Bacteria; phylum Actinomycetota; class CADDZG01; order CADDZG01; family WHSQ01; genus JBOGXF01. The sequence continues at coordinate 14,644 of JBOGXF010000153.1, read as the reverse complement.
GCTCACCTGGGCACGCGGAACGTCTTGGTCACCACCATCGTGTCCAGGGGCATGCTGTTGTTCGTGAGCAGCACCGACGGCGCGGCGTACAGCGAGCCGCCGAACACCGTCGTTCCGGGAGCGATCTTCGATCGTTTCTTGGCGCCGATGAGATCGAGCGGAGTCGGCACGGTGATCGTGGCGCTCGCGGCGTCGAAGGTCGCCTGGACGGTCCCGAGCTCCTCGCACGTCGTCACGCCCCCGACGTCGCCGCAGTTCCCCCGTACGAGGAACGGATGCAGGCCGGGATCACGCGGTGGCGGACACTGGCCCGACGTCGGATCGCACGCGCCGCGCGAGTAGTTCGTGTACTTGCCGTCGAGCTCGACGTATTCACCGTCGACGAGAAAGCTCCACTTGTAGCGACTGAACTCGGGCATGCCCCCGTTCGGGGGCAGCGCGTTGAGCCCGATGATGAAGTTGACGGTCTTCTTGTCCGCCATCTCGATCGACGCGGCGACGAGATCCTGCCCGAGCGGATCGCCGAGCGGACCCAGTGTGGGATCGGCGTTCTCGCCCCAGTCCCCGGCGGGATCCTCCCCGACGACCATCGCCCCTTTCTTCTTCTTGCCCTGGTCGGCGGCATAGCCCGATGGCGAGCCGAACGTCGCCGCGACGAGCACCGCCGAGAGAATCGCGGCGAGCGCCCCGGCTCTCATCGCTACTTCTTTCCGCGCGGCACGACGAACACGCCGGTCGCCTGGATGGCATCGGCCGGCATCGCCGTGTTGCTGATGAAGGCCGAGGGGATCGTCGCGATCGCGCCACCCAGCAGACTGGTGAAGTCACTCATCACCGGCGTGATCTTCGATCCCGGCTTCGCTCCCATGAGCTCGAACGTGAGCGGGACCGTGATCGTTCCGGCACCCCCGTCAAAGGTCGCCTGCACGACCCCGAGCTCCTCGCACGTCGTGATGTTCTGAGTCGTCGTGCAGTTACCGCGCACTAGGAACGGGGATGTGCCCGGGTCGCGCGGCGGCGGGCATTGACCCGATGTCGGATCGCATGCGCCGCGGCTGTAGTTGGTGAACTTCCCGTCGATCTCGAGGTAGTTGCCGTCGATCTCCATGCCCCAGATGTAACGGCTGAATTCCGGTACCCCACCGGTGGGGGGCAGGGCGTTGAGCTTGAACACGAAGTTGACCGTGTCCTTTCCGTCCATCGCGACCGTCGCCTCTACGAGGTCTTGACCGAGCACGTCGCCGAGCGGCGCGAGCGCGGGGTCGACGTTGGCGCCCCAGTCACCGGCGGCGTCCTTGCCGACCACGACCGGGCCGGACTTCTTCTTGCCCTTCTTCTTGCCTTGGGCGAAGCTCGCCGGCGAGAGAAGCGTCGCAGCGACCAGGACCGCCAGAGCGATCGAGAGCCATGTCTTGGTCCTCATCAAATGCCTTTCCTTAGTAGAGAGCGGATGAAGTCGAGGTTCGACGGCAGATGCCCCCCTCCTGCCACTACTTCTTGCCGGGGACCTTGAACGTCTTGGTCATCTGCATCGCGTCGACGGGGAAGCTCGGGCAGAAGCTAAGGAACGCTGATGGGATGGCGATGATCGGACCCCCGCACAGGGTGCTGAAGTCGGTGCTCCCGGCGGCTATCTTCGACCCGGGCTTGGCGTTGATCAGCTTCAGAGGCACGGAAAAGGCAATGGTCCCTTGGGCTGCATCGAATGTTGCCTCGACGATACCCAGCTCCTCGCACGTCGTCAGGTTCTGGGTCGTCGTGCAATTCCCCCGCACGATGAACGGATACAGGCCCGGGTTGCGCGGCGGAGGGCACTGACCGGAAGTCGGATCGCAGGCACCCCGGCTGAAGTTCGTGAACTTGCCGTCGAACTCCACGAGCTCGCCGTCTACCGTGATCTCCCAGAGGTAGCGGACGAATTCTGGGACCCCGCCCGCCGGGGGAAGGTTGTTGACCTTGATCGTAAACTCGACCGTCTTCTTGTCCGCCATACCGATGGAAGCCTCGATGAGGTCCATGCCCGCGGCATCACCGGCCGGCGCGAGCGCGGCATCCTGATTTGCGCCCCAGTCCCCGGCTGGATCTTCGGCCACGACCACCGACCCTGGCTTTTTCTTCTTGCCCTGATCGGCGGCGTAGCCGGATGGCGCGCCGAACGTCGCCGCGACGAGCGCCGCCGAGAGAATCGCGACGAGCGTTCGGGTTCTCATCACTTCTTCTTGCCGGGGACCTTGAACGTCTCGGTCACGATCATCGAGTCCAAAGGCATGCCCGTGCTTGAAAACAATGCGGACGGCACCGCCGCTATCGATCCGCCGAACAGGTTGGTCCCGGGCTCGATCTTTGATCCGGGCTTGGCGTTGATGAGCTTGAGCGGCACCGGGATCGTGATCGTTGCCTCGGCGGCGTCGAAGACCGCTTCGACCAGGCCGAGCTCCTCGCACACCGTCACGCTTCCCACCGCGCCGCAGTTGCCCCGCACGAAGAACGGGAACAGGCCCGGGTCGCGCGGCGGCGGGCACTGGCCCGACGTCGGGTCGCAGGCGCCGCGGCTGTAGTTCGTGTACTTGCCGTCGAGCTCGGTGAACTCGCCGTCGACGTTGAAGTCCCAGATGTATCGGGTGATCTCGGGGGTCCCTCCATTGGGAGGCAGGCTTTGCAGCGTTATGACGAAGTTGACCGTCTTCTTGTCGGCCATACCGATCGAGGCCTCGACGAGGTCTTGGCCGAGCGCGGTGCCGAGCGGGTGGATGTTCGGATCGACCGCTTCGCCCCAGTCATCGGCCGGATCTTCTCCGACGACCTTGGCCTTCCCTTTCTTTCCCTGGGCCCCGGCCGTGCCGGCCGGAACCACCAGCGCCAGCGCCACAGCAACCACCGTCGCGGCGGCGAGAATCGTCTTGAGCCTCATCACCGAACACCCCCTGGTCTTGTGTGAGCGAAGCCTGTCCGCTAAGAGAAGGATTTGACAGGTAACGCCCGGTTCCTCCCACCTCCGGGGGAGGAGCGCGCCCAGAGGTGGCGAAAGTGTCTCTGGGGAGTCGAGTCGATAGGGGGAGGCGCCAGATGGGATCTCGAACCGTGCGGGCCGGCGTCGTCCTGCTCGCGCTCGCGCTGGGGCTTCCCGTCGGGTTCGGCCCCGCCCCGGCGACCGCCCAGAAGGGCAGGGGCAACCCTCGCTTCTTCGACCTCAGAAAGGCCCCCGATCCCAAGATCTCCGGGGCGGAGATCATCGAGGGCCTCGAGGATTTCGTGACGAGGTTCCCGATGCGCCACAACGGCATGCCGAACAACAACGCCGCGGCGGAGTTCCTCGCCAAGGAAGCGAAAAAGAACGGCTTCAAGACGCGCATCCTCGAGTTCGAGGGACTCGGCACGCCCTCACGCACGTGCAAGGTGGTGCAGTCGGTTAAGAGAGGGACGAGGAAGCCCAACGAGTGGATCGCCTTCATCGCCCACTACGACATCGTCGCCGGCGGCGGCTTCACGATCCAGGGCGCCTACGACGACGGCTCGGGGACCAACATGATCCGCTTCTTCGGCAAGGCGTTCAAGAAGATCGAGACGAACTACTCGATCGCGCTCCTGTGGTTCGACTGCGAGGAGAACGGGTTGCTTGCGTCGCGCGCCTACGCCGAGAGCCTCAAGAAACAGGGTCAGAAGATCCATGCCGGGCTCGGCTTCGACATGGTCGGGATCGGGTGGCCGGCGAACTACTGCATCTGCATCTACCACGGGCCCGCCCCCGAGGACGCGGAGCTCGCCGTCCCGATCATCAAGCACGTCAACTTCGATTTCATGAAGGCGCCCGAGGGCGACGGCGAGGGCGGCCTCAGCCAGAGGTGGCCCATCGGCGGCACGCCGCACGTGTGTTCGTGCGGGGTCAACATCCGCAACTCCGACGAGCAGAACTTCGCCCGGCAAGGGTGGTTCACCATGCGGTGGACCGGCATGAGGACCGCGCTCGACTATCCCGGCTACCACCAGGCGTGGGACACGGTGCCGTTCATGGAGCTCGTCGCCGGGGGCCGCGAGAACCTCGAGAAGGGGACCGAGAACACGTTCATGTCGGCCTTCTACACGGCGATCGTGCTCGACCACATCAGGTAGCTCGGCCCGGTATATCCTGCGTGGCGTCATGGCACGACTGAGGCTGATTCCGCGCGAGGAGTCGTTCTTCGATCTCTTCGAAGAACTCGCCCAAAAGGTCGCTCACGGTGCCGCCCAGCTCCTCGATCTGCTCAAGGACTACTCCGACCTCGACCGCAAGACCGGTCGCATCCTCGACACCGAGCACGAGGGCGACGAGCTCACCCACGAGGTCATGCGCCGGCTCAACACCACGTTCGTGACGCCTTTCGACCGCGAGGACATCTACCGTCTCGCGTCGAGACTCGACGACGTCCTCGATCACGTCGAGGCGACCGCCGAGTTCCTGCAACTCCACAAGATCGAGAGACCGTTGCCCCAGATGGTCGCGTTAACCGAGACGCTTCACACCGCGGCCGAGAAGACCGCCGCAGCCATGCCCGGCCTGAGGAAGATGAAGCACATGGAGGAGTACTGGGTCGAGATCAACCGTCTCGAGAACGAGGGCGACCGCTTCTACCGGCGCACCATCGCCGAGTTGTTCAGCGGCGACTACAAGGCGATGGATGTCCTCAAATGGAAGGACATCATTGAAGAGATCGAGCAGGCCATCGACAAGCTCGAGGACGTCGCCAACACGGTGGAAAGCATCGTTCTCAAGCAAGGGTAGATGGAACTCTGGCTCGTTCTTCTGATCGCGTACCTATTCGAGTTCGCGAACGGATGGACCGATGCCCCCAACTCGATCGCGACCGTCGTGTCGACGCGAGTCTTGCGGCCACTTCCGGCCGTGGGCATGGCCGCAGTCCTCAACCTCGTCGGCGCGCTGTCCGGCACCGCGGTCGCGAAGACGATCGCATCGGGCATCGTCGATCTCGATCTCGTAACTCTCAACACGATCGGGGCTGCGGCTCTCGCCGCGACGATCTGGGCGTTGGGTGCGCAGTACTTCGGGCTGCCCTCGAGCGAGTCGCACGCGCTCATCGCGGCCCTTCTCGGCGCCGGTTTCGCGGCGGGGGGGCTCAACGGGCTCGAGTGGGCCGGGACGAGCAAGGCGCTCATCGGACTCGTCACCTCACCTGTCGGCGGCTTCTTTCTGGCGCTGTTCCTGATGGTTGCGATCTTCTGGACCTTCTCAAAGGTCCGGCCGACCTTCGTACGCCGGTTCTTCGGCAAGGCGCAGATCGTGTCGGCCGCGTTCATGGCTTACAGCCACGGGCTCAACGACGCGCAGAAGACGATGGGCATCATCACGCTCGCAGTCTTGATCAACGAGCACGGCGGAACCGCCGCCGGGGTCCCCCCCGAGTTCGAGATCCCGACGTGGGTCATCGTCTCGGCCGCCGTCGTCATGGGGCTCGGAACCTCTGTGGGGGGGTGGCGCGTGATTCGCACGATGGGGCTGCGTCTTACGAAGCTCGAACCGGTGCACGGTTTTGCCGCCGAGACGGGGGCGGCGGCGGTGATAACGGGGGCCGGGGTCCTCGGCATCCCGGTGTCCACGACGCATGCGATTGGTTCGGCGATCATGGGGGTCGGCGCGACCGAACGGCTCTCCGCAGTGCGCTGGGGCGTCGCCGGTCAGGTCGTGCTGGCGTGGATCTTCACGTGGCCCTCTTGCATGCTGATGGGCTACGGCTTGGCGCGCGCGTTCCGAGAAGTGTCGCCGACGCTAGTCCTGATTCTCGTAACGGTAGTGATCGCGGCCATCGCGTTTCTGCTGTTCGCCCGGCATCGCAGAGAGCAGACCGAACGGATCGCGCTAGCATCGGCGTGATGACCGACGACGAGCTTGCCCGCCTGCGGGCGCAGGAACGCGACGATCGCAAGCTGATCCAGCAGGCGGCCGACGCGCTCGCCGAGATCGACCGCACCGAGGGGCTCGCCGACCATCACGCCGACGTCCTCGCGGCCCTCCGGCTCCGGCTCGAGGGTAAGCCGCGCAAGTCGATCGAGGATCTCTTGTCGGCGGCGGGAGACATCTCCGGCAAGCGCGATCTCGGCGAGGTCCTCGGCGAAGACGACGAAGGATCCTCGGACTGGCCCGAGGTCGAGGAGAGGAAGCCGGACTGGCCGACCGGCTGACCGCTCAGTCCTCGCTGCCCCGATCCTGGAGGAACCTCTCGAGCTCGGCGGCGAGGTCGTCGCCGCTCGAGATCTCCGCAGGATCGATCTCGGTGCGCACGTTCTCGTCCATGCGTTCTTCGAGCAGCCGGACGTAGCTCTGCACGTCCTCGTCGGTCGCGACCATCTCCGACACTTGCTGTTCGTAGGCGTCGGCCGCACGCTCGAGGTCATCGGTGTCGGCCGCCGCGCCGATGAGCCTGGTGGCCTTGTCGACCAGGGCCAACGCGGCCTTGGGGTTGGGCGACACCGCGAGGTAGTGAGGGACCGCGGCCCACAGGCTGGCACAGTCGATCCCGGTGTCCGCGAACGCACTGTGCAGGACGCCGACGATCCCGGTCGGCCCTTCGTAACGAGAGCGGTTCAGGCCCAGCCGCCGCACGAGCTCGGGATCGACGGCGGTTCCGGTGATGGGGACGGGGCGCGAATGAGGGACGTCGGCGAGCAGCGCGCCGAGCGTGATGACGAGCCCGACCTCGAAACGCCGGGCGACCTCGAGGACAACGTCGGAAAAAGATCGCCATCTGACGTTGGGCTCGGTGCCGACCAGGATCAGGGCGTCGTTGGGTACGCCATCGAGCGTGGCCGCGAAGAACTCGTTCGTCGGCCACATGATCTCGCGCGTCTCGCCGTCTACCAGGCGGACTTGGGGTCGCACTGCCTGGAAGTCGTAGAACTCCTCGGGATCGATCGACGCGACGCGCTTGGCCTTCCAGACCCGGCCGAGATGCTGAGCCGCGAAGGAGGCCGCGTCACCCGCGTCGTTCCACCCTCTGAACGCGGCAATGAGAACGGGTTCTTGCAAGTCGATGTGGGCATGTTCGTGAAGGGCTTCGGTCATGCCCCAAACCTACGCTCGCGACGGGATGTCAGGCGACGGCGTTGCGCTGGTCGAGGTGGCGTTGCAGCTTGCGTTTGATGCGCTGGAGGGCGTTGTCGATCGACTTGACGTGATTGCCGAGCACGCCGGCGATCTCTTCGTAGGACTTCCCGTCCATGTAGAGGCGAAGGACATCCCCTTCGAGCTGGGTGAGGTTCTCGGACATGGAGTCCCGGATCGCCTCGATCTCCTGCGACGAGATGACGAGCTCGGCGGGATCGGAGATCATCACCGGGGCCATGATGCCGTCGCCCACAGTCGAGCTGACGTCGTCCCCATAGGCGGGGGCGTCGAGCGACACCGAGGAGTTGAGCGGCTGATGCTTGTGGCGGTTGGCGGTCTTGATCGCGGTGAGGATCTGGCGGGAGATGCAGAGCTCGGCGAAGGCCCTGAACGGCGTCTCCTGGTCGAGGTCGAAGTCACGGATCGCCTTGAACAGGCCGATCATGCCTTCCTGGACGACGTCTTCCTTATCGGAGCCGGCGAGAAAATAAGAGCGGGCCTTGGAGCGGGCGAAGTTACGGTACCGGGCGAGGATGACCTCGAGACAGCGCTCGTCTCCGTTCCGCACCGCCAGCACGAGATCTCGATCGTCGAGATTCTCGAGCTCCAGCATCTCCGGAGCTACTTTGGTGCCACTTTTTCCCATAGAGTCCCCTGTTTCCACCCGGTTCCCATCTTATGTAATACGGCCCGACTCGGAGGGCTGGATGCCGCCCTCAGGGTATTTGCCCCGATTTGGAGGGACAATGGCCTATCTGAGTCGTTCTGGCCGTACCGATGGGACTAATACTTCTAGTTACTGATCCGAACGTCCTCCTGTAACCCTACATTTCGTCAGCGGTCCCGAATACCTGTAAAAGAGGTTCTTTGCGCCGGTCCGGACCTCGGGGGCCGGTGACCTACCATTGCCGCTCCTGGAGGCGAACGGGGACTGGTGTCCCTCCCGGTCTTCAAAACCGGTGCGCCGAGTGACCCTCGGTGGGCGGGTTCGATTCCCGTCCGCCTCCGCTTCTTCCCTCTGCCAAGTGTTTCGCGCTAACGAGGCGTGATATCATCATCGGCATCATGAAGCGCATCATCATCCAGGTGGACGAGGAGACCCTCGCTGAACTCGATCAGGCTGCGCGAGACGAGGCGGAGTCCCGGGCGGGCTTCGCGCGGCGGGCGATAGAGGCGGCCTTGGCAGAGCGGCGTCGTCGCAAGGAACTCGGGCGCGTCGTCGACTCGTTCCGCAGGCGACCACCTGAGGATCTCACCGCCTCAAAGAAGGCCATCCGCCGGGCCTGGCCCGACTGATGCGCCGCGGTGAAATCCGCTACGCCGACGTGGGCGGGGGATTCGGCCGGCGTCCCGTCCTGGTGGTCTCCGCTACCGAGACCATCGCCGTACTGAACGCGGTCACCTGCGCTCCAGTGACCACGACCCTCCGAGAGATTCCGACCAGGGTCGCTCTTGGCCGCGGCGAGGGGTTGCGGCGAAAGAGCGAAGCGGCCTGCGAAGCTCTCGTGACGCTCAACAAGTCTGACATCGAGACTGCGCCACTCGGGTGGCTCGATGAAGCGCGTTTCATCGAGCTCGATCGGGCCATCGCGCGAGCCCTCGACGTCCGGCGCTCCAGCCTCCCTGCCTGGTGAGCCTGGTGAGCCCTCTTCTTCTTGACGGCAAGGCGCGTCTGTGCGAGTATTCCCGTCGGCCGGCTCGCAGCAACTGCGACCGGCTTTTTGTGTTCTTGAGTCTCAAGATGAATGGAGGCAGCTGGTGTTGAGGATTTCGGGTCTTCTCACCCAATCGCAGCGCGGCATGGGCTGCTGGCACGGCTTCGCGCGCCAGCCTGTCTCCCCAGCAGGAGCTGGAATGTAAGCAGCAACTCCTGGTTCCGAGGCAGCCGCCCGCGGCCAGGGGCGGCTTTTTTGTTGTCCGCTGATGTTCCCCGCGGGAACAACGGTCTTCGGTCATCGCATTGAGCCGGCCAGCCGTGCGATGGCCGAGGGCCCCCCGCGGGTTAACCCACACAGAGAGCGCAAGGAGGTGAAGAAACATGCTGCTAGCAGAAGCATTACGTGAGCGCGCAGATGCCCAGCGCCAGCTGGCGGCGCTGCGCGCTCGGATCGAGGCCTCAGCTCGTTACACGGAGGGCGAGGAGCCGGCTGAGGACGCCGCTGCATTGCTGGAAGAGGCGGAGGCCGTCGTGGGCCGGTTGGAGGAGCTGATACTCGTCATCAACCGCTCCAACCTCGAGGCGGAACTGCCGGACGGCCGTTCCCTCACGGCCGCCCTCGCTGAGAGGGATGCGCTCCGGTCGCGGTTCGGGCTGCTCAAGTCGGCTGCCGATGCCGCTGCCGGGCGCCGCGATCTCTTCCGCATCGGACGGCAGGAGCTGCGGACGTTCAGCTCCTTGGACGTGAAGAATCTGCGGAGCCGAGCCGATGAGGTGGCGAGGCAGATACGCGAGCTCGATCTCACCATCGAGCAGGTGAACTTCGGCACGGAAACTGTGCAGTAAGGGGTAGCAGGCGGCTGGCGGTGGTCGTCGAAAGTGACGAGTGGAGCGGACGCGCCTTACTTGGGCCAGAGCCGACTCGAAATCGGTCCCGACGGCGGGAGGTACCTCACCTGTCAGCCGTCACGGGGCATCGGCGCACCAGTCGAGGGGCATCGATCATCACCAGCGTCGACACGAATCGCCGGAGGCGACCACCGCCAGCCGCCTGTCCCCGCGTTCCGAAAGACGCGAGCCCGGAGCGGTCGCCCCGGCATCGAACAACGATTCGATCTCGACCGCTACGTGCGAGCCTCCAAAGACGGTGGACCTGAGCGACCTTGCCTGGGCGGCGAGCAATCCACGCATTTTGCGAAGAGTGACCGGTCGTCACATCATGACTGGCTGTTCCGTGACGCGTCCGAGTTAGCGTCCTCGATCGATCGATAGCGTCGCACTCCTTGTATGACGCTCTGGGGAGCGAGCCTCATACAAGCCTCCGAGAGCTCGAACGCGATGCGAAGGTTCTCGGGGTGAAGCGGCCGGGACGTGGGCGCCTCCAGGTCGGCGATGTGCCGCTCCTTGCGAACGGTCATCAAACATCCTCCTTGAAGCCAAACTTGTCGCGTAAGCTCTCGGCGTCGGCTCGATCCTGGGCTCTCATCGTCCCACGCTTCATCTTGAACAGCATCTCGGGCGTCGCCACGCGGATCCGAACGTCTTCCACGATCAGCTCCTCGGACTCGATGCTGTCGAACGAAAAGGCATCCCCCACCCGCGCGATCAGGTCGATGATGAAGTCTCCAGTTGGCGGCCCGTAACGGATGACAGGGTAGGGCCCAGCAAGATCGTCAGGCCCGATCTCGTCGATGCTGTCGTCATGGAATGTCGCGCGCAGCGCCCGCTTGATCCGTTCCACGTTGTCGCGGTCAGAGGCGACCATCAGATCGATGTCACGCGTGGCCCGCACGATGCCCTGAGCAGCCAAAGCCATCGATCCGATCATCACGTAACGGACGCCTTCAGCCTCGAGGGCTGAAAGCACCTTCAGTGCTTCCTCGAGCTTCACCTCACCATTATCTGCATCACTAGGGCCAGCCTGAGGAACGGAGGAGAATTACCGAGCTCCTGCTTCTACCCTGCCGCCCGGGCATCTCGCTCCTGCTTACCCCAGCTTCGGGCCCCTACCCACAGGAAACGTCCAGGCTGGGCATGGTTCGCATTGTGTAACGTCCGCCTCCGCTCGCTGGAAACCGCTCTAACCTGGGGCTTAGCACCATGGACGAATCTTGTGCCAAAGGGATGATCGTGGGGTCGGGTGGGTAGGGGACCGACTCGAGGCGTCGAAGACATGTAATAGGCCGCTTGGTCAACAAAACGGCCAGCGGGTAGTTCGAGGAGGTTGTTCGCCATGCGCGCTCTCCGAGTCGTAGTGATCACCGGCGTCGTGTCTCTGGTGGCCGCGCTGGTCGCGGCCCCCGGGCCCCCGCTGGGGGCCCGCAAAGACGCCGCCCTCGCCAGCCAGCGCACCGGCGGCCGTTGCCCGGCCCCCTCGCGCCCGCTCACCTTCACCAAGCCCGGCTACATCGACATGACGCGCGCCGGAGGCGAGCCGACGGCCTCGCAGCACCCAGACGGGACGATGCTCTACGGCTCGCATGCAGGGACGACGCACTTCTACACGTTTTCCGCCGCGGACGAGGACACGTCTGCGTTCGTCCGCAACTACACGGGTCAGGCCTACTACTACTTCTCGAAGGACCACGGCAAGACGTGGGAGTTCGTCCCGCGCCCCCTCCCGCCGGACGGGGTGCCCGGCTCGGGCTTCTCCGATCCCGATTTCGCGATCGACACCGCCGGTAACGTGTTCATCTCGGAGATCAACCTGCTCAACATCGCGTTGTCGAAGTCCGAAGACTCCGGGAAGAGCTACACCCTCCAGAACTTCTTCGCCTTCACGATCACCGACCGCCAGTGGAGCGCCGCCGACGAAAAGGACGTGGTCTACATGGTCGGTAACACCTTCGGGGGCGGCACCTATCCGTCGGACCCGGTCGGCAACACCGGTCACATCCTGATCAAGTCCACCGACGGCGGCCAGACCTTCGGCGAGGCCATCGAGGACCCGGGGGGCCTCGGCGATATCCACGTCGACCACCGCGACGGGACCCTCTATGAGGCGCATCTCGGCGGTGGGCTGTTCGAGATGTGGGCCTACCGCAACGCGCGCCAGGACAAGTTCAAGCCCGACAAGGGAACGATCGCCGAGGGCGTGTCGATGCTGTCGCACTGGCCCGCCTTCGACATCGACTCGAAGGGCAACCTCTACATCGTGTGGGACGAGGACGGCGAAGGGGATCGTCCCGGCGGCGTCTACTACAGCTACTCGACCGACGAAGGCCGCAGCTGGGCAGACGCGGTGAGGGTGGACGGCAACAATCACACCGATCTGTGGCCGTGGCTGGCGGTCGGCGCGGACGGCAAGGTCGGAATCGCTTGGCTTGAGGCGTCTGAGAAGCTGCCGGGCAACGACGTCGAGACGCCCGGCGACCACGGGTGGCGGATCGTCGTCGCGCAGTCGCTGCACGGGCTCGGCTGCGGTAAGAACGCGCCGAGCTTCCGGACGACCGTAGCGACGCCTAAGCCCGTGCATAGAGGAACGATCTGCAACGCGGGCACGGTCTGCCAGGCGCAGGGTGTCGACCGCCGCTTGGGCGACTACTTCACGATAGAGATCGACGAGACCGGGGCGCTGTGGGCCGCCTACTCCGACACGCGCCAGGGGGGTGCCGTCGCTCTGCCCGGATACTTCCGTCAGACCGGCGGACCGAGCTTCGGTCGCAACACCTCGATGCCATAACGAGTTCATCCACTCAGCCCACGAAAAGACCGACGCGTCCGCGCTTGAAGCCGCCGGCTATGCGCTGCGTATCCGGGAGCCGATGCCAGAGCTCGTGCCGATGCAGGTGGCTAGAGTCGAGCTTCCGCTCCTTCGTACGCTCTCTTCAGTTCCGCGATATCGAACTTCTTCATCTGGAGAAATGCCTCGGTGACGCGCGCCGTCTGCTCCTTGGTGCCGCTGCCGAGCAGGTCACCCAACACAGAGGGAACGATCTGCCACGAGACGCCGTACTTGTCCTTGAGCCACCCGCACTGCTCGGCCTCGGGAACCGCCGACAGGCTGTCCCAGTAGTAATCGATCTCGTCCTGCGTATCGCAGCCGACCATGAGCGAGATCGACTCGTTGAAACCGAAGTCGTGGTCGCGGGCGCTGTCCATGGCCGCGAACTCCTGGCCCTCCAGCGTGAAACCGGCATGCTTGATCGTCCCCGCTTTGTCGGGTTCTTCGCCTTCGCCGTAGTGAAGGATGTCGCCGACCTTGGAGCTGTGGAACGTAGACGTATAGAAGTTGATCGCCTCATCCGCCTTGCCGCATACCTCGCCCACGAACATCAGGGTCGGAGTGATCCGCTGTGTGGTCGGCTCGTCGGCGGCGTACATGACCTGCCACGACAGGCCGTATCGGTCCTCGGTCCACCCGTAGCGTTCGCTGAAGGGATAGGAGTCGAGCGGCATGAGCGCCGTCCCGGCCTCCGAGAGCTTGCTCCAAAGCTCGTCGACTTCCTCCTTTGTCCTGCACCGGACCAGAAACGAGATCGCGGGAGTGAACTTGAACAGGGGGCCGGCGCTGATCGCCATGAATGGCTGGCCGAAGAGCTCGAACGAGACGACGTCAGCATCGCCCGACGGGGTGTCGTGGAGAGTGGAGACGTTGGTGACCCTCGAGTTCAAGAAGGTCGACGAGTAGAACTCGGCGGCTTCCACCGCCTCCCTGTCGAACCACAGGTGGGGAGCGATCTTGTGCACGTGGGTCTCCTTTCTGCCCCTATTGGGCTATGCGCCGCATCACATCATCCACTCATCGCGATGGGCGAAGCTAGCCCGGATCCCCCGGCTCCTTGAGCACGGACAGGACGTTGCCGGCGGGATCGGTGAACCATGCGATCGGCGGGCTGCCCTCGCCGCGATAGATGCCCTTCTCGTCCTGCTCGAAGCCGTCGTAGCGTTCGAAGCGCACGCCTCGCTTCGTCAACTCGTCGACGACCCCGTCGATGTCGTCCACCGGGAAGTTGAGGATCGTGAACGACGCGGGGGTGTGGTTCGGCTTGGGATAGACGAGGATGTCCCGGCCCCCTTCGAGGTGCAGCGTCAGTAGGTCGTTCTCCTCGGACACCTTCAACCCCAGCGTCTCGCCGTAGAACTTCGCGGCTGCAGGCACATCGTCGACTGAGAAGCCACTGAATGCTTTCGTCGTGTCGAACACGATGATCGCCTCCTATCCCTGCTCCATGGCCGCACGGGCCTCGTCGCTGAGCTGGATGATCTGGACGTAGTTGCCGTCCGGATCGATTGCGGTCGCGAAGAGACTGCCGTCGCGGTCTTCGAGCTCCGCGAGCCACTTCACCTCCAGGTCATCGAGGCGCGCGGCAACGGCGCGGGCGTCGGCGACGTCGAAATTGAAGATCACGCGGCCCGGCTCGGGATTGGCGTCTCCGATGTCGGAACGGCGGTCGATGAGCACGTGGAAGCTGCCGAACTTCAACACCCGGTATCCGTTGACTTTCGTGTCCTCCTCGGGGTCCAGCGCGGCGGCGTACCAGGCGCCGAGACGCTCCGGGTCGGTGCTGGCGAGCAGGATGCTGTCCAGGCTGGGTCGCTTCATGAGATTCCTCCTCCTCCGCTCGTGGCGGCTTGCGGCGGTGCCGTCACCTGTACAGACCACATGGCGGGAGAAAACTCATCGCTCGGCTGCCGGGAAGAGGGGAAATTAATCGATCCTGCGATGAGTTTTCGTCACCGTGCAGTCTTAATCTCCGGTATCCCGAAACAGAGTCGAACCGCAGGAGATGGGAGCGGTTGGAGACGAGAGGTGAGGCAGTGATGTATTGCGTCTGACTTCGTGAGCCAAATCCCGAGAGAAATACCCAACCACTGATGAGATCGGGTCGTGGGACCCGACGGGAGGTGGTGGTTGGAGTATGGCAAGCCAGAACGGCGCGAGCAAGGAT
>JBOGXF010000152.1:0-16360 GCA_050694275.1 Actinomycetota bacterium | reverse complement strand
CCGGATCCTCAATCGCCGCGGCAGATAGAGCCACCCATCCCGACGCGCTCTTCTCCCTAAGCCCACCGCGTCAGACCAGTGTCAGACAAATTGTCAGACGGTCGTCTGACACGTTGGGCAGGGGGATGTGTGCGTTCGATGAGCGGGCGGTGGCGGACTCTCCCGTCCTCCCGTGAATGCCCCGCACGACTCCGGAGATGCCACGGGCTCGGCCGCGGTAAGAATCAACTTCGGCCCGGATGGTTCCTCCGAAACAAGGGGGTACCGGGCGACGTAGCGAAGTAATACCCACGAAGCGTTAGCAGATGGAAGGGGGATCCTTCGATGCGCCGGACCGTCGTCGGCCTCGTCGCCGTCGCCATGCTGCTGTCGATCGCGCCACCCGCTCAGCCGACCCCGGTGGCAACCAGCGAGGAGCAGTACCTCGCCTACGGGCGGGTCTTTCCCGACCCCCACGGCTGCGGCGTCGGGGAGCCCGGCAAATCGCCCTTCGCCAAAGGACAAGTCTGTGCCGTCGACTTCATTCAGTTCCAGGAGAACATCGCCGGGCTGAGGTTTCTCGAGGACATGTTCCCGCGCTTCGTCAAGGTCTACACGCTGCACCGGCACTTCGACTGCGCCGGCAATCCCACGTCCGAACCCAAAGAGGCGTGCAAGGACTTCAAGTCGGCCGGTCTGGCGGTGACCGCAAGCGAGGACGGCGCGGTGACGCGCGAGCGACTCCCCCTGCACATGGTGCGTATCACCGACGAGAAGGCCCCCAACAAGGGCAAGGAGTATTTCGTCTTCCCGCTGGCCATCCACGGGATCGAGCGGGCCGGGGTCGAGGGCGGTACTCGCGCCGCCGAGGACCTCGCGACGTGGGGAGCGTGCGAGGCGAAGACCGCGCCCGACGTCGTCGACTGTGAGAGCGACCAGAACAAGGTCCCTCATCCCCTGCTCGAGGCGACGCCCAAGAGGTCCATCACCGCCGGTGAGGCGCTCAGGAAATCGGTTGTGTACTTCATCTATCCCAACCCCGACGGCTGGAACCGCGGCGATCGCACGACCGGCACGCAGTTCTATCAGCGCTACAACGGGAACGGCGTCGACCTCAACCGAGACTGGCCAGAGCAGGGCTTCACGTTCCGCCCCTACACGCCGTGGTCCGAGCCCGAGACCCGCGCCTTCGGACGCGTGCTGCAGGCGATCGGGCCGAAGGACGCGCGCGGGAAGCCCAAATGGACCGGAGGCATCGATCTCCACGGCCAGCTCATCGACCGCGCGTTCTCGTTCACGCTCATCGGTGGTTCCGAACGTCCGTACGACAAGAACCAACGTGTGCTGCAGACGGTCAAAGGTGCGTGGGCCGACGCCGAGAAGCGGCTCGCGTGGTCCCCCATCATCAAGCCCAACAACGCGCCCCAGGACGATCCGCGCATCTACGGGGTGCAGTGGGGCACCGTCTGGGACACGATCGACTACACCGTCACCGGTGCGCTCGGCAACTGGATCGATTCGCCCGTGGGGCTCAATGCCGACGGCATCGACAACGAGATGTCGCTATCCCACCTGATCAACTGCGGCATTGGAAGCTGCTTCGATCAGAACGCCGAGCAGCTCCACGTCGACGGAAACAAGTCGCTCATCTACTCGATGATCAACTACAGCCTCAAGCCTGAGAACCAGACCTTCAGAACGGGAGGCCGGGTCGCTTACGTCCACAACCGGGGCGTGGCCAAAGCGAAGAGCGATCGTCTCAGCACCCCGCCGAAGTTCACCAAGCTCCCGCCTCAGGACGACATCGCCGACGTCGTCCTCTCCCCCGCCAACGACTACACCCATGAGTTCAAGGTTGAGGGACCCCGGCAGGGCTTCTACAACGGCGGCATCGCGGTCACCATCACCTGCGCCAACGCCCAGGGCGTGAGCCCGTGCGCGTTCAGCGAGGCCCTCCTCGAGCGCTTCGACCCACGCGCGAATAAAGGCGAGGGCGAGTGGGAGGTCGTCAACTCGTACTTCAACCAGTCGGCGATCTACGTCCAGGCGGGGCAGGCGCTTCACGCCAACCTCCCGACCCCCGGCCGCTGGCGCGTGCGCATCTCGCGCGGTGACACAACAGGCGTGTTCACCACGGACATCGACTTCACCAAAGAGAAGGGGTGGCCCGATCCCGGCCAGATCGGCTACCGGGTCACCAACATGAACTTCTGGAGGGACCTCGCTCCCTTCGCCAGGCCGGGACTCACGAAGATCACGGCGGCCGAAATCGCATCCAGGCAGGGATGGAGGAAATTCGACACGATCGTCGTGACCGACAAGACCTATCCGGAGATCGCCGGCAGACTCCGCAGTTGGGTCCGCGGAGGCGGCAACCTCGTGCTCCTCGACCGGGCGATGCACATGCTCAAGCCGATGGGGATCGTCAAGAGCGGCATCTCCGGAAACGTGTTCTACGCGGGCTACGTCAACTTCAGCACGCAGAAGCGGGAGGTCACGTACTCCGATCCGCTCGCGCGCAAGATCAACCAGCCCGGCGCGGCCGAGGGACAGCAGGGCGGCGAGCAGCACAGGCGACAGACCTACGAGCCGGTGCCGCTCGGGATCGCCCTTCAGAACCCCAACGGCGGCGATGCTAACAACTCACCCGTGTGGTACGTGAGCAACAGCGCGTGGGAGAAGGCAAAGGGCCGGCCGCGCGCGGTGGGGACGACCGGCAACACCACTAACGTGAGCTTCGGCGAGATCAAGCTGGGCCGGGGTCGCGTTCGGATTCTGGGGGCGCTGCTCCCGATGCCGACCGACAGGTTCGACCACCCGTTCGGACTTGCCAACTACGCGCTCACGTACTCGGGTTACCAGCTCCTGAACAACGTGCTGACCTGGAACCGCTAACCAGCGTCAATGTGATCCGGTACCCCTAACAGGATGACGGCCGCGACGACCACGCAGGCCGCCGAGGCAACGGTGGCTCCGGCGATCCCTCCCGCGGCGAACAGCGGCTGAGCGAGCAACGCCCCTACGGCCCGCCCGGTGGCAACCGATACGAGAACCGTCGAGAGGACTCGTTCGCGGGCCGGCGACAACTCGCTGACGAAGGGGATCGTGGCGACGATCGTCACCTCGAACGCGGTGATCCAGACGACGACCACCACGACCGCCAGCGCGAGCGACGACCCGACCAGGCCGAAGCTCAGATAGGCAACCGCGGTGACGACGAGTCCTCCCAGCCACATGCGCTTCAGCCCGACCCGGTCGGCCACGGCCACGACCAGGCCCTCGCCCATCAGCTCGGCCGCCGCGATGGCGAGCGTGAAGGTGCCGATGCCCGCCACCGACAGGCCGAAGCTGCCCTCGAGCCACTGGCCGTAGACGATGAACGGAATCTCGGAGGCGAGGCTGAACAGCACGACGACCGCGATCACCCGGCGGACCGGTCCACTCAGGTGCAGCTTGCGCTTGAGGTGCTCGTGGGGCCGGTCGGGATCGACCCCGGCCCCCACGGCCGTAATCCCCGCCGCCGCCAGGATCGCGACGAGCACGAAGGGCGCGCGCCAGTCGGTGGCGGCGATGAGGAACCCCGAGGCGGGCACCGCCACTATGAGCGAGGTGGCCCAGGTCAGCTCCGTGATCCCGAACACGCGTCCGCGCTCGCGGTAGGGCACGCGGTCCCCGAACCACGCCTGCATTGGAAGATCGAAGCCGGGCTTCGCGAATCCGACCACGACGATGCCCACCGCCGCGAACGCCAGAGACCCGGTAACGGTCAGCAGAGAACCGGCGGTGACCGCCGCCATCGCGAGGAGCATGATCGAGCGTCGACCGTGACGCTCGGCGACGCGGGCGACGGCCGGAGTGGCGAACCCTCCGAGGTTGCGGAGGGCCACGACCGAGGCGATCGCTCCGGGGCTCACCCCCAGCCCGCGCGCGATCGCCGGGAGGAACGGATACACGACCCGCAACCCGGCGTTCGCCGCGGTGCGAGCGACGAAAACCGCGACCAGGGCCCGCTTGACGTCTCGACGCATCCGGGAAGGGTAGAGCCAGACCCCGTTGACGCAGGAGACCCGACCGTCGTTGACACCCCTTGCCGATGATCGCCTGGAGCTTGGATGCTCGTCGGGAGCACTGCAGATTTGACAGACATTTCTGAGCGCTCCGTTGTGACGGCGACGCGGAGCGTTAGAGATTGACAAACTCACAGGGGCGTCGATGACATCCATCGCGGACTGATCTCTGACGAATCTTGCATCTTGCTGTTAAGATATATTTTTCGTATCCTGTGGAGAGACCGGCAAGATGAAAATTACGGATGAGCTCAGGAAAGTGCTGGCCAAGCCGGTGACTTCGCCGGCGGACGCCGAAAGAGCTGCCCGCGCGGCAGAGGCTCTGGCGGCCTACCTGCGGGCCTCGGAACGTGCCGAAGAGGTGATCCGAGAGATGGCACAGGACGTCCGCGGACAGGGGGGCCATGTAGCGGGTGGGCTCGCCGGTCTCACACTCCAGGACGCTGCCGAGATCGTTCTCGAACGCGCCGGAACGCCGCTGCACGTGAAGGAGTTGGGCAGGCGCATCAAGGCCGGTGGATGGCGCCATCCTCGGTCGCGTGCCGCCAGACCCGATCAGATCAATTACCAACTCGCCGCTCGACTTCCCCGTCACGCAGAGAAGTTCAAAAGAGTTGCCCCCAACACCTTTGCCCTCGTGAAGTGGGATCGTGAATCCAGTCGATCCCGTAGACGGTCTCCACGAGTCGGTCTATTCAAGGGTGGCGGAGAATCGATAGGACGTCTCAGTGGCGAGCACCCGGAAGCGCCGATGGAGGGGAGTGGATGGCGCTCGTCCTAGACACAGGCGTCGTCCTTGCTGCACTCGATGCAGAGGATCCCGATCACGATCGTTGCGCGGAATTGATGGGGGACGCTGACGAGCAGCTCTTGCTTCCCGTCCCTGTTCTCGTCGAGCTTGACTACTGGATCGCTAAGAAAGCCTCGGTTGAAGTATGGCAGGCGTTCTGCGAAGACATCGATGCCGGGACCTATTCGTTGATGCACCTCGACAGTCACTTGCTTGTTGCCGCGGCAGAGCTTCAGGTGCGGTTCGCGGACCCGCGGATCGGCCTTGTGGATGCTGCCGTGTTTTCGACCTGCGAACTGATCGGCGAGGACAAGGTAGCGACACTCGACCAACGCCACTTCTCGGTTCTACGAACCACGGATGGGCGATCGCTCAGGTTGTTGCCCCGGTAGCGCTAGGGGATGACGCGGGCGAGGGCGCGGCGGGCGAACCAGCCGAGGAACGCGATCATTCCGGCGAGCGACAACAGTCCCGGCCATGTTCCGGCCCACGTGACGTCGCCGAGGAATCCCTGGCGCGCCATATCGAGGACGTTCGTCATCGGGTTGAACCGGGCGATCGCGTGCACCCATCCCGTGAGCAGCTCGATCGGCATGAGCGCGGTCGAAAGGAAGAACGTAAGGAACAGGACCATCTGCATCAGCGGTGCGGCCTGCTGCGTCTTGGCCCGCAACGCAACGCCGACCGCCCACTCCCCCGCGATGAGCGCCACCGCGAGGCCTGCGAAGGCGAGCACCAGGACGCCGAACACACCCCCGGCGAAGTTCGCACCGGCGAGGACGCCGACAATCAGCAGAAGCGTGAGCGGGAACAGGGCGCGCAGCACGGACGCGACCAGCGGTCCTCCGAGCAGCGCGGCCCGCGGAGCGGGGCTCATGAGCAGCCGATCGTAGAAGCCGTTGTCGAGATCGCGCGCGACGCCCATGCCCGTCGTGAGTCCGGCGAAGGCGCATCCCTGAAGGGTCGACATCGGAAGGATCCAGTCGAGCATCTTGCTGGCGGGGAATAGGGGCAGGTTCACCACCCCGGCAAACGCCCCCGAGAACGCGACCAGCAGGAACACGGGCATGACGAGGGACGGAACGAACGTCGAGGGGAGCCGCGGGATCAGCTTGAGGCTGCGGGCTGCGATCCCCCAGGTCACTTCCAGAGTCGACATCTTCCTCTCCTCAGGCTCTCTCGGCGAGCCGGGCTTTGAGCGCAACAGACGACAGAAAGACGCCGAGGGCGAGGAAGCCACCGGCGATCGCGAGCGCGGTGAGGAACTCGGACGTCGCCCAGCCCGAGATCACCAGCGAGCGCGCGCTCTCGATCAGGTGCGACAACGGGTTGATCGACGCGGCCGTCTTGAACCATCCGTTCATCAGGGCTCTCGGGAAGAACGCGCTGGACAGAAACATCAGGACGAAGAGCAGGGGGAAGCTGCCCTGGACCGCCTCGGTGGACCCTGTACGGAGGGCGAAAGACACCGCGATCGCGCCGAGCCCCGCTCCGATTACCGCGGCGATCAGCGCCACGCCCAACATCCCGACGAAGCCGCCTTCGACGTCGAGCCCAAAGGGCAGCGCTGTGAGAAAGAACACCCAGGCCTGAAAAAACGACAAGGTAAAGGACCCGGCGACCCGGCCGACGAGGATCGAAGTACGCGCAACGGGGGTCGCGACGAGCCGGTCGAAGAACCCGCCCTCGATGTCGAGCGCCATGTCCGACCCGGACGCGATCGATCCGAACAGCGCCCCCTGGATGATCGTGGTCGCGATCATGAACTGAAGAAAGGAATCGACCGGTGGGAAGCCCGGAAGCTCGATGGACCTTGCGAGGGCGGCGGAGTTGAGCGCCAGGAAGACGAGCGGAAAGGTCAGGGCGGGGATGATCGCCACCGGCTGACGGATGGTGTTGAAGATCGAGCGACGGCTCAGCGCCGCGTACTGCGCCAGGGCCGCCGCGCTCAAGGTGTGACCTCGACGCCCGGGGTCGGCTGCTCGCCCGCCCCCTCGAGACGCCGGCCGGTCGCCTGGTGAAAGAAATCGTCGAGGGTCGGGTTGTGTAGCTCGAGGCCCTCGACGTCGACGTTTGCATTGTCGAGCGAGCGCACCACCGCCGGGATCCGGGCCGCTCCCCCGTGCAGCCGGATGGCGACCGACCCTTCGGGGGCCGGGACCGAATCCCCGAACTCGATCAGCACGGTCTCGGCCGCGAGCTCGTCCTGCCCGGGAGCAATGGATACCTGCAGCGTCGGCTCGCCGACCTGCGCCTTGAGCTGCTTCGGCTTCCCCTCGGCGACGATCCTGCCGTGGTCGATGACCGCTATCCGCCCCGCAAGCTGATCGGCCTCCTCCATGTACTGGGTCGTCAGGAACACCGTGGTGCCGTCGCGGTTGAGGGCGCGCAGCTCTTCCCAGATCGCTTTCCGGCTGTTGGGGTCGAGCCCGGTGGTGGGCTCGTCCAGGAACAAGACCTTGGGAGTGTGGATCAGAGCGAGGGCGAGATCGAGGCGGCGGCGCATCCCACCGGAGTAGGTTCCCACTCTGCGGTCCGCGGCCCCCGCGAGGCCGACTCGCTCAAGCAGCTCGTCGCCCTTGCGGCCCGCCTCGGCGCGAGGGATGGCGTGGAGCGTCGCCTGCAAGCGGAGCAGCTCGCGTCCGGTCATGAGCGCATCGAGCGCGGCGTCCTGCAACGCGACGCCGATGGATCGCCGGACCCGGTCCGCCTCGTGCACGACATCGAACCCGGCCACCGTCGCTCGCCCCTCGGTCGGAAGGAGCAAGGTCGTGAGCACACGCACCGTCGTGGACTTTCCCGCGCCGTTGGGGCCGAGGAAACCAAAGATCTCGCCCGTCGCCACCGACAGATCGATGCCGGTGACCGCCTCGATCTTGCCGAAGCGCCGCACCAGGCCCTCGGTCACGACGGGGAAGTCAACGGGTCCGTCTGCCATTATTGATCCCCCGCCGGGGCGTTGCCGCTAAAGCCGCACGCCATTGTCAGATGCACTCCTTTTCCCTTTCGTCGAACGACCTGAGCGGTAACCAGTCGCCAGCCCCGAGAATTCCCTGCTCACGCGAACAAGGGGCGCCGCACGACGGCGCCCCCGTGTTCATTAGAAGTCCCTCTGTCTAAATGCGTTCCCGATCGCGCTCGATGATGCGCTCCTCACGATGGCCGCCGAAACCACCCCAGCTCTGCCAGAAGAGAAGCGACAGGAGCAATCCCACGGCCCCGACGATCATCAGGATGACCCCGATCGTGTCGACGTTGAACACACCCGACGCGTCCTGGTCGACGGTGATGCCGAACGACAGGATCGCCCCGATCGCGATCAGAAAGATGCTGACTCCAATGCCCACTCGTTACCACCTCCTCGAAAGGAGTTACCCACCGTGTCCCTCCCCTAACGTTGGGTGGTCGCCACCCGGGACGCCGACCCCGGCGGCGACGAGATCCGCGAGCACCGACCGGGCGGCGTTCCTCCCGGGGGCGCCGCACACCCCTCCCCCCGGGTGCGCGCCGGAGCCGCACAGGTAGAGACCCGGAAGGGGCGTGCGATGGCGATGCCAGCCCGACGCCGGGCGACGTTCGAAGAGCCACTCGGGCAGCAGCTCCCCGTGGAAGATATGGCCTCCGGTGAGTCCGAAGCGCTCCTCGAGGTCGGGGGGGCCGAGCACCATACGGTCCTCGACCAGATCGGTGAGACCGGGCGCGTATCGCTCGAGAGTGGCGAGCACGACGTCGCCGATCTCGTCGCGCCGTTCGTCCCATGTGCCTTCGGCGAGCGTGTACGGCGCGTACTGGGCAAAGACCGAGAGGGTGTGCTTCCCCTTAGGCGCGAGATCCGGCTCGGATGCGCTCTGGATCCACGCCTCGCAGAACATCCCCTCGGCCGGACGTCCCTCGGCCGCGGCGCGGCACGCGTTCTCGAGGTAGTCGATCGACGGCGCGATCGTGATCGTCCCGAGATGCTCGGGGCCGGGCTTGTCGGTTGAGCTCATCCCCCTGAATTTCGGCAACGCGGACAGCGCGCAGTTGACCTTGACGACCGTTCCCTCGGTCGGGAGGAGCGCGACGTCCTCGGCGAACTCCACAAGCAGCAAATCTTCCGGAACGAGCGCGACGGTGCGCTTCGGATCGGCGTTCGAGCACACGATCGGCGCGTCGATCTCTTCGCCGGATGCGAGCACCACACCCCCGGCTCGCCGCCGGTCGTCGAGCTTGACCAGAGCGACCTCGGCGTCCAGGCGGATCTCGCCTCCCTCCGAGCGCAATGCGTCTGCGAGGGCCTGGGTGACCGCACCCATCCCGCCGCGGACGAATCCCCATGCCCCGGACTCGCCGGCGGCCTGACCGAAAGCGTGGTGAAGGTAGATGTAGGCGGTCCCGGGCGTGCGGGGGCCCGCAGCGGAGCCGATAATTCCCTGCGACGCCACGAGCCCCCGCATGAGGTCGGTCTCGAGGTGCTCCTCACACAGCGCGGCGATCGATCCGTCGACGGTCTTGGCGAAGAGATCCTCGACGTCGGATCTGCGAAACGCCCGTCGGACCTGCTTGCGGGTGGCCGGGTAAGTAAGGAGGGGCCGGAGGCGCGTCGCCGCCTCCTCGAACAGGTCGTGGATCTCCTCGTAGCCGTCGGCGTCGGCCTCCGAGAGTTCGGCGATCGACGCGTGGCGTTTCCGGCGGTCCCTCCACAGTAAAAGCCCCCCGCCGTCCTCGTAGGGGGCGAAGGCGATGGGCTCTTTGATCCTCACGTCGAGCTTCAGATCGAGGTCGGCCACGATCGACGGCAGAAGGAGAGACAAGGAATAGGACGCGGTCGAGATTCGAAAGCCGGGGAAAGGCTCCTCGGTGACGCACGCGCCCCCGACGCGATTGGTGCGCTCGACGACGCAGACGTTGAGGCCGGCGCGCGCCAGATAGCAGGCACATACGAGACCGTTGTGACCGGCCCCCACCACGATTGCGTCGTAGCTCTGAGTCATGCCGGGGAGCGTAAACGTCCCGGCGGGCTGTGGCACTAGACAGCGAAGCAGGCTACCGTAGCGCGCATGGCCCTGACCTCGTTCTGCACGACGTGTCAGCGAACCGTCTATATCGACGAAAAGGACACTCCCGTGTGCCCGGTGTGTTCGTCCCCCCTGCTCGAGACCGTGTCCGATTCGGACGACGACGGCGGCGACGAGGATCAGTCGTTAGGCGAGGAACCCCGACAGACGGCCTAGCGGGACTACGACCGGGACTAGTCGGGCGGCCTGAAGTAGGAGGCCGAGACGACGTCTTGGCCGTCGAGCACCAGCGTCGACACCGATCCCGTCTCACATGACGAGAGACCCAGCCAGGGGGGGAGCCTGCGGCGCGCGAGCGAGAGCCGGGCGACGAGCACTGGGGTCTGATGGGACACGATCACGATCTCGCGCCCCTCGGACGCGTCCACCGCGTCGCGGATCGCACCGAGCACGCGCTCCCGGACGTCGGCGAAAGATTCACCCCACGACGGCCGCCACGGGTTTCTCAGCTGCCACCAATGCCGGGGAGACCGGAGAAACCCGATGATGGTGCGGGTGACGCCCTCGAGTGTCGTCCCGCTCTCGGTCAGGCGGTCGTCGGTCTTCACCGAGAGGTCGTGAGGCTCGGCGATGACGAGTGCGGTCTCCTGGGCCCGCTCGAGGGGGCTCGCCCACACGGCGCCGATAGGGCGGTCGGCCAGGCGTCGGGCTGCGGCTTCGGCTTGCTTCCGCCCGCGCTCGGACAGACTGAAGCCGGGGAGCCGACCGTAGATCACGCTTTGTGGGTTCTCGACCTCGCCGTGGCGGACGAGATGGATCGTCGTCATCGGACCCACGATAACCAGGCAAGCGTCGGCTACCGAGGTCCGCTCGTCGGGGGGAAGGAACCGTTTACGAAGTCGCAATAGAGTCGGGGAATGCCCGCGCTCCTTCTCTTCGGCGCAACCGGGTTCACCGGGCGTCTCGTCGCCCATGCCCTCGCCCGGCGGGGCGCCGACTTCGCTATCGCCGGGCGCGACCCGGCCAGGCTCGAGCGACTTGCAGCGGAGACGGGGGGGCCGCAGATTCACATCGTGCAGGCGGGCGACGTCGGCTCCCTTGCACGTGCCCTGGACGGATCACGCGTCCTCGTCACCTGTGTCGGACCTTTTCTCGAGGTGGGTGATACCGCGGTCGAGGCCGCCCTCCGGGCGCGAGTCAACTACGTCGACTCGACCGGTGAGGGCCCCTTCATCGCGCAACTGTTCGAGCGGGATGGCGAGGCGCGTGCCGCAGGGATCGCCATGGCACCCGCGATGGCATTCGACGAGATCCCCGCAGATGTCGCGGCGACACACGCGACGCACGAGATGACGAGTGCAGATCTGGTGCTCACCTACGCCGCCCCGACTCAGGCATCGAGCGGAACCGTGCGCTCGGCCCTCGGGTTCATGGCTACGTCCGGGCCCTTCATCGACGACGGCTCTGTTGTCCACGTCCACCTCGGGGATCGCGAGCGCTGGGCTCCGATGCCTCCTCCGCTCGGGCCGCGCCGAGCCGTCTCGGCGCCGCTCGCGGAGTTGCACCTTGCGCCGCGTCACCTCGACCTGCGGAACCTAGGCATATACGCAACGGTGGGAACGGCGCAGCGCGCATTGCTCAAGACCATGTGGCCGATCGCTCGCCGAGCGTTGTCGGTCCCTGCAGTTCGGAAGGTGACGAGTGAGATCGCCGGCCGCGCGGTCTCTGCGCCGGCGGAGGAATCCGCCCGTCAGAAGCCGTGGACGATACTCGCCGAGGCGCGCGCGGGCGACCGGTGGCGCAACGTCGCCGTCACGGGGAGAGACGTGTACGGGCTGTCGGGAGAGCTGCTCGCCGGGGCCGCCGTGACGCTGGCCGAAGAGGGCTACGATCGAACCGGAGTGCTCGCCCCGACGCAGGCCGTGGAAGTCGACCGCCTGCACAAGGAGCTTGTCGATCAGGGGGTATCGATCGACGTGTACGAGCCGCGCTAACAGGGAAGGGCGATGGGAGCGAGACTGCAGTACGCGAAGGTGATCGACCGGCAGCTCTTCTTCGACAAGGGAGGACGAGTCCATCCCGGCCTCGAGAGCCTCGTCGTGTTGCAGGACGAGCCGGGCAAGGCGGGCGCATTCCTCGTTCTGCGTGCCTGGGTCGACGACCACGGGACCTTTACCGAGCAGTGGCGGATCGAGTCGCCCGGGGGTCGCATCGTCTACCAAAGCGCCCCGCGCGAGGTTCACCTTCCAACCAACGGGCATGTCGAGCGCTTGGAAGACGAGGTTGCCGACCTGGACTTCGAGTTCGCCGCCGACGACTACACGGTGGTGTTCACGCTCGACGACCGCATCGTGGCGCGCGTCAACTTCGAGGTCCGACCCGACCACACCCAAGAACGCCTCGGCTAAAACAAAAAACGCCCTCTGCGCAACATTCGCGCCGGGAAGCGGCACGCCGGTTGCACAGAGGGACCGTTGAGAGAAAAGTGGGCGGGAGTCTCCGACGCTCGGGCAGGGCGTCGGACGGCTGCGGCGGCGAATGCGACTAGGACCCCCGCCCTGAGCCAGTCTGTCTTGCTTCCAAAATTCCGGGAATAGCCCAAAGGGGCTATCTTTCTCTCGACTAATCGGGAGACCAAATGGCTGAGAAGGGTCGAGTTTTGAAGCGGTGGCTGCTCGTCACGGGGGTCGGTTATGCGGCGGGAGCGATCGATTTCGTGTTGCGACCGCGCGCCGCGACCGGAACGCTCAATCAGGTCGGCGGGCAACCCATCGCACCCGAGGAGCCGCCCGGCCTCTACAACGCCCTTGCCGCCGCCTATATGGCAACCATCGCTGCGCTTGCCCTCGCGGCGGCAGAAGACCCGGACGCGAATCGCAACCTCATCCCCCCGCTGCTTGTCGCGAAAGCGGCGTCCAGCGCGGCCCTTTTGTACCGATATGTGCGCACCCGCAGGAGAGGGTTTGCCGCCGGGGCCGCGCTCGACGCGCTCCTCCTCGGCGTCACGGGCGGCCTTTACGCAGGCCTCGACGGGCGTTGAGAGTCACGTCCCTGTAACTCTGCACTCTCCGAAGCGTCCAACTGTGCGAAGGGCGGAGACGCCGCCCTGAGGTTCGAGTGAAGTTTGACAACGGCGACCGAAGGGAAGTCCGGTCAAACTTTGCTCGTAAAGGAGGCTTTCAGATGCACGAGTTCGCGATCGTCGTCCTTTTGGGCATCGGTACGTTCAAGCTCGTCGACATGCTCAGCGAGTACGTGAGTCTGTCGAAGATCCACACGCTGTTCACGATCGTCCTTGGCGTCGTAGCTGCATGGGCGCTCGACTTCTCCGTGTTCGCAGCGTGGGACGTTCCGGTCCGCTCCGAGACCCTTGGCTACCTCGGCACCGGTCTCATGATCGCAGCGGCCGGCTACGCCACTCCGCAGGTGTTCGAGCACGTCGCCGAGATCATCGGCCACCGCCGGGACACCACCTCGGTCAAGGCCGCGTAACAAGAGACGGCAGCAATGCATCTGGGGGCCGCCTTCGGGCGGCCCCCAGTCGCGTCCGGGCGTCAATCTGCTTATCCTTCGGCAGATGCCAAAAGCGACCGTCAGAGGCGCGACCATCAACTATCTCGACTCCGGGGGCGATGAGCTCCCCGTCTTGCTGGTGCACGCCTTCCCGCTCAACTCGGGAATGTGGGACCCGCAGATCGATGCTCTCGGAGACCGCCGGCGTCTGATCGCTCCCGACCTCAGGGGTTTCGGTCGCTCGGATGTCCCCGAAGACCCAGCCGAGTACTCGATGGACGCCTATGCCGACGATCTCCGAGCCCTGCTCGATCATCTCGGCATCGAGAAGATCGTGTTGTGTGGGCTCTCGATGGGAGGTTACGTCGCGTTCTCGTTCCTGCGACGGCACGGCGACATGGTGCGGGCTCTCGTCCTCGCCGACACCCGCGCCGCGGCGGACACGCCCGAGGGACTCGCCGGCCGCAAGAAGATGCAGGAGCAAGTGCGGAACGAGGGCACGTCGAGGGTGATCGACGCCCTGTGCGAGAACCTTCTCGCTCACACGAGCACCGAGCGCAAGGCCGATGTAGCGGCGCGCGCCAGGGAGCTCATGGACAACCCCTCGGCCGGGTTCGTAGGCGCCCTCGAGGCGATGAAGAGGCGCCCCGACTCGACCGGCGATCTCGACGACATCTCGTTGCCGGTTCTCGTGATCGTCGGCGAGCATGACACGGTCACCCCACCCGCTTCGGCGCGAGAGATGCACGAGCGGATCGAGGGATCGACGCTGGTAGTGATCCCAGACGCGGGGCATCTCTCCAACCTCGAGACGCCGGAGGCCTTCACCGGCGCCCTGGCCGAGTTCCTCGAGAGTGTCGGATAGCGGCCGGAGCATAAGAAGCGGCAAACCTGGGACTCGGTCCGATTGATGAGTAACCTTCACTGAGCCATGACCCGCTCGCCTACAGGGCCCTCGCGTCCGATCCGGATCGTTCTCGCCGACGACTATCCGATGCTGCGGCAGGCGATCGAGGTGACCCTCTCGGACAACCCCGACCTCGAGGTCGTCGGCCACGCCGGCAACGGTAAGCGGGCCCTGGAGCTGTGCGGCGAGCTCAAGCCGGACGTCTTGGTGCTCGACCTCATGCTGCCCGAGATGGACGGGTTCGAGGTTGCGCGGCGCCTCAGGGAGGAGGGGTCGGACACTAAGATCCTCATCCTGTCGGCCCGGATCGACTCGGACGCGCTCCTCGAGGCCATGCGGCTGGAGGTCGATGGCTACCTCGACAAGACCGTCGCGATCGCCAACATTTCCGACGCTATCGAGGCGGTCGCCAACGGCGTGCGCCTGTTCACCCCCGAGCAGGAACGAGCGGCAATCAGCGGATTCGGCCAGTTCGTCCGGCGTGCGCGGGAGACGTCACACGCAGCGGCGACGGTCACCGCGCGGGAGCGCGAGGTCCTCGATCTCATCTGCGAGGGTCTCACCGCCCGGCGGATGGCGACCCGGCTCGGGGTGTCCCAGCGGACGGTGGAAGCCCATATCTCCAAGCTCTACGCCAAGCTCGGCGTCAAGACGAGAGTTCAGGCGATGACCCGGGGCCGCCGGCTCGGGCTGGTCGACCCTCCGGTACAGGGCGGACCCTAGCCCGAAGTACCTAGAGCGATAGTCCAAGCCGCATGCCAGATTCCATCCGGACGGTCTACGTACTTCAACGGATGGCTTGTCGATAATCCCTATCGCAGGATGAAACCGGCCGGAAAGCGGTGCTTTCTCACGTTTCCCCGGTTCGGACGGACAAGCGTGGAGATGGATCGAAGAATGCGCTCTGAAACCGAAAAGGCAGCAAGGGAACCGGCCGAGAGGCGATCTACCGACGAGTCGCAGGGCATCGGGATCGTGCTCGTTGATCCGCTGCCCACCGTGCGGGCCGGTCTTCAGATGTTGATCGATTCCCAGCCCGACATGGACGTCCTCGCCCAGGCCTCGACCGCGGACGAGGGTATCGGCGCGGTCCGCGGCCTCGGGCAGCGGACCTCCGTCGTGATCCTGCTCGGGATAGGGCTCACGGGAGAGCACGACTCTTTCTGGCTGATCCGCGCCCTGCGCGAGCGCTTCCCGACCCTATTCATCGTGGCATGCGGGGCGAACTCCGAAAAAACGGTCATCTCCAGGGCGTTCTTCATGGGCGTCGATGGCTTCGTCGACAAAAACGCGGAGCCGGCGGAGTTCCTCGATGCCCTGCGCCGGTCGGCGGAAGGCGAGGTCGTGCTCGTGGGTCCCCCTCCCGCATGGCTGGGATCCATATCCGAAGACATCGACCGCCAGCACAACGCGAGCCCGCTGCTCACGGCGCGCGAGCAAGAGGTCATGGTTCTCGCCGCCGAAGGCCTCACCGCCCGCGCCATCGGCACCCGTCTCGGTCTCGCCGAGCGCACGATCACCACGCATCTGCACCGCATCTACTCCAAGCTCGAAGTGAACACCAGGGTCGCCGCGATCCAGGCCGCCGCGCGCGAGGGGCTCCTGTCGCTGATCCCCGCTCCGTAGCCCTTCTTCCGATCTCCTTCGGTCCGGCCCGGATCCCATGCAGGGCGCGCACAATGTGGCATTTATCCCCGGCAAGCAAAGCGTACGCAGAACAGCGTATCGGGGCTCAGTGGAACTTCGAATAGGCACCGCGCCTGCCAATCCCTACCTTTCAACCTACAGGGAAGTCTGAGAACCATTGTCGTCAAACCAGTCATCGAATCTCTGTCGCCGACTGGACGGGTGAAACGAAAGGAGGTGAACGGATGCTCCTCGGTCTTTACACCAGAGTGCAGAACCGGCTCCACGAGCTGCGGAACGAGCGGGGCGCGACCGCCATCGAGTACGGATTGCTTGCCGCCCTCATCGCCGCTGTCATCATCACAGTGGTCGCCACCCTAGGAGACAACCTCGTTGACGTTTTCGATTTCATCGCAGACGAGATTGGTGACGCCATCTAGGGATCTGTCTATATCGTCTTCGCCGGCCCTCTCGCGAGGGC
>JBOGXF010000151.1:0-7003 GCA_050694275.1 Actinomycetota bacterium | reverse complement strand
CGCCCCTTGAAGTGCACGCGTGCGATCGAGCCGATCCAGGCGAAGATCAGCGTGACGGCGATCATGGCGACCGCGCCGAGCAGATCCGCAGGTAAGGTGTGGCCCCACACCCGCGGCTCGGTGAAGAGGTACTGGTAGACGCGAATGGCTACCGATGTGCCGGCGCCGATCGCTGCTGCCGTACGAAGAGACGGGAGCGCCGCTCCGGCAACGAGAGCGACGACCCACGATATGACGTCCACTTGCCCTCCTTTCTCGGACATCTTTGACGTCATCGACTCTGAGGGAGCGCATGTCCCGTCGTCATGAGCCGGCAGTCCCGGCCGACCGGGAGGATTTCTCGGACCGGCCGAGCCGACCTCAAACGTGCTTGACGAGACCCAGAGGACCTCGGCAATCTCGGATGACTGCTGCGAAGGTCCCTACGCTCCCGGCTTTTCGGGACATCTGACTCATGACCTCGGGACCGGACCGGTAAGACGATTGCGGAACCCATCCGCCAAAGGAGAAACAATGCGCTCCCACTCGCCGGCCCGAGCGGCACCGATCGTGGCCTGGACGATCTTCGTCCTGAGTCTCGGCGTCATGGGCGCCATGCTTGCCATTCGGGAGATCGACATCCCCGCCGCGATCGCGATCGCCATCTGGGTGGCGGCCACGGCTCTCGTTGGAGCCATCGTCGCGTCCCGGCGGCCGCGCAACGCGTGCGGGTGGCTCCTGCAGGGCATCGCGCTGGTGATCGGGTTGGGAATCTTCGCGGTCGACTACGCACAGCGGTCGGTTGCAGAAGCGGACCGGTTCCCGGCGACGGAAGCAGTCGCGTGGCTCGCCGCATG
The DNA here is from genome assembly GCA_050694275.1 of Actinomycetota bacterium. GTDB lineage: Bacteria > Actinomycetota > CADDZG01 > CADDZG01 > WHSQ01 > JBOGXF01. The sequence continues at coordinate 6,167 of JBOGXF010000151.1, read as the reverse complement.
GTTGACCGTCCCGGGTTTCGCCCTGTTCATCTTTCTGCTGCTGCTTTTTCCAACCGGTGCGCTCCCGTCGCCGAGGTGGCGTCCGGTCGCGAGGGTTGCCGGTGTCGTCGTTGCCCTCACCGCGCTGTCGATCGCGCTTCGACCCGGACCGCTGGAGGCGGTCGCACAGATACGCAACCCGCTCGGAGTTTCTGGGGCCGGTTCCTTTCTCGCGACCACGACGTCCTTGTCCGTTGCCGTGCTGAACCTCACCGGGCTACTCGCCGTCGCCTCGCTCGTGTTGCGATACCGGCGCGCCGCGACGACCGAACGCGAGCAGATCAAGTGGGTTGCCTATGCAAGCGGTCTCCTCGTCGCGACGCTCTTTTTCGCGGCGGTCAGTCCCCAGGCGACGAACGAGGCGTCCTTCTACCTCGCCATGGCGGGTCTGGTGAGCATCCCCGCAGCGGTCGGGATAGCGATCCTGCGCCACCGCCTGTTCGACATCGACATCCTCATCAACCGGACGATCGTCTATCTCGCGTTGACGGTGGCGGTCGTCGGCATCTACGCCGGGGCGGTGGTGGCGCTCAGCGGGGTGTTGCGGGCGCGGGTGGGCCTCGGTACCTCACTCGTCGCGACCGGCGTCGTCGCAGTGCTGTTCCATCCGATCCGCTCGGGCCTTCAGGGGATCGTCAACCGCGTCATGTATGGGGAGCGTGACGACCCGTACGTCGTTCTGTCGCGGCTCGCTCGGCGGGTCGAGGACACGGTTGCGTCCGAGGCAGTGTTGCCCGTGATCGCGGAGACCGTCGCTCACTCGCTCAGGCTTCCGTACGCCGCCATCGAGCTCGAGCACGGGGAGGGCCTCGAGACCGCGGCCGAGTGGGGAGAGCCACGCGGTGAACTCGTCCGGTTGCCCCTCACTCATCACGGCGAGATCGTCGGACGGCTGGCGGTGTCGTCTCGCTCTGCCAGGGAGGAGCTGTCGTCGTCGGACGAACGGTTGCTGTCCGATCTCGCCCGGCAGATCGGGCCGGCGGCTCACGCGGTCCGGCTCAGTCGCGATCTGGGACGGTCGCACGCGTCTCAGGTCACCGCGCGGGAAGAAGAGCGGCGGCGCCTCAGGAGGGATCTTCACGACGGCCTCGGTCCCGAACTCGCCGGCGTGACTCTCGGCATGGGGGCGGTCAAGAACTTGCTGCGCAACGATCCCGCGGAGGCGGAGCGCTTGCTCGACACACTCCGGACGCGCGCTCAGGACATCATCGAGTCGATCAGAATCGTGGTTCGGGGATTGGCACCGCCCGAGGTCGATCAGCTCGGTCTTGTGGCGGCGCTGCGCGAGAGGGCGTCGCAGCTTTCCCTTGTGGACGAAGCGGGAGGGGCGGCCGGCATGCGCATCGAGGTCCGGGCGCCGGAGGAGCTCCCGCCTCTTCCCGCGGCGGTCGAGGTTGCGGCATACCGCATCGCGATGGAAGCGCTCGCGAACGTCGTTCGCCACTCGGGAGCGAGCTCATGCCGGGTGCACATATCGAACAACGAATGGCTCACCATCGAAGTGATCGACGACGGAAAAGGTCTTCCGGAGACCTACAAGGCCGGAGTCGGACTCTCCTCCATGCGGGAGCGCGCGGCGGAAATCGGCGGGAGCTGTCTGATAGAACGGCTCGATGGCGGTGGCACGCGCGTTCTCGCCCGTCTGCCGGTGAGCCGGCAATGACCGACGACGCGCTGCGAATCATCATCGCCGACGATCATCCGGTTTTTCGCGACGGCCTCAAGGCTCTCCTCGACTCGACGCCCGACATAACGGTTGTCGGCGAGGCGACGACCGGAGTCGAGGCGATCGAGGTCGCGGCCGAACTACAGCCCGACGTCGTCGTCATGGACATAAACATGCCCGACACGAACGGCATCGAAGCAACGCGGCAGATCGTCGCTACGAGTCCGCACATCCGCGTCCTCGTGCTAACGATGTTCGACGACGACGATTCCGTCTTCGCCGGGATGAGAGCCGGTGCGTCGGGCTATCTCCTCAAGGGCGCGGATCAGCAGGAGATCCTGCGAGGGATCGTCGCCGTGGGCAGCGGAGAGGCGATTTTCGGGGCCCCCATCGCGCAGCGAGTCATGGCGTATTTCTCGCGTGAGCGCACCGGGCGGCTCTCGCCCTTCCCCCAACTCACCGAACGCGAGCACGAGGTGCTCGAGCTCGCAGCGGCAGGAACCAATAATCAGGGCATAGCACGACGGCTCGGGATCAGCGAGAAGACGGTTCGCAATCACGTCTCGAACATCTTCGTCAAGCTCCAGGTCGCAGATCGCGCGCAGATGATCGTGCGCGCCCGGGAGGCCGGGCTCGGCGAATCCTGAAACTGAAATGGTGCCCACGTGCGCTGGGTAGGCTGCGCGGGTGGAGCTTGAGCATTCCGACGACGACCGCGCCGTGGTCGAGGCGCAACTCCGGCGTCCCGTCCGGGGCCGGTGGGCCGTGGCGGCGCGCTGCCACCTCGGCGTGCCGATGGTGATCGAGAGCCATCCCCGGCTCGACGACGGCTCGCCCTTTCCCACCCTCTTCTGGCTGACGTGCCCGGTCCTCGTCAGGCGCGTCAGCGGTCTCGAGGCCACGGGGCGCATGGCCGAGCTCACCGAGCGGCTGGCCGACGATGACTCCCTTCGACGCAGGCTTCAGGCCGCGCTCGATCGCTATGCGACACGGCGGGACGCGCACGAGCCCATCGGGGTGTCGGGCGCCCCGCCGGGGGGCGGACCCGAGAAGGTGAAGTGTCTCCACGCCCACCTCGCTCACCAGCTCGCCGACCCACCCAACCCGATCGGCGCCACGACCCTCGCCCAGACCGGCTGGCCGGACTGTCGCGTCGCGTGCTATTCGGTCCCGACCCGAGAGGCCGACGCGTGAGGGTCGCGGCCATCGACGTCGGCACCAACTCGACGCGCCTGCTGGTCGCAGAGGAGCAGCCGGGGGGCTTTCGCCCGCTCGACCGGCGCATGACGATCACGCGCCTGGGCGAGGACGTCGACCGGTTGCGGGCCCTCCAGCCCGAGGCGCTCGAGCGCACTCTCAAAACGATCGCCGACTACGCCGCGACGTGCGGCGAGTACGGCGTCGAGCGGATCCGGGTCACCGGCACCTCGGCGGTGCGCGACGCGCGCAACCGCGAGGAGTTCTTCGCCGCGGTTCGGGCCCTCACCGGGCAGGTGCCCGAGCTTCTGTCGGGCGAGCAAGAGGCTCGCACGACGTTTCGCGGCGCGCGCTCGGATCTTAAGGAGCACGGACCGCTTCTGGTTCTCGACATCGGCGGGGGCTCGACCGAGCTCATCTTCGGGGTCGACGAGCCCGAGCGCCTCGTCTCGCTCGACATCGGGTGCGTCCGGCTGTTCGAGAAGCACCTGAAGTCCGATCCGCCGACTTCGGCCGAGATCGACGCCTTGCGCGCCGAGGTGATGAGCCATCTGGGGCGCGCGGCCAAAGAGCTCGACGTTCCCAAGGGCGCCCGCCTGGTCGGCGTCGCGGGGACGAACACCCAGCTCGCGACGCTCAAGGCGGGAACGCCGGTCTACGACCCCGAGGTCACCCATCACATGTCGCTCACTCACGGAGACGTGCGATTGCTCGCCAAGCGCCTCGAGTCTCTTCCGTACGAGAAGCGCAAGCGGGTGAGGGGACTCGACCCGGGGCGGGTGGACGTGATCGTCGCGGGGGCCGAGATCCTGCTGTGCGCGATGGAGGCGTTCGACCTGCCCGAGGTGCTCGTCTCGGAGAAAGACATACTCGATGGCCTAGTGCTCGATTTGCTGCAGGATTCGAACGCTTAGGAAATCCGGTCTCGAAGCGCGGGTGCTCGTTTTGCTGCGAGACGAGAATGCGTGGAAGGTCCGATTCGCGTGCGAATTTATGTGCCCAAATACCTAGACACGCTGGTGTTGCGCAATGTTTAGTAAGCCCCGTTATTTGTTGGCGGGGCGCCAGTGCCCCCTAGTTTCAGGAGGATTCCTTGAGTAAGCGCAAGTTAGCCGCGCTCGTGTGCGCGGCGTTGGTATCAAGCCTGTTCGTGCCGGGATCGGCGCGGGCGGCCACGACCTACGAGATCGGAGTGGGCCAGGACTTCTTCGAGCAGGGGGTCCCCGGGTTCTCCGGACGCTTCTATCCGGGCTCGGTCAAAGTCCTGTCGGGCGACATGATCCACTTCGACTCGAGTGAAGCGGCTCTCCTGCCTGCAGGCAACTATCCACAGGAATGGATCGGAGCCAACTTCACGAGCGTCGACAGCCCGAACTTCTTCCTCGTTCGTGATCCGGACGATGGGGATAAGGCACTGAAGTTCAACGTCGCCCTGTTCGAAGGCGAGGACTGCGGGACCGCCGACAACCCGTGCGTGTGGAGCGACGCCAACGACCGACTTCTCTTTGGAGGCGATGAGGACCTGTTCGTGACCATCGATGCGGCTCCCGGCTCGGTCCTGTGGGCCGCGTCGATCCCAAGCAGCGACGTCAACGCCAATCTCAAGATCGAGGTCGTCGGTTCTCCGGGCGACGCTTCGACGCAGGCGGAGCTTAATGCTCGTGCCACATCCCTCAGGTCCAAGGACTTCGAGGACGCGCTCGCGCTCCACAACAAGATGAGCTCGAAGCAGACCTTCCATCGCAACGCTGCCGGCAAGAAGGTCTTCGATGTCTTCGTGGGGGCCGCGGCAGGCCCGATCGAGATGTTTGCCAGCTATCCGAGAAGGACGAACATAAGGAAGGGTCAGAGGGTCCAGTTCCATTTCATGGGCCAGGGCATCGAGCACACCGCGACGTTTGGTGGGCCGGTCGCCAGGGATCTGTTCCGCAACGGTTTCATGCCCGTGTGCGATCCGGACGGTGACTCCGGTCCCGGTCCCGACACGCCGGCAACCTTCTCGGAGACGGAGCCACCGTGCGCCGACATGAGTCAGTTCGAGATAGACATCGACGACCGCATCCCTTACGAAGTGGGCAACGGCAAGGTGTCGGGTAACTCGGACTACGAGAACTCGGGCTTCAAATTCCCGACGTTCCCCGACGGCGGCACCTTCGACGGGAACCCGTGGACCGAGAGGTTCACGCAGACCTCGGGCAAGAAGGGTTTCAAGTTCATCTGCCTCATCCACGGCGGGTTCATGGGCGGTCGGGTCAAGGTCAACTAGGCAAGACAGCGATGTGTCCTTGGGGGCGGTCCGATTGCGGGCCGCCCCTTCAGGGGCGAAGGAGGAAGTGACGATGAAGCGGTTGATGGTGGCGGCGAGTGTTCTCATGGTCGCGCTCGCGAGCGTGCCGGCGGGGGCCGCGACCAAAGAGGTCCAGATCACCAACAGCAGCTTCGACCCCAAGGCAGTGAAGGTCGCGGTCGGGTCGTCGGTCCATTGGACCAAGGGCACTACGAGGGACCCGCACAACGTCAGGGAGAACGGCGGGATATTCACCAGCGGTTCCCAGACGAGCGAGGCGATCGACTTCACCGCGACGTTCTCGGCGGGCAAGTTCGGCTACCACTGTGTCGTGCACCAGTCCTTTGGCATGACCGGGGTCGTCAAGGTTCCGGTGAGCATCCAGGCCAAGCCCGCGGGCCGTCCCTTTACGGTCAAGTGGGCGACCGCCGCGACCGACACCGGCACGACCTACGACGTCCAGTTCAAGATCGGCACCGGCGCCTGGACGGACTGGCTCGCAAAGACCGACTCGCGGTCGGCCGTCTTCGGCCAGGGCGGAGAACCGATCCGGGTACGAGCCGACAAGACCTACTCGTTCAGGGTCCGGTCGCGCCTGGTGGACATCAAGAGCGGCTGGTCGCCCAAGCGGTCCTTCAAGACCTAATAGCGGTTCCGGATCGCCCGATCGCACTGGCGGAAAGGGACATTCGTGATGAAGGGGTCATCAAGCCGTTCAACGAATTTCCCAAAGTATCTGGACAAACCGGCCCGAGTCAGATGGAGTGTTTGGACAGTGTCTCGGGGGCCGCATATGTCGAGGAGGGCGATCATGGTGATTCGGCGTAAAGCTCTAGCTGCGCTCGCTGCCGTTGCCGGCGCTCATCGAAATTCACCAGTGTTGCTCACCGAAATCCACCAGTTGAGGCGGCTCAGTGACGGTGGATCAAGCCTAACCGGGGGTCGTGTCGACCACCCCCTTCCGCACCTCCGCCAGGC
>JBOGXF010000150.1:0-28352 GCA_050694275.1 Actinomycetota bacterium | reverse complement strand
TCTTCACCGAGCCGCGGGTGTGGGGCCACACCTTACCTGCGGATCTGCTCGGCGCGGTCGCCATGATCGCCGTCACGCTGATCTTCGCCTGGATCGGCTCGATCGCACGCGTGCACTTCAAGGGGCGCGCAAAAGCCGCCTGAGACCTCATCGAAGGAGAAAGAGATAGTGAAACTCACCGATCTGATCGTCTTGGCCGCCGCCCTGACGGGGGTGGTTACCGTCTTGCTCGGCCTGGCCCACGTTGACCCCCGGATACGCAAGCGTTTCGGATCTGCGGAAGCCACGGCAGGCCGGAGTGCGGCCCGGGCGGCCGCAATGATCGTGGGCGGCCTCGTGCTCGTCATGCTCGCGCTCGGATTCTTTTCCGACTAGTACCGCCAGGGGCGTCGAACCCCAAAGAACGCGCTCTCTGTCGCGATAGCCGCGCTATAACGCGTGAATCGCGACAGAGAGCGCGTTTTATGACGTGGTGGAGGCGGCCCACCGGCACACCCAATTCCGCGCTCTGTGTCGCGATTTCGACGTTGCAACGCTTGAATCGCGACGGAGAGCGCGATTTTGGGAGTTGGGTCAGAGGCCCAGGAAGTGGAGGAGGCCCTCGATCCAGCTCGGCGGTTCCGGGGCGGGGGGCGCCGGTGAGGCCTTGGCCTTGCCGCTCGAACCGCTCGGGGGCAGGACCTGGAACAGCTTCTCGCCCGGCCTCACGAGACCGAACTTGGCGCGCGCCTGCTGCTCGAGATAGTCGGCATCGTTGAGTCTCCCGATCTGGGTCGCGAGCCGGCCGTTCTGCCGCTCCACGAGACGGAGTTCCTGCGTCATGCCCTCGATCCGCTCGCGCTGGGCGACGAGCTGCCGGATCGGGGTCGCGACCATCGCGGCGGCGAGGCCGAGCACGAGCACGAAGGCGACGATCTGCGGCCCGAGGCCGAATCGCGGCAGGCGCACGCGCGGGCGGAGGCGGTAGGCGAGCGCCTTCATCGCGATCGCCACCTCGGGAAAGCCCCGGTCCCCGGGTAGCGCGCCTGATCGCCCAGCTCCTCCTCGATCCGCAGGAGCTGGTTGTACTTGGCGGTCCGCTCGCCGCGCGCCGATGCGCCGGTCTTGATCTGCCCCGCGTTGGTGGCAACGGCGATGCCGGCGATCGTCGAATCCTCGGTCTCGCCCGACCGATGCGAGATCACCGTTGCGTAGGCAGCCCTCTGCGCGATGCGAACACATTCGAGCGTCTCCGTGAGGGTCCCGATCTGATTGGGCTTGATCAGGATTGCGTTGGCGGCGCCATCGGAGATGCCGCGCTCGAGGATCTCGGGATTGGTCACGAAGAGATCGTCGCCCACGAGCTGCACGCTGTCCCCGACCTCGGCGGTGAGCGCCGTCCACCCATCCCAGTCACTTTCGGCCATGCCGTCCTCGATCGAGACGATCGGATAGCGCGCGATCCAATCGGCCCAGAATGACACCATCTCCTCGCGCGACAGCCGCCGGTCTTCGGACTTCAGCACGTAGGCCCCCCCATCGTGGATCTCGGACGTCGCCGGATCGAGCGCCAGCGCGATGTCGGTCCCGGGGCCGAACCCAGCGCTCTCGATCGCCTCGAGCAAGAGCTCGATCGCTTCCACGTTGGCACGCAGGTCGGGAGCGAAACCGCCCTCGTCGCCGACCCCAGTCGACAGCCCACGGCCGTCGAGGATCCTTTTGAGCGCGTGGTAGGTGACGCTGCCCCACTCGAGCGCCTCGGCGAACGACGCCGCGCCGAGGGGCACAAGCATGAACTCCTGAAGGTCGAGCGCGTTGTCCGCATGCGCGCCGCCGTTTATGACGTTCATCATGGGAACCGGCAGGACGTGCGCGTCGGGCCCCCCGAGATATCTGAACAGCGGCATGTCGAGCTCGGTTGCGGCCGCATGCGCCGTCGCCAGAGAGATTCCAAGCAGCGCGTTCGCTCCGAGCTTGGACTTGTTGTCGGTGCCGTCCGCGTCACGCATGAAGGTGTCGACGGCGCGCTGGTCGAGCGCGTCGAAGCCGAGGAGCTGGGGGCCGAGGATCTCGTTGACGTTCGAGACCGCCTCGCGCACGCCTTTGCCCCCGTACCGCTCGCCTCCATCGCGGAGCTCGAGGGCCTCGCCGGCCCCCGTCGACGCGCCGGACGGGACCGCCGCCCGGCCGAGGGCGCCCGAGTCCAGCCGGACCTCGACCTCGATCGTCGGGTTGCCCCGCGAGTCGAGGATCTCCCTGGCTCGCACGTTCACAATCTCGCTCACTCTTTGACTCCTTTAACTCAGGTAACAGTTATAACAGTCTCGCGGGGCGAATCAGAGGGATTGCTTGAATCTCTTGATCGCCTCCCGCAGCGCCCCCTCGGGATCCACTCCCCGCGTGCGCGCGAGCGCGACCAGCCAGAAGAGCGCCTCGCCGAGCCCTTCGGGATCCTGCACGGCGCCCGCGGCACGCTCTCTCGCGTCGTCCTCCGTCGCGACGAAGCCGAGCTGCGCGGCGCGCTTCTGGGTCTTGGCCGCGGCCAAGAGGGCCGGGAGCGCATGGGGGATTCCCTCGAAGGGATCGGTTCTCTTCTTCTCCGCGCGCTTGATGGTCTCCCAGTTGCGGACGACCTCGTGGGCGTCGGCGACCGTGGCCTCGCCGAAAACGTGGGGATGACGGTGCAGCAGCTTGGTCGAAATGCGATCGGCCACATCGGCAAAGTCGAAGCGCCCCTCCTGGGTTGCGAGACGAGCGTGGAACGCGACCTGAAGCAGGAGATCGCCGAGCTCTTCCTCGAGCTCCTCCCCGATCTCGCCGCGGTCGATCGCCTCGATGACCTCGTATGCCTCTTCGACGAGGTGGATTCGCAGCGATTCGTGCGTCTGCTCGCGGTCCCAGGGGCAGCCATCGTCGCTTCTGAGGCGCGCCATGATCGCCGTCAGCCGGGCGAGCTCGGCCCCCGCGCGCCGCAGGACCGTCGCCGCGTGCGCGGCCGTGAGCGCGTCGGGAACCGTCGCGCCGGCCGCGGTCACCGTCGCCCCGGCGCGAGCCAGCTCGAGGATGCGGGGGGAGTCGGGGGCCGCCACCAGCGCGCACTCGTCCCACGACGCATCCGGCTCGTCGTCGAACGGACCGGCGTCGACCCCTTGCTTGCGCAAGCGTGCGATAAGAGGATGTCCCGCGTCTTCGAACACGACCCTGCGACGTTCGAGGAGAGCGTCCCACTCCCCGATGGTCAGCCGTGCGACCTCGTCCGCGGCAAGGGGAACGACAAGGAGAGGCAAAGTCGGGTCCTAGTCGGCGGACTCGGCGGGGGCACGACCGGGGCTTGGGGTCGCGGCGCCGGGGGCCGAGTCGGCCGTCGCGTCGACGATGAGCTGACTGGCAACGTCGAACTCGCCGTACCGAGGGTTGACCTTCACCTCCGCCTCGGCGTAGACGTCCTCGAGGTACTCCTCCCATGCCTCGTCGCGAATGGTCCCCCCGAGTTGTTGCTCGATCTCGTCGCGCGCTTCCTCGAACGCGCGGGCGCGGCGGTCGGTGACGCGGATCACGTGGAAGCCGAATTGCGAGCGCACCGGCTCTGAGATTTCCCCCACCTCGAGGGCATCGGCCGCCTGCTCGAACTCCGGGACGAACTGTCCCGAGGCGAAGAACCCGAGCCTGCCCGCGTTCTTTGCGTTCGACTCGTCCTGCGAGTGTCTCGCGGCAAGCCGCCTGAACAGATCGTCGACTCTCGCCTCGCGCGCGTCCCGGAGCATTGACGAGATCCTCTGTGCCAGTCCTCGCTCGGCTACCAAGATGTGCTGAGCCTCTGACTCCCGATAGTCCGCGATGTTTTCCTCGTAGTAGGTGCGCAGCCGGTCCTCGCTCGCGCCGAGGTCGGCGGTCACCTCGGTCCTGAGCCGGTCGATGAGGATCTGGTCGTAGATGATCTCGTCGAGCTGGTCGAGCGTGAGTCCCTGTTCGCGCACCGCCTCCTCGAACGCGCTTTGCGACGGAAAGTCGGCCTGGATCTGGTCCAACCGTTCCGTGACGTCGGCATCCGTGACCGAGAGCCCGAGCTCCTCCGCTTTCGGCTCCAGCACGGCACGGCGCACGAGTTGCGACAGAAATCCTTGCTCGAACTGCCTTCTGATGACCTGCGCGTCGTTCTGCTCGGCGAGCTGCTGGAACTGGTCGCTGGCGGTGAAACGATCGAGCGCCGCCTCCACCCGCGATACGGGGATCTTCTCCCCCCGCACGACCGCGGCGGCAGGCTCCAGCAGGTTTCCGCAAGCCGCCGGCAGTATCGCTACTGCCGCGAACCAGAAAAGGACTCTTCTCACTGCGCCGAGGTTAACTGCTCGAGGAGGTCGGTCACCCATGCGACGACACCGTCGGTCGGGATCAAACGCTCGGGAACGAGGAGCGTCGCGTTGTGCGGCTTCCAGGTTGCGCCCGGAAGGATGCGCTGCAATCTGACCTGCCGCGATTCCTCCAGCTCGATCGGCCTGATCCTGAGATTCGAGGCGACCGTCGCGGCTTCGGTGATGCCGCGCCCGGCCATCAGGCTGCGCAGCGCGGCTACCTCGAAGAGGTTCGCGACCGGCCGAGGTATGGGTCCACCGAAACGATCCATCAACTCGGAGCGAGCTTCGGCAAGATCCTCGGGCGACCGGACCGCGGCGATCCTTCGGTAGGCCTCGAGTCTGAGGTTCTCGTCCGAGATGTAGCTCTTCGGGATGAACGCCTCGAGCGGAAGGTCGATGCGGACCTCGACGTCCTCCTCGTACGGCGTCCCCTTGGCTTCGTCGACTGCGGCCGCCACGAGCTTTACGTAGAGATCGAAGCCGACCTCCGCTATGTGGCCGTGCTGTTCGGCCCCCAAGAGATTCCCCGCCCCGCGAATCTCGAGGTCGCGCATCGCGATGCGGAACCCGGAGCCGAGCCCGGTGTGCTCCGCGATCGTCTTGAGCCGCTCGTGCGCCGGTTCGGTGAGAGAACGATCGGGAGGAAAGAACAGGTACGCGTAGGCGCGCTCGTGTGCCCGTCCCACGCGCCCGCGCAGCTGATACATCTGTGCCAACCCGAGGAGATCGGAGCGTTCGGCTATGAGCGTGTTCACGGTCGGCATGTCGAGTCCCGATTCGATGATCGTGGTGCACACGAGCACGTTCGTCTTCGCATCGGCGAATTCGAGCATGGCGCTCTCGAGCAGCCGCTCGTCCATCTGACCGTGGGCCACGCCGATGCGAGCCTCGGGGACGAGATCCTGGAGTCGTCGAGCTGCGAAATCGATCGTTTCGACGCGCGGATAGACGTAGAACACCTGACCGTCGCGCAAGAGCTCTCGGCGCACGGCCGAAGCGACCACCTCTTCGTCGTACTCGCCCACGAAGGTCATCACCGGATGGCGATTCTCCGGCGGGGTGTCGACGATCGACATGTCGCGAATACCCGACATCGCCATCTCGAGAGTGCGCGGAATCGGCGTCGCGGTGAGCGTCAGGACGTCGACCGCGGTCCGAAGCTGCTTGAGTTTCTCCTTCTGCTCGACGCCGAACCTCTGCTCTTCGTCGACGATGACGAGGCCGAGATCGAGAAACTTCACGTCTTCGCTCAGCACCCGGTGGGTACCGATCACGACGTCGACCTTGCCCGAGGCGATGTCGGCGGTCACCTTCTTGGCCTGCGCCTGAGTCAGGAACCGAGAGAGCATCTCGACTCGGACCGGAAAGTGCCGGAAGCGCTCGAAGAAAGTTGCGTGATGCTGTTGAGCAAGGATCGTCGTGGGCACGAGCACGGCGACCTGCTTGTTTGCGGTGACCGCCTTGAACGCCGCGCGCACGGCAATCTCCGTCTTGCCGTATCCCACGTCGCCGCATACGAGTCGATCCATGGGGACGGGACGCTCCATGTCGTCCTTGACCTCGTCCGCGGCCCGCAGCTGGTCGGGCGTCTCCTCGTAGGGGAAGGAGTCTTCGAGCTCCCGCACCCACGGCGTATCCGTCGGGAAGGCAGTTCCCTTTGCGTTGAGGCGGGCCGCGTAGAGCTTGACCAGCTCGGCGGCGATCTCGCGCGCTCGTCTACGGACGCGGGCCTTCGTCTTTCCCCATTCCGCGGAGTTGAGTCGGTGGATCCTGGGGGCCTCGCCCCCGATGTACTTCGAGACCAGGTCTGTCTGATCCGATGGGACGTAGAGGGTGTCGCCCTTCGCGTACTCGATCACCATGTACTCGCGGTGGACCCCAAGCAGCGCCCGGTCGACCAGGCCGCGGTAGAAGCCGATGCCGTGCACCTCGTGGACGACGAGGTCTCCTTCGGAGAGATCCAACGGGCCCGACGTTCTCCGGCGCGCGGTCACGCGGCGACGCGCCGCGCCCGACCGTCGGCCGGTGAGATCGGACTCCGCGACGAGCGCTAGCCGCGCCCACGGCAGGACGAAGCCCCGCCCCAACTCTGCGACCACGACCGATCCCCCCGGCGGCGCGCCGGAGTGAGGGGCTTCGTCGTCGATGGCGAACGAGAGCCCCGCCTCTCGAAGGTTGCGCTGCAGCGTCCGGGCGGTGTCGGGCAACGAGGCCGCGACGACGGCCCGATAACCCTCCTCGATCAGGCCCTTCACCCGTCCCACGAGAACCTCGGGCTTCCCCGCGGCCTGAGTCCACGTCTCGATAGAAAGCGTCTCCGAACCCGGCTCGACGAAACCCGACAGCATCAAGACCGACGACGCGGCTGCAAGCGTCTCGTCGAGCGGAGCGTAGTGCGTGTCCTCGAAGCCGGAGATCCGGGCCCACTCCGCAACCTGTTCGATGACTTCGTCGGCCCGGTCCCGTACCCGTTTGGGCTCGAGGATCGCCACGGGCGAGCCCGCCGGGAAGAGCGAGACGAGCGGCACGAGCTCCTCGGTGAGCAGCGGGAGGAGGCGCTCGGCCCCCGGAGCGACGATCCCCTGGGCGAGCTGCTCGAGCATCGGATCGCCGATCTCTTCGGCGAGCCGAGCGGCTCTGGTCCGGGTGCCCTCGTCCGCGCGCAGCTCGCGGCACGGCGCGACGTCGATGACTTCGATCTCCTCGAGGGAACGCTGCGAGGCAAGCGCGAACTGGCGCAGCGAGGTGATCTCGTCCCCCCACAGCTCGGCCCGCGCGGGGCGCTCGGCGGCCGGCGGGAAGACGTCGAGGATCCCTCCCCGGATGGCGAACTCCCCCCTCCGTTCGACCATGTAATTGCGCTCGTACCCCATCTCGACCAGGCGGGCGGCGGTGGCCTCGAGATCGATCTGGGCCCCGGGTCTGAGCCCGATCCCATCGAGATCACCCGTGGGGGCCGCGACGAGCTGAGTCGCGCCCTGTGCGGTCGCGACCACGACGAGGGTCCGACCGCGCCGGAGCCGGGCGAGCACGTCGAGCCGGCGCCCCATGGTCTCGACCGACGGCGACACCGGCTCGCCCGGCAGGACCTCCCATCCGGGGAAGACCTCGGCCCCCTCGGGGCCGAGGAACGCGCGGATGTCCCGGGCGAGGTGCTCGGCCTCCTCGGTGCGCGCCACGATTGCCAGCAGTGGTCGATCCAGATGCCGAGCGATCGATGCGAGCAGGAACGGGCGGGCCGCCTCGGGCACGCTTACGGGGGCGCGCGCGTCGACGAGCGCGCGCACGCGCTCCTCGGGCAGAAGTTCGAGGAGTGGAGCAAGTGATGCCACTGGCCCTCGATGATATGTGCCGCGCGCTCCCGTAGGTTGCGCCTCTGAGGCCTCTCAGAGGCTTGAAACGCACAACCTTGGGTCGGATCTTGCCTACGGTTCGGCGGTTCGCGTGTTGAACTCGTTCATGGCCCGCTCGATACCGACCTCGATCACTCGCTCGACCGCATCGGCAGCTCGGCCGAGCACGAACGGAAGCTCTTCCCGTTCGGCCTTACCGAAGTCGTCGAGAACGTAGTCGGTCGGATCCTGCCTCCCTCTGGGTCGAGAGATCCCGACGCGCACGCGCACGAAGTCCTTACCGAGATGCGCAACGAGCGACCTCAGGCCGTTGTGTCCCGCCGTCCCTCCTCCGGACTTCAGGCGGACCTCCCCCAGACGAACGTCGAGCTCGTCGTGGACGACCACAACTCGCTGGATGGGGGCCTTGTAGAAGCGGATCAGCGAGCCGACGGGCCGGCCCGACTCGTTCATGTATGAGGTCGAGCGGGCAAGGACGACTTTGTCGTCGCCCAGCCGCACCTCTGCGATGAGGCAGCCGCTCTTGTGACTCTTGAGCGAGGCCGACTTGCGTCCGAGCAACTCCTCGACGACCATCGCCCCAACGTTGTGTCTCGTGCCCGCGTAGTCGGGGCCCGGGTTGCCGAGGCCGACCACGATCCAATGACCGTTCTCGCCGGACGATCGCCGAAACAGGCGCACGGACGGACGGTCCGCTTATTCCTGAGCCGGCTCGCCGGACTCCTCGGGGGCCTCGGCCTCCTCGCCGACCTCCTCTTCCCCTTCGGCCGCCTCGGCGGCTTCGGCCTCCTCGACCTCTTCGGGCGCCTCGGCTTCGATGCCGGCCTCGGCCTCCATCGCCTCGAGCTCCTCCTCGGTGATGGGAGCCGCAACCGATGCCACGATGGCTTCGGAGTCGTTGAGCACCTCGACCCCGGTCGGGACGGTGAGCTCCGAGACGCGCAGGACGTCGCCGATGTTGAGATATGTGATGTCTGCCTCGAGGTGCTCCGGCACGTTGTTGGGGAGGCAGCGAATGCGCAGCTGGAACAGAGGATGCTCGAGCACGCCACCTTCCTTCACCCCGGCCGACTCGCCGACGAGATGGACGGGCACCTCGACTTCGATGGCCTTCTTCAGGTCGACCTTGACAAAGTCTGCGTGCACGACCGTCCCCTTGACCGGATCGCGTTGCAACTCGCGCGTGATGGCGAGGGTGTTGGTTCCGTCGACCTCGAGGTCGAGCAGCACGTTTAACCCGGCATCGGTGTGAAGCGCGGTGAGCAGGGCGCGGCGCTCGACCGCGATGGCGACGGACTCCATGTCCCGCCCGTAGAGAACTCCTGGGACGAGCCCGGAAGCGCGCGTCTTGCGCGCGCTACTCTTTCCGGTCTGATCGCGTTTCTCCGCCTGGAGCTTGACCTCAGCCATGGGTTGCCTCCGTATTTCAGGTGTGTTGGGGAACGCCTATTCTACGGCTGGTTCTCGCCGTGGAAGAGCTCGGACACCGAGCCTTCCTCGAAGACCGCCTTGATCGTCTCGCCCACGAGGGGAGCGATCGACAGCACTGCAAGCTTGTCGATTTGCTTGTCGGTCGGAATCGGGATCGTGTTGGTGACCACGAGCTCTCGCAGAGGCGAGTTCTTGATGCGGTCGATCGCCGGGTCCGACAGAATCGGGTGGGTCGCCGCCGCGTAGACATCGGTCGCGCCGGCCTCGAGCACCACGTCGACGCCCTGGGTCAGGGTTCCTGCGGTGTCGATCATGTCGTCGACGACCACGCAAACCTTGCCCGCGACATCACCGACGACCGCAAGCGTCTCGCTGACGTTCCTGGCGTCTTTGGCCCGTCGTTTGTGTAGGAATGCCACCTGGCCGTGAAGGTCGTGAAACTGACTCAGGTGTCTCACCCATAGATCGGCCAGACGCGCACCGCCCGCGTCGGGAGACACGATCACAAAGTCGTCCTCGAGGGCGCCCGCGAGGTGATGCGCGAGCAGTGGCAGCGCGAGCAGGTGATCGAAGGGGACGTTGAAGAAACCCTGGATCTGCCCGCTGTGCAGGTCGACGCTGATCATCCGGTCGACTCCCGCCGCCTCGTACATATCGGCAACCAGTTTCGCGGTGACCGGCTCTCGTCCCCGCGCCTTGCGATCCTGTCTCGAGTAGGGATAGAGGGGACAGACCGCGGTGATCCGCTTGGCCGAGGCGCGCTTGAGCGCGTCGATCATGATGAGGTGCTGCATAACGTGGTGATCGACGGGATCGCAGATGCTCTGGATCACAAATGCGTCGCAGCCGCGCACCGACTCTCCGAAGCGTGCGTAGCTCTCCGAATTCGCGAATGTCTCGAGTTCGACGTCGCCGAGCCTCATCCCGAGGTGAGTTGCGATCTCCTCGGCGAGGAAATGGTGGGCCGTCCCCGAGAAGATCATGAGCTTCTTTTGCGTCGGCAGCTGCACTAGGCGATCCCCTTCGCTAGATCAGTCCCCTTCGCTAGATCAGTCACCTCTATTGTCGCGGCTTTTATCGTCCTCGTCTTTCTTTCGGCCCATCTTGTCCCCCCGATCACGGATGATGCGTGCGGGAACTCCCACGGCGAGAGCGTCGTCGGGAACATCCCCCTTGACGACCGATCCCGCTCCCGTGGCCGCGCGTTTTCCGATCCGGACCGGGGCGACCAACATCGTGTCCGAGCCGATGTAGGCGTCGTCGTCGATTGTGGTCTGGTGCTTCTCTTGGCCGTCCCAGTTGCAGGTGATCGTGCCCGCCCCGACGTTGACCCCCTTTCCGATCTGAGCGTCTCCCAGATAGGCGAGGTGGTTGGCCTTGCTGTCCTCGCCCACGGTGGTCTGCTTGGCCTCGACGAAGGTCCCCAGCTTGGCTCCCTTCTCGAGTCGCGTACCCGGTCGCAAGGACGCAAAGGGGCCCACCGACGCCCGGGGGCCGACGTTGGATCCGACGACGACCGCGAACGTCACGGTTGCGTCTGCACCGATCGAGGAGTCGACGACTCTGACCTGGGGCCCGATCTCGGCGCGCTCGCCGATCGCGGTCTTGCCTTCGAGGAACGTGAAGGGATGGATCACCGCGTCCTTGTCTATGTCTACGGACGCATCGATATAGGTCGTGCTTGGGTCGACGATGGTCACACCTAAATCCATCCATCGCTCACACACCTTGCGGCGCAGCAGACCTGCGGCCCGCGCGAGCTGGGCCCGCGAGTTCACTCCCTGGATCTCGAGCTGATGCGTGCGGTAAGCGGCTACCCGTTCGCCCTCCGAGCGCAGCAGCGCGACCACGTCGGTCAGGTAGTACTCGCCCTGGGCGTTCTCGGCGTCGACCTTCTCGATGACCTGAGCGAGTTTCTCGATGTCGAAGACGTAGGCCCCGGCGTTGACCTCGTCGACCGCGTGCTCCTCGAACGTTGTGTCTTCGTCCTCGACGATGCGCTCGACCTCGCCCGAATCATCACGGATGATTCGTCCGTAACCGGTTGGGTCGGTGACGCGCGCAGTGAGGATCGCGGCTGCCGTCCCCGCGGCTTCGTGCACGGCGAGCAGCGCGTCTAGCGTGGCGCTTTCGATAAGGGGCGTGTCACCGGGGACTATCAGAATTCGGCCGGAACGTTCACTCAGGGCCTCAAGCGCGACGCGGGTAGCGTCTCCCGTACCCCTGGGAGGGTCCTGGAGGACGTAGGACACACCGTCGCCCAGTCCGCCGTCGGTCACCACCGTCTCGATATCGTCTCCTCGGAACGACACGACGACAATCGTGCGCGCCGGCTCGAGCGGCGCGACGGCGGCGAGGACGTGGAGCAGCAGCGGGCGACCCGCGGCGCGATGAAGCACCTTCGGCAGGTCCGACTTCATGCGGGTCCCACCTCCGGCGGCGAGGACTATTGCGGTGACCTTCTCTTTGCGCTCCCCCACTCAGGTCTCCCAGTTCGACGCCAGGATGCTCGGCGGAGCTGCCCCGTCTGGACTCGAACCAGAACTTAGGGATCCAAAATCCCTCGGGCTGCCACTTACCCCACGGGGCACCGTGCACGAGGTCCGGCCCCGTGCACGAGTCATAGTACGTCGCGTCTTCACCTGCGCTCTATGCACGCCTGAACCGAATGCACCAGCTTGACCCGATCGAACTCGCCCTCCACCGACCTCGCCACCGCTTGTGCGTGACCCTCATCTCGAGCGATACCAAAGATGGTCGGGCCGGAGCCCGACATGAGCGCGCCGAGCGCCCCGGCCGAGATCATGGCTTCCTTCTTGGCAGCCAGCTCGGGCCGCAGACCAAAGGCCGCGGCTTCGAGATCGTTGTGCAACAGGGAGGCGACTCCTTCCACGTCTCCGGCCCCGATGGCCATGGTCATCGGGGCGATCTGCGCATCGCTTTCGTAACCGAGACCGTCGAAGGCCTCGTACACCTGCGCCGTGAGCAGAGGCCGGCTCGAGATCCCCAACACGAACCACATCGTCTCGGACGTCGGCAGAGAGGTGAGGTCCTCGCCACGTGATGTCGCCAGGGCGGTGCCGCCTTCGATGCAATAGGGGACGTCGGCACCGACCATGGCCGCGATCTCGAGCAACGCGGAACGATCGAGCCCCATCTCCCACAACTCGGCGAGCATCACGATTGCCCCCGCGCCGTTGCCGCTTCCTCCTCCAAGTCCCGCGCCTATGGGGATGCGCTTGGTGAGCTCGACCCGTACGCCCTCGTTCTTGGCCCCTCGCTCGATCAGTCGCTGGGCGGCAAGGTAGACGGTGTTCAACTCGAGCGGAGGAAGACCATCCGCGGCTCCCTCTTCCACGGTCATCGCCACATCGACGAGCCCGTCCGCCGTCGGGGTGATCGAGATGTCGTCTGCCCATCCGATCCCGTGGAGGATCGTCTCGAGCTCGTGGTAGCCGTCGGGACGTCGCCCGATAACGTGCAAGAAGAGATTGACCTTCGCGTTGGTCCGAAATCGAATGGGCCTCACAGCAGTGCCTTCGCGATCGCGGCAAACCCGTCGAGATCGATCTCTTCCGCGCGCGCACCCGGGTTGATGCCGGCGGCGCGGAGGACCTCCTCGATTCCGGCAGTCGAATCGGATAGCGGTGCGAGCGTGTTGCGCAAAGTCTTTCTCCTTTGGGAGAACGCCGTCTTGACCACCGCGCTTAACCGATCGAAGGGAACGTCGAGGACGCCGGCTCGACGTGACAGCCGCACGACGACCGAATCGACTCCCGGAACCGGCCAGAACGCTTGTCGGGAGATTCGTGCGACTACCTTCGGCTCGGAAAAGTAGCGCACCAGGACGCTCGCCTGCCCATAGGACTTCGCGCCCGGTTTGGCGGCGAGACGTTCGCCAACCTCCTTCTGGGTCATAACGGTGAGCTCGGCGAGCTGGGGAGCACGTTCCAGCGTCCTCAGGACCAGTGGGGTTGCGATGTTGTAGGGGAGGTTGCCGACCATCTTGGTCGCCTCGATGGACGCGAGATCGAGGGTCAGCGCGTCGGCCTCGACGATGTCGACGTTTGTCAGGTCGCTCACCGCCTCGGAGAGGACCGCCAGCATCCGATGATCGAACTCGACGGCGATCACTCGCCCGGCCGCCGCCGCGAGTCCCAGGGTCAAGGATCCCGCGCCCGCCCCTATCTCGAGGACGTGATCTTCGATGCCGGCACCCGACAAGTTGACGATCTTGCGGATCGTGTTGGGATCGACGACGAAGTTCTGACCGAGCGCCTTACGCGGTTTCACGCCGTGCCGGTCGAGCAACTGGCGAAGACGCCGGGCGCCGAGCAGCGAACCGGACGTTCCCACGGCTAGTGCCTCGGCGCGAGCCCGAACAGGGTGCGCGCGTTCGCGCCCGTCCGCTTCGCAACCGCCTCTGCGGTGACGGAGCGCGCCGCGGCGACCGCGGCTCCGACGAGCGGGACGTATGACGGTTCGTTGGATGTGCCCCGGTGGGGGACCGGAGTGAGGAAGGGCGCATCGGTCTCGATCAACAGCCTGTCGTCGGGGACCGCTTCGGCGAACGCTCGCAGGTTATCGGCACCCTTGAAAGACACGTTGCCGGCAAAAGAGATGAAAGCGCCGAGGGCGAGCGCACGCCGGAGCTCGTCTGCGTCCCCCGACCAGCAATGGAACACGACCCGTTCGGGCGGGTTCTCCTGTTCAAGCACGTCGACGGCGGCGCCGACGGAATCTCGGGTGTGGATGATGAGCGCCTTGTCGTGCCGCTTCGCCAGACTGATGTGATCCTTGAACGCGGCCGTCTGCACATCGCGCGGCGCGCGGTCGCGGTAGAAGTCGAGCCCGGTCTCGCCGACCGCGACCACTCGATCGGAGCCCAGCAGCTCCTCTATTTCGCGCGCCGCATCATCTTCCCAATCGCTCGCCTCGTTGGGGTGCACGCCGACCGCCGCCCATATCGGGTATTCGGACGCGAGCGCCGCGCTGATGCGGCTCGACTCAAAGTCGATCCCGATGGTCACCACATCTTCGACGCCGGCGGCGCGGGCGCGGGCAACGATATCCGCGACCGCAGAATCCGTCGCGCAAAGATGAAGGTGACAATGGGAGTCGAACCACATCGTCTATCGACGCGCCGTCACGCTCTCGACTCTTCCTCCAAGCGAGGGAAGAGGGGATCGCCGGTGGACACCTTGGACCCCGCGGCAAGCAGACCGAACCGGCCGTCCTTGTCGTAGGTGCGCTGATCGACGGTGCCCTCGAGCCCAAGCTTCTCCCACAACCTCTGAGCGGTCGACGGCATGATCGGCGCGACCATCAGGGCTATGAGCCGGAGCGAGTCGGCGAGGTTGTAGAGAACGATCTCGAGTCGTCGCCTCGTGTCACCGTCCTTGGCCAGAACCCACGGCGCGGTCTCCTCGACGTAGGCATTGGCCCTGCGTACGAAGGCCCACGCCGATCTCAGAGCAGCATGGGGGGCAATAGCGTCCATGGCCCGCTCCATATTGGATAACGAGTCCGAGAAGGTTTCGGCCAAAACACGATCCGGATCCTCGACCTCGCTCTCGCCCGGAGACTCGGGTATCACCCCGTCGAGATAACGGGTGATCATCGTCAGCACGCGCGACACGAGATTGCCGAAGTCGTTCGCGAGATCGGAGTTATAGCGCGAAACCATCGACTCCCACGAGAACTCGCCGTCGTTCCCAAAATTGATCTCGCGCGCGAAGTAGTAGCGATAGCCGTCGACCCCGAAGGTCTCCACGAGATCGTAGGGGGAGATTCCGGTGAGCCGAGACTTGGACATCTTCTCGCCGCCCACCTGAAGGAAACCATGCGCGAAGACCGTGCGGGGCAACGGAAGGTCGAGCGCCATGAGCATGGCCGGCCAAATCACCGAGTGAAACCAGAGAATGTCCTTGCCCACGAGGTGGATGTCGGCCGGCCAGATGCGATTAAACCGGTCGTCGTCGGCACCGTAGCCGATCGCGGTGATGTAGTTCTGGAGCGCGTCAATCCATACGTAGATGACGTGCTTGGTGTCCCAGGGGATCGGGATCCCCCACTCGAAGCTGATGCGCGACATCGATAGATCCTCGAGCCCTTGACGCACCTTGCCGAGCACCTCGTTGCGACGGCTCTCGGGCATGACGAAGCGGCCGTCGTTCTCGTAAAGGTCGATGAGCCTCTCCCGGTATTTGGAGAGCCTGAAGAAGTAGTTCTCCTCCTCGACCACCTCGGGCTCGATCCCATGCTCGGGACACTTGCCGTCGATCAGCTCGTCGGGCAGCTTGAAGGCCTCGCACCCGACGCAGTAGAGGCCCTCGTAGGTGCCGAGGTAGACCTCGCCTCGGTCGTGGAGGTCCTGGACGAACGACTGCACCGCCCTCTCGTGGCGAGGCTCGGTCGTGCGAATGAAGTCGTCGTTCGAGATCTCGAGGGCGCCCCACACCTCCTGGAAGCGGGGGACGATCGAGTCCGCCCAGTCCTTGGGGGCCATTCCCTTGGCCTCGGCCGCCCGGGCGATCTTCTGTCCGTGCTCGTCGGTCCCGGTGAGGTAGTGGACCTCCCGTCCCTGCATCCGGCGAAAGCGGCTAATGAAGTCGCCCACCACCGTCGTGTAGGCGTGGCCGAGGTGAGGGACGTCGTTGATGTAGTAAATGGGTGTGGTGACGTAGAAGACGTCGTCGCTCATCGATCCTCCGGAATCACCCTTTCGGGTGACCGATTCGCCCCGATTGGGTGTTTGACTGCGCTTGCGGCGCCCACTACCTTTACAGTAACTACCAGCTTCTCTGAGGGAGCGAGCATGAAGTCTACCGGGGTGGTGCGCAAGATCGACGAGCTGGGCCGGATCGTGTTGCCGTCCGAGCTCAGGCGGGTGTTCGGTATCCGGGAGGGCGACGAACTCGAGATCAGCGTCGACGGCGATCTCGTCATCCTTCAGAAACGGCAGGACGTCTGCCTCTTTTGCTCGGCCGAGAATCCGACCGTGGAGCTGAACGGCCGGCGGGTCTGCGACTCGTGCGCGGGGCAGCTGGGACAGAAGGTCACCCGTGAGGTCAAGCTCCCCACTGAAGAGACCGTTACCTCTTGATCTAGGCCGGGCTTCGGGCCCTGCCGCGTTTTCGCTCGATCTCGTTGCCACTGGTGGCGCATAGCGCCAGTCACAGCAACGAAATCTCCTTGAGGGTCAGCAGAAACGACCAGACCCAGCGCAGGGGTCGCGCTCAGTGCTCGAGGAGGGCGTCGAAGACCTTGCGGCGCGAAACCCCGGCGGCCCTCGCGACCTCGGCCATCGCCTCCTTTCGATCGACCCCCTGATCCATCAGCGCCCGGGCCTGGCGGGCGAGCTCCTCCGCCGGGATCTCGGCTCGGTGATCGCGCACCGCGCCCCCGACGACGAGGACGATCTCGCCCCGGGGCGGATCGCGCTCGACGCTTCCGACGAGCTCGGAGAGGGTCCCCCGCCGGACCTCTTCGTGGAGCTTCGTGAGCTCTCTTGCGAGCGCCGCCGGGCGGTCGCCCAGCAAGTCCCGGAGGTCGGCGAGGACGTCGGCGATGCGATGCGGCGACTCGTAGAAGACGAGCGTGCGTGGCTCCTCGATGAGGCCCTCGACGTGCCGGCGACGCTCGGAACCCTTTCGGGGCAGGAAACCCTCGAACGCGAAACGACCCGTGGGAAGACCGGACATCGCCAGCGCGCCGACCACGGCCGACGGGCCGGGCACAAGCTCAATATCGATCTCGGCATCGATGCACTCCCTCACCAGGCGGTAGCCGGGATCCGACAGTCCCGGCATGCCCGCATCCGAGACGAGCGCCACGACCTCACCCTGCGTGATCCGGCGCGTTAGCTCCTTCGCCCGCCTCTTCTCGTTCCCCTCGTGATAGCTCGTGAGCGCGCGCGCCTTGATGCCGTGATGCGAAAGCAGCTTGCGGGTGCGGCGGGTGTCCTCGCACGCCACCACGTCGACCTCTTGCAAAGTGCGAAGCGCGCGCGGCGACATGTCTTCGAGGTTGCCGATCGGAGTGCCACAGAGAATCAGCCTTCCTTTCACCGCGGCCTCCACGGCTCGAACGCGTAACGAAGTCCCTGGACCAGAAGGCCTCTCCACGAGGACTCGTCTCCCACCAGCGGCTCGCCGGCCATGAACGTCCGCGCCGAGTCGAGTGCTCGTCCGTTTCGCGTCACGCCCACGTGATCGGTAAGCGCGACGAGGTTGAGTGCCCCCGGCCGACGCCAGTCGCGGTCGAGCCAGACGGAATCGGCGAGCGCCCACACCGCGAGCCGATCGGTCGGTGCGCTAACTACGAGCGTATCGAGGTTGGTCGGGGAGGCGGCCGAATCTATGTCGAAGGGCGTGGCCCCGATGAAGTCGAGGAAACGCGCGACCGCCCGCGCGAGATCACCTCCCGGTTTCCCAGGCCCGGTCTCGCCCGGTGGCGGCACCCGCAGCGGCGGAGGAAAGGGGGGCGACGGCGCCAGATCAACAACGACGTCTAGGGGTGCGAGGCCGGTGGCGAGCATGCGATCGACGATCAGAGCCGCCTGCGAGTGGCCGATCAGTCTTCTCGGCGGCGGAGCGTCCTGGATCTGAAACGTCACCACTCGCGCGATCCCGTCGAGATCGCCTCGGGTGTCCGCTGCCGTGTGGGGACCGGTGGACCGGTAAGAAAGCGCGAGCAGCTGGTCGCGCGCGTAACCGAGGTCTCGTGCGTCGAGCGCGGCGAGGGCGCCGCGTCCCCACGGCGAGTCGACCCCGCTGAGAACCAGCAGCGTGCCGCTCTCGGACACCTGACCCACGGGCGGCGTGTCTCTGATGAACCGGTCGAACACCGACGAGAGGAAAAGCGCGCCGACCGAGAGCACCGCCAACACGACCGCTGCCGTCCCACCCCCCGGATAGGTGCCGACGCGCAGATGCTCTCTCCAGCCCAGCAGGAAGAGCGCATGAAACGGGCCCACCGACAGCATGAGGGCCGCGGTAAGCCACGGCGTCAGATCACCGAGGATCGACATGCCGGCAGCGAGCACGCTGAGAAGGAGCGCGTACGCGAGCACGCCGCCGGCCTCGGGCACTCCTCGACCCTGCGGCGACCCTGATCCGACGTCGAGCTGAGCGCCTCTACGGACCAGGGGCACCACGGCCGCGAGCCCCAGTGCACCCGCGATCCATATAAAAGGCGCGTAGCGAGTCGCAACACCCGTGAAAAAGAGTGCGGCAGAAGGGAGCAATGCCACCGCCGCGACCGCCGCCAGTCGCAAAGCGCCAAGCCAGGCGAATGCAAAGGATCCCGGCGCGCCCTCCGCCAGCCACAGCGTGCTCGAGAGCACCGCCGCCCTGAGGAGCAATCCCAGCCCCATCGAGGCAACGACCCATGCCCAGCCGGAGGCGAAAGCGATGGATTGCTTGAGGTCGAAGTAGACGTCGAAGGGAAACGCGGCGGTCGCCGGCGCCGACGCCCCCGACGCTGGGAAGGCGCCCGCAATCACGAGAACCGCACCCAACACGCCCTCGGCCGCGAGAGGGAGAAGCGCCCTTGGGGCGCGCTGAACGACTTGCAGACCCGCGAGCAGCGTTCGCACAACCGTGGAGACTAACTATGCTGCCGTCACATGCAGGGGACTGCAGAGCGAGAACGGGACTGGAGCATCGCCGACACCATGGCGGTCGTGGTGATCACTGCGATCGGCGGGGTCCTGCGCTTCGTCCGGCTCGATCGGCCCCCGAAGATGGCCTTCGACGAGGTCTACTACGCGAAGGATTCGTGCTGGTACGCATACGCGTCCAAGTCGATTTGCGACGTGGACGGCCCCCCCAACGAGGTTCATCCCCCTTTGGGGAAGTGGCTCATTTCGGCCGGCATCCGCGCCTTCGACTACGACTTTTTTGGCTGGCGCGTCGGCGCGGCCGTCGCCGGAACCATCACGATCGCCCTTCTCTATCTCTTGGCCCGAAAGATCCTCAGATCGACGACGGCCGCCGTACTCTCGTCGGGGCTGCTGGTCTTCGATCCGCTTCATTTCGTGCAATCCCGGATATCTATGCTCGACATCTTCGTGCCGATGTTCGGCATCGCCGCGTTTCTGTTCGTCGTTTACGACCGGGAGCGAATGCCGGCGCGCGTCGCGCACTCGCCCCCCGCACTGGCGCGGCCCTGGCGGGCGGCGGCGGGGATCGCGGCAGGAGCGGCACTCGCCTCGAAGTGGTCGGGGGGGCTCTTCCTTGTCGCGGTGCTTGGGCTGACGGTCACCTGGGAGATCGCCGCGCGCCGCGCTAAAGGTTCGCCACCACCGCTGCGTCGATTCCTGCGCGCCGAGGCCCCCTCGATAGTTTTGTACCTGGGTGTTCTCCCTCTCGCCGTCTACCTGGTGACCTACATCGGCCGGGTCGACGGCGCGGTTTTCGCGGCGCCGTGGACGGACGGCGCGTGGCTCGGCTCGCTCTGGGACCACCACCGTCACATGTTCGATTTCCACAGGGGCCTTGAGGCGACCCATTCCTACCAGTCCCCTCCGTGGTCCTGGCCCTTGCTCAAGCGGCCGGTTTCGTATGAGTTCTGCGCCGGCGCGGACTGCGATCCGCCCGCAGCGGACAACATCTACCGCGAAGTCTTCGCGACCGGAAACCCGTTCGTGTGGTGGGCCTCCATCATCGCTATTGGCTTCGTCGCGGTGGCGTGGGTGAGACGGCGCGACTGGCGCCGGGCCGAGGGAGTCATCCTCGCGGGCATCGCCTTCACGTATCTGCCCTGGTTCGTTCTCGCGACCGGTCGCTCTGCGGTGTTTCTCTTCTACATGCTGTCCACCGTCCCGTTCATGTGTCTCGCCCTCGGATACGTGGTGACCCGGATCGGAACTACGTGGGAGGCAAAGGCATCGATCGCGCTGTTCTCGGCGGGGGCCGTCGGCCTGTTTGGCTTCTACTATCCGCTCCTCGCCCACCAGGCGCTCCCGCGGGACAAGTGGGAAGACCGGATCTGGATCTTCGACAACTGCGACAAGCCACCGGGAGAGAGAATCACGACCACCATCACCGAGACGACCGACGGCAGGACCACGGTGCGCACCCAGGAGACGACCTCGGACGAGAGCCTTCCCCCGACCGGTTGGTGCTGGATCTGATCGCCGGGTTAGAAACCAATCTTGCCGTCCTCCTTCACCCGGTCAGTCGGAGCGGCAAGATCGGTTTTCGTCACGCGCCCTCAGAGGGCGTTCTACGACCACTCGGCAGCAGGGGGGTCAGGGCTCGGCGACCTCGAGCAGCTCGACCTCGAAGACCAGCGTCGCGTTGGGAGGGATATCGGGAGGGAACCCGGTCTCGCCGTAGGCGAGGTCGGGCGGGATGGTGAGCCTGCGAACGCCGCCGACCTGCATGCCGACGAGACCCTCGTCCCAGCCGGGGATGACGTCCCCCGCCCCGAGCCGGAACGGGAAGGGTTCTCCGCGGTCGCGCGACGAATCGAACTGCTCGCCGCTCTCGAGCGTGCCGACGTAGTGAACGGTGATGGTGTCGCCCGACTCGGCGGTCTCGCCGTCGCCGCACTCGACGTCTTCGATGACGAGCTCGGAGTCGGTCGTGACCGGTTCGCTGGAGCAGCCTTCAGACGGGTCGTCGGCCGAGCCGCACGCGCCCACCACCAGCGTGATCGTCGCAACCGCAACCATGAGTCGCCCGCGCATGGCTGGAGGCTACCCGATAGCCTCTAGCGGTGGCGATAGAGACCGGTCCGGCCAGCAGATCCCTGTTCGATAACTGGCGGCGCGTGCTCTGGACGTGCGGCCTTCCCAAAGATCGCGCGGTCGATCCAGTGTCGCGCTGGCTGATGATCACCCGCGCTTGCGTCCAGCCCATGACGTTGACTTCGGGGGCCATCGCCGGACTACTCGCTGCGTCGTCGCCGCGCTTCGATGGACTGCTGTTTGCCCTGGCGGCAGTCGGGATCGTGATCGCGCACGCGGCGAACAACATGATCAACGACTTCTTCGATCTTCGATCGGGCCTCGACACGGACGTTTCTCCGCGCGGGCTCTACGCCCCTCACCCGGTTCTCGGGGGTCTCGTCACGAAGGAGGGCCTGCTGAAAGCGATCATCGTCGCCAACGCGCTCGATGCCTCGATCATGCTCTTCTTGCTGAGCCGGCGCGGCTGGCCCATCGTCGCATTTGCGGTCACCGGTCTCTTCATCAGCGTCTTCTACGTCGCCCCGCCTCTCCGACTGAAGGCGCGCGGGCTCGGCGAGCCGAGCGTCTTCGTAATCTGGGCGCCGCTGATGGTCGGCGGCACCTACTACGCCGCGGTTGGGAGCATCCCCGCCGACATCTACTGGGCGTCGGTTCCCTACGGTCTCCTCGTCATGACGGTTCTCATGGGCAAGCACATCGACAAAGCACCGTGGGATGCGCCGGCGGGGATCAAGACGTTGCCGGTCCTGCTCGGGGATGTGGCCGCGCGCAGGGTCACGCTTGGACTGATGCTCGCCTTCTACGTTTCGATCGCGGCGCTCGTCGCGGCGAGTGTTGTTACCGCATGGACCTTATCGGTCGGGGTCGCGCTTCCGCTCTTGGTCAGGACCTGGCGCACCTACGCGCGCCCAAAACCCGACAGGCCCCCGGCGAGATTTCCGGTGTGGCCGCTCTGGTTCGGTCCCTGGGCATTCGTCCACGCCCGGCGGGCCGGCGCGCTGTTCGTGCTCGGACTTGTCGTGGGACTCATCCTTTAGAACTGAAGAGGCCCCCGGTTGCTCGGGGGCCTCTTTGTATGTGAAGTGTTTGGTCCTTAGATGGGCTTGACGTTCGAAGCCTGCTTGCCCTTGGGGCCCTGGGTGACCTCGAACTCGACCGCCTGGCCCTCCTCGAGGGACTTGTAGCCCTCCGATTCGATGGCGGAGAAGTGAACGAACACGTCCTCCCCGTCGGCTTGCGAGATGAAGCCGTAACCCTTGTCGTTGTTGAACCACTTCACGGTGCCTTCTGCCACTGCGCACTTCCTTTCTTCCTGCTGACAGGGGCTGGCGAGAGCCATCCTCGCCTGGGATCACCCCGGCCGGCGGCGCAAACGGTAGCACAGCACGGCCGGGAGCAGGAGCCCCTTGGCGAAAGTTGGTGCGCTCGTGAGCGATGGGTCCGCCTACCCCTTCGGGTCGATGTTCTGGTTCATGTGGAAGAGGTTGCCGGGGTCGTACTTCTGCTTGGTCTTCACCAACTTCTCGTAATTCGCGCCGTAGTTAGCGTCGACACGGTCCTGGTCGTCGTCGGCGGCGAAGTTTATGTATCCACCCTCCTCCGAGAGCGGGGCGGTTGCGTCGTAGCAGTCGCGCACCCCCGCGTGTGAAAACCAGACCTTAGCCGGGCGCGCCCCGATGCCGTCTCAACCGATGCAAAGACCATCCCCACAAACATCGCCACATCCGATCACGTGTCCGGTGGCCCGCGTCGCACCCAAACGTGAACATCCTGCACCTTGAAACGTGAAGACGTTTTGGAGCGGGCGACCGGACTCGAACCGGCGACCCTCACCTTGGCAAAGTGACCAATGAGATGCGCCGACCTCGGCAGAAACGGGTACTCGCGGGTCAGAGACTATTTCCAACAACACCTTCTGCCGATGTCTGCGCGCCTATGAGCATCGCGTATGGCCAGAATATGGCCCGACTTCGAAGCCGCCCGACCCACAGTCGTGTCGGCGCCGATACGCTAAATCGATGGAGTTCGAGTGGGATCCCCATAAGGCGGACTCGAATCTCCAGAAGCATGGTGTCCCATTCGATGAAGCCGCCACTGCGTTCGGGGATCCACTTTCGCTGACCATTGCCGATCCCGACCATTCTGACGACGAGGAGCGCTTCGTCCTGCTGGGGCAATCTTTCTTGGGACGCCTCGTCGTGGTGGTCCACACCGCCCGAGGCGAGAGAATCCGAATCATCAGCGCTAGAATTGCCACTAGGAATGAGAGGCGATCCTATGAAGAAGGCTGATCCCCAAGACTCCGACATGCGCGAGGAGTATGACTTCAGCGACGGCGTCAGGGGCAAGTACGCCGCTAGTTTCGCCGAAGGCTCCAACGTTGTGGTTCTGGATCCAGACGTCGCTTCGGAGTTCAGAACCCGAAAAGCCGTCAACGACGCTCTCCGCGCTCAGCTCAAGAACGGACGTCGTGTCTCCGGAGATAAGGGCTAGTAACCCTAATCAACTATCGGAGCCACACTCGCATGTGCAACGGCGATTACGCCTGAGAAGTAGCTCTTTTCCTTCGAGAACCAGCAGCTCCACCTCCCGTTCCAAATCATCTCTTCGCGTTCGCTCATGTGACCGACCAGCGACGGTTCATCGGAAGAGGAACATCGCCGTAGCCATTGCAGCGTGCCGCGCTCGGACGAAACACCTCTCCCCTCCTCTGGTGGGTAGGGGCCAGTGACGAAAAGCCTGCCCTGGCAAATGGCGAACGCCCGCGGCAACCGCCGCCGACCAAAGCGCCATCAAGGGGCGCTGGTGTCAGCGACCTCCCCACGGAACGCCCCGGCCGGGGCAGCACCAGCGGAAA
Organism: Actinomycetota bacterium; assembly: GCA_050694275.1. Lineage (GTDB taxonomy): Bacteria > Actinomycetota > CADDZG01 > CADDZG01 > WHSQ01 > JBOGXF01. The sequence continues at coordinate 4,679 of JBOGXF010000150.1, read as the reverse complement.
CGTGCTTGCCCGGGGTTGTATGACCCTTCTTGAGGGTCGCAGGTGCAACCATGTCGCCATCTGGCGAGGGGCTGGTCTACTTGGTCGGGGCGATGTTCTGGTTCAGGTGAAACAGGTTGTCCGGGTCGTACATCGCTTTGATCTCCACCAGCCGGTCGAAGTTGCCTCGGTAGTTGTCGCGGATCCGCCCCTGATCGTCGTCGTCCATGAAGTTGATATAGCCGCCAGGCTCCGAGTGGGGCGCCGTCGCGTCGTAGTAGTCCCTGGCCCACTGGATCCGCTCCGCGTCCTTGGTGGGGTCGGTCCAGCCCACCACGTACACGGGCGCGAAGGTCGCGTGCCGGTATGCGAACGCGGTGTCGTCGGGCTCGACGTCGTGGCAGGCGCCGTTGATGGGATACAGGTGCATGGTGGCGCTGACCTCGGGAACCTTTGGGCCGTGCTCCGCGTGAGCCTCGATCGCCTCGTCTGTCAGCTCGGTGACGAAGTTTCCCTTCCAGTACATGCGCATGCCCTTGGGGAAGATCTCGTCGAACGCACCGTTGAGCCAAGGGTACGGCATCGGTCCCGCCATCTGCCCCACCGGGGGGGCAAGGTCGCGGAAGGGTTTCATCGCGTTTTCCCCTTCGTCGAGCGGTCCCGACCACTGGACGACGGCAGCGCAGAACGTGTCGCCGTGCCGTTCCTCCGGGACGAACGGGAGCGGTGGCGCGACCTGGAACGCGGGAAATGCGCCGTACTCGCGCGGAGCGTCCTTGATGAAGTCGCGGAAGAAGCGGAACAGGTCGCGGGTCTGATCGATCTCGTAGAAGAAGATGCCGACGTAGACGTCGGAAACGGGATGCAGACGGTACTCGAATGAGGTCACCACGCCGAAGTTGCCGCCGCCGCCGCGCAGCCCCCAGAAGAGGTCGGGGTTGTCGTCGGCGCTGGCGCGCACGAACGAGCCGTCAGCCAACACCACGTCGGCCGAGATCAGGTTGTCGCACGTCAAGCCGTACCCTCGCGCGAGATACCCGATCCCACCGCCGAGCGTTAGCCCCGCGATGCCGGTTGTGGACACGATCCCGCCGGTCGTCGCGAGTCCGAACGCGTGGGTTGCGTAGTTGAAGTCTCCCCAGGTGGCGCCGCCGGCCGCCCTCGCGATGCGCGCCCCCGGATCCACCTGTACGTGCCGCATAAGCGAGAGGTCTATGACCACGCCTCCGTCGTTGGTGCCGAACCCAGGCGCGCTATGCCCACCGCCCCGGATCGACAGGTCCAGCCCGCTGTCGCGCGCGAAGGTGACGGCCGCGATGACATCGGCGACCTGCTCGGCGCGCACGATCAGCTTGGGCCTCCGGTCGAACATGCCGTTCTGCACGGCACGCGCTTCGTCGTATCCCGCGTCGTCTTGGGTGACTACTTCGCCGCGCACCTGCTCGCGTAGCTCATCTACCGTCGGCTTCCCCATGCGCTCCTCCTTTGTAGTCATCAAACGTCCCGACCAAAAACTCCTTTAGATCCGACCAATCTCGAAAGTTGCGGGTGACGCCGGTCACCACATGCTTTACCTGGCCCCGATACTCCCTCCGTCGCTCGTCGAGCTCCTCCATCCACAAGCGAATCGTAAAAAGCTGGGAGGGGCTAGCCCCTTGGTCGATTTGCGCCATGCATTCACACTCTCCTCTCGTGAGTCGTCCTACGACGCCCATGATTCCTGAGGAGGCGTTCTGAAAGCGTTCTAGGAAGGGTTTCAGGCAACTGGCAGCTCTAGGCGGACGCTTCCCTGGCCTGCTGGGGGACCTCCCATGGCCACTCGATGACGTTCCAGCTGCCGCGGCTTGCAGACGGAATGGCACCACAGGCCCACCACAAGCGTCCCGTCGCCGGGCACGCCACCGCCGAGTAGACCGTGGCGCGACCCTGCCGGTTCTGCTCGACTTCCGGATCCGCGAGCACCGCGATGAGATCGTCTGGCGTCGACCGCACCGGGTCTTGTAGAAGCTCGAGGATCCTTTCGTACCGTGGCCGCGAGGACCCCAGGTACAACTGGGTTTGATCGATGTCGCCCCGAGCCACGTAGTGGTTGGTGGCGATCAAGTTCCCGTCCGAGAGCGTCCGGCGGACGTGGCTGGCGCGTGAGCATTCGAAGACTACGGCCTCCTGTGTCTTTCCGTCTACGACGAAGAGGTTCATCCCGTCGAGACGTACCCAACGATCCAGCAGCTCCTCGACCTGGTCGACGGAGGTGCACGTCTCTAACGCTTGACGCACTAATGCCCACGACGGCAATGCAGTCATGTCCGCGGTCGAGCCCTCGTGGGCCTCGAGATAGTTGTGGTGGATCCACAGCCGCTCGCGGTTGATTCCGGTGGCGATGAAGACATCTCCTTTGAGGCCGATGGCCAACGTCGGGATGCGGTCGACCACGTCCCGGATCACCACGTCGCCCCATAGCCCCTCGAAGGGATCGGCATCGTTGTTGCGCGCGACCCACGCCTTGCCGTCCACCATGCAGACCGCACCGCTGCATCCGTTCAGGCATAGCTCGGCGTAGTTGAAGCGGGTGATGTCTTCGAGCGGGACACCGGACCCCTCCGCCATGCCCTCCATCTCTTCCCGATAGAAGTCGGGCAGCGTTTCCAGCCAGCCCAAGGCCCCCGCGTGCAGTCGTTCGACGTCGAGCACACCCCGCGAGGCGAGCCCCCCGAGATACGCATCTATCGTGGCGCGGAGCTCCGGCCCCAGGGCGCGTCCGTGAGCCGCGCCGATCTCTCGATACGTTCCACGAAAACGCAAGAGCCTGAATGGACGGCTTTCGTTTTTCGTCTCTGACTCCTTCCAGCCTGGGGCGGTGATCGCTAGAGACCGCGGCTCCGGAGCCACGTGATGACATCGTTGGTCATTTCGGGCGCCGTGTTGTGCCACAAGCCCGCGTGTCCCGAGTTCTCCTGCATCAGGAAAGATACGTCGCAGTTGCACCTGCTGCTCCACATCTCCATCTCCGGAGTGACGACGTCCTCGCCGTCGCCAAACTCCGCGGTTGGGTACATGGCGTCTCTGTCCGCGAACACGAGGAGGGCCGGAGTGGGTCCAACAAGCCCGACGCCGGCTTTGATCTCCTGCGTTGCATAGATCAGGCTTGCCGCTTCGCCGCTGGGTGACATCCGTGCCTCCACGTCGCCGAAGTACTCCGGGCCACAGGTTTGCTCGACCGCGTCCTCACTTACCCCGTCGGTGTAGAAGATCCAGTCCTCACACGCCTGCGAGTACCCGTCCGGCTCGGGCGGGAAGAGATAGACATAGTCCTTGCCTTCAAGCCACTGTGAAGCGACCGTAGTGACGTACGCCTCACCGAACCGCCGCCCGGCACCCTGGCTGCTCCACGCCATCGGAACGATGCCGTCGATGTCGTGATAGCGGGTGGCGTAGAGCTCGGTTATGGCGGCCCCCCCGCTCAAGCCGACGAGCACGACCTTCGCGGCCGGGCGCCCGACCGGCTCACCGCCGGAGCACGTGTCGGTGGTGACGCGGTAGGTGCCCGACCGGATCTGCGTGACCATCTCGTGGGTCATCTCGACGTAGCTATCCACCGTCAGCGCCCATCCAGATCCCGGATAGGGACTCCTGCCGTATCCCAGCCGGTCGATCGCGAACACGCCGTAGCCGGCCCCGGCGAGCTGGCGGGCCATGGACGGCACACCGTCGACACTTGGCCGGAGGCCGTCCCAGGTGCTTCGTTCCGACGCCGGCCCGTGTTGGAGGAGGAGGGCGGTGGATTCGGCGGTGTAGGCCTTGGTGTGGAACAGGGTGCCGCTCACCTGATAAGGCGTCGGATCGCCGAGGTTGTGCACCGTGAAGCACACCTCGGTCTGTCGGATCTTCTTGTGCTTCCGGGACTTGGATGGCCCGTCATCGAACACCGCAGGCTTTATCTCGGCCGCCGGCGACGCTTGGCCGGGGCTGTCCAGCGTCCCGGCTTCGATGGGCGCCGACGTAGCGGCCGGCGTTAGTGCGAGCCCGCCGGTGGTGACGGCGGCGGCGATCATGAGTGCGAATGGTCGTCTCATCGTTCCTCCTCCTAGGTCCTCGGGGCGACGCCGGCTGGATGCGGGCTCACTCGCAACACGTTTACCTAACCTCTACGGGAAGAAATCGGCGTGGCCGTCCGGGATCGTTACCCCAGCCACACCTTGAGCGTGACGTCCTCGCCGGTGGGGCTGAACCAGGGGCGCGACTCGAGGGTGAAGCCGTCGCACGACGCACGACCGCGTAGTCGAATCTGCTCGAAGCCCTCCCCGCCGGTGTTCTGGAACAGGCGTGGGAATGGGTTGAACGTGGTCGAAGAGCCCACCTCGGCGCCATCGTGGAAGAGGTAATAGTCGAGGTCGCTGAGCGATGGAGTCGACCACTCGGCCCGGACGGTGATCGCCACCGCCTTCTTCTTGGACACGATCTGGAAGTTGTGGAACACCGAGGAATCGACGACGAAGGGTTGGGAGCCGTCGGCCGTGGTGAGCGGCCCCCCCGCTCCGGGGTCCTGGTGGAACTCGACGACGAGCGGCTTCTTCTTAGGGTCCGCGCGAAAATTACTTGAGCGGTTATGGGTGCACCGTATAGTTCCAGTCGCCGTGAAACTCGTGGCGGGTGAGCGGAACGGCGGCCAGTTCCTTGTTGGTGACCTTGACGCCGGTGGG
>JBOGXF010000149.1:0-6194 GCA_050694275.1 Actinomycetota bacterium | reverse complement strand
GACGACGTGTTCGGCGACGATCCGACGGTCAACGCCCTGCAGGAGTTTGCCGCGGACCTTCTCGGCAAGGAGGCCGGGCTGTTCGTGCCGACGGGATCGATGGGCAATCAGGTGTCGCTCGGCGCGCTCAGCCGGCCCGGGGACGAGGTCGTGTGCGAGGCCGGTGCGCACTTCCTGCATTACGAAGGCGGCTCGATTGCCGCACATCTCGGTCTCGTCGCGCGCCCGATCCAGGGGAATCGCGGCGTCATCGGAGCGGACCAGATCGCGCCCCTGATCCGCCCGGGAAGCGAGCACAACCCGCGCACAGCGGTCGTCTCGATGGAGAACACACACAACTCGGCCGGGGGCCGGGTGTTCCCGATCGAAGACGCGCGCGCCATCGCCAAGATCTGCCGGGACGATGGCGTAGCAGTTCACCTCGACGGAGCGCGCGTCTTCAACGCGCAGGCCGCGACGGGGGTGCACGCGCGGGAGTGGGCGGCGTGCGCCGACACCATCACATTCTGTTTTTCCAAGGGTCTCGGGGCCCCGATCGGATCGATGGTCTGCTCCACAGAAGACGTGATTGCACGGGCGCGAGTCCTGCGAAAGCGGCTGGGTGGGGGAATGCGCCAGGCCGGGGTCATCGCGGCGGCGGCCCGCGTCGCGCTCGAGACCGGCCCGGAGCGCCTCGTCGAGGATCACGCGAATGCCCGGCGACTTGCCGAGGGGCTCGCCGACCTGCACGCGGACGGGGTCGACCTCGCCCAGGTCGAGACCAACATGGTCTATCTCGACCTCGCCCCGTTCTCGAAGACCGCCCCGGAGGTCAGCGCGGCCCTGGGGGCCGAGGGGGTGCTCACGCTGGCGATGCCGGGTACCAAGATGCGCCTGGTCACGCACCGCGACGTGTCATCCGAGGACATCGGGACCGCTCTGCTGGCGCTCAAGCGGATCCTGACCGGCTGACCCCGAGGCCCGTTTTGTCCCTCCCGTTCCGGGAAACCCCTATATATGGATCTCCGTTTCAGCCTCTGTCTTCCTCGAGACGAAGCGAGCGTGCCGATCGCCCGCCGGGTCTGCCGCGGCGCGCTCAGGGATCTCGGCGTAAGCGAAGGTTGCATCGACGATATTGCCCTTGCGCTCACGGAGGCATGCACGAACGTGCTGAAGCACGCGAATGGCAGAGACGGCGAGTACCAGGTCGACGTCGATATCGGCGATTCGAGATGCGAGATCAGCGTCGCGGATACGGGTGCGGGTTTCGATTACGGCTCGGCCCACTACGAAATTCCCTTTGCCGCGGCCGAGAACGGGCGGGGGTTGCACCTCATGAAGGTGCTCGTGGACGATCTCAAATTAATGTCGAAACCGGATGTCGACGGGACGGTAGTGCATCTGTCGAAAAACTTGGATCTCACCGACCGTTCGCTTCTCCGCAGGGAGTCATCGCGGTAGGGATAGGCCGGTAGTAAGGCGACGCGCACCTATACTGATTTCTTCTGGCACAGGTAGAAGATCCCCAGTCACTTCCGAGCGCCCGCGACGTCGTCATCGTCGGCGGAGGCGTGATCGGGCGCGCGGTCGCGTGGCGCTGTGCGTCTGCCGGTCTCGCGGTCACTCTCGTGTCCGATGACGTCAGGCGTGCCGCATCGTGGGCCGCCGCCGGGATGCTGGCGCCGGTGACCGAAGTCCACTACGGAGAGGAAAGCCTGCTGGAGCTCGGGCTTGAGTCGAGCCGGCGCTATCCGGCGTTCGTGGGCGAACTCGAGGAGCTCACCGGCATGGATGTGGGCTACCGTCAAAGCGGGACGATCGTCGCGGCGCGCGACCAGGACGACAACGCGGCTCTCGAGGAGCTCCATGCCTATCAGCAGAAGCTCGCGCTTAAGGCGGAGCGTCTGAAGAGCAGGGACTGTCGCGCGCTCGAGCCTTCCCTTTCTCCTCGGGTGCGCGGCGGGATCTTCGTTCCCGGCGATCACCAGATCGATAATCGGGCCCTGCTGGAAGCGCTGGGCGAGGCCTGCCGGCGCTCGGGTGCGGTCGTGCACGAAGGGAAGGTTTCGTCGGTGAGGGTTCAGAAGGATCGCGTGCGCGGAGTCGCCTTGGCCGACGGGAATGAGATCGCCTGTGAGCACGTCGTCGTGACCGCGGGCTGTTGGTCGGGTTCTCTGGGCGGGGTCCCCGCGGGGGCCCTGCCGGTGCGCCCGGTCAAGGGTCAGCTCCTGCATCTCAAAGGAACGGAGGAGCATCCCATCGCAACGCACAACGTCAGGGGGGTCGACGTCTACCTGGTACCCCGTCTCGACGGCCGCGTCGTCGTCGGCGCGACCGTCGAGGAAAAGGGTTTCGATGTGAGCACGACGGCGGGAGCGGCGTACTCGCTCCTGCGCGACGCATACGAGCTGATGCCGGGGGTTATCGAGCTAGAGCTGACGGAGGTCGTCGCCGGCCTCCGTCCCGGATCCCCGGATAACGCCCCGCTGATCGGCGAGACGGACGTCGGGGGCCTTCTCGCCGCGACCGGCCACTACCGCAACGGAGTCCTGCTGACGCCGGTGACCGCCGATGCCATCGCTCACACTCTCACCGAAGGCGAGCCACTCGAGATCGCCGCGCCCTTCGGCCCCCGCCGTTTCGCACGCATCGCGGAGGCCGCGCCGTGAGGATAGTGGTCAACGGCGAGAGCAGGGAGACAGAGCCGAACGTCAGCGTCGCCGAGGTCGTCGCCTCGACCGGCCGGGATCCCGCGGGGCGGGGCACCGCCGTCGCAGTCAACGGCGATCTCGTGGCACGCTCGAAGTGGAACGTTACGGAACTGTCCGAGGGAGACAGCGTCGAGATAGTCGTCGCAGTGCAGGGAGGGTAAGGATTAGCCGATGGAAGATCCGCTAGTCATCGCCGGTGAGAAACTGTCCTCCCGGCTGATCATCGGGACCGGGGGAGCGAGCAGCCTCGAGGCGCTCGAGCGCGCTCTTGTGGCCTCGGAGGCCGAGATCGCGACCGTCGCCCTGCGTCGGGTTAGCCCGCAGGCCCAGGGCTCGATCGTCGACGTCATCGAGCGCGCCGGCGCCCGGGTTCTTCCGAACACCGCGGGATGCTTAACGGCACACGACGCCGTCCTCACGGCTCGACTCGCACGCGATGCGTTCGAGACGAGCTGGATCAAGCTCGAGGTGATCGGCGACGACCGGACCCTGCTGCCTGATCCCGTCGAGCTGCTCGACGCCGCGGAGACGCTCGTCGACGACGGCTTCGACGTGCTCGCCTACACGAACGACGATCCGATCCTCGCCCGCAGGCTCGAGGAGGTCGGTTGCGTCGCGGTCATGCCGCTCGGCTCACCTATCGGAAGCGGCATGGGTATCCGCAACCCTTACAACATCCGGATCATCACCGAGCGCGCGTCGGTCCCCATCATCCTCGACGCGGGGGTCGGCACCGCGTCGGACGCGGCCATCGCCATGGAGCTGGGCTGCGACGGCGTGCTGCTGGCGGCCTCGGTGACTCGCGCCCAGGAGCCCGAGGTCATGGCCGAGGCCATGCGTCACGCGGTGATCGCCGGCCGCCTCGCGTACAAGGCGGGCCGCATCCCCAGACGCCTGTATGCGGAGGCGTCGACGACCTTCGAAGGGATCGTCGAGCCACCGCCTTCTCCCGAAAAAAGCTGAGAATGCCGCGGCATGACCGTCTATCTCGGGACTTCCGGGTGGCAGTACGGGGACTGGAGGGAACGCTTCTACCCGAAGGGGGTTCCCCAGAAGAGCTGGCTCGAGTTCTATGCCGAGAGGTTCCGCTGCGTCGAGTCCAACAACGCGTTTTATCGCCTACCGGAAAGAAAGACGTTTGAGGACTGGGCCCGACGCACTCCCGACGACTTTCTCTGGGCGGTAAAGATGAGTCGCTACCTGACCCATATCAAGCGGCTCAAGGATCCCGCCGAACCCGTCAAGAGATTCCTCGATCACGCGCGCGGGCTGAGGGATAAGCTCGGCCCGATTCTGCTCCAGCTCCCGCCCAACCTGAGGGCTGATCTCGCGCTGCTCGAGCGCGCCCTCAAGCGTTTCCGGGGGCGCGAACGCGTCGCCGTGGAGTTCCGGCACGAGTCGTGGTTCGTGGACGAGGTACGCGTCCTGCTCGAAGAGCGTGGCGTCGCGCTGTGTCTCGCGGATCGTCGATCGCGCCCGGTTTCGCCCATGTGGCGCACCGCCGACTGGGGCTACGTGCGGCTCCACGAGGGGGCCGGGTCGCCGCACCCGTGCTACGGACGGGCGTCGCTCGAGAGCTGGGCGGAGCGGATCGGCGACCTCTGGGAGCCGGGGAACGACGTGTTCGTGTTCTTCAACAACGACACTCTCGGATGCGCACTGCGCGACGTACGGGTCTTTCGCGGTGCCCTCGATCGGGCCGGCCTGACACCGACGAGAGCACCGCGCGAAACGGTGCGGGCGGGCTGATGGGCGAGATTCTCATCGGAACCGCGTCGTGGACCGACAAGAGCCTCATCCAATCGGGGTGGTACCCGAGGGGGGCCGGCAGCGCCGAGGAACGGCTCCGCTACTACGCGTCGCAGTTTCCCCTCGTCGAGGTCGACTCTACGTATTACTTTCCGCCGACCGAGAAGAACTCACAGGCGTGGGCGGAGCGCACTCCAGCCGACTTCACCTTCAACATCAAGGCGTTCTCGTTGCTGACCCAGCACCCGACCAAGCCGAACGCGATGTACAAGGACCTCAAGTTCCCGGATGACAAGAAGAACATCTATCTCGACGACCTTCATCCCAAGACCGTGGATGCGGTCTGGGAGCGGTTTCTCTCCGTGCTCGGCCCCCTCACCGACTCGGGCAAGCTCGGCGCGCTGCTCTTTCAGTTCCCTCACTGGTTTCCGATATCGCGCCGCAACAAGGAATACGTGCTCGAGTGCGCGCAGCGCGCGGCTCCGCTACCGATCTGCGTCGAGTTCCGGAGCAAGAGCTGGATGACCCCCGACAACCAGGAGGAGACGCTCGATTTCCTCGCCGGGCACGGGATCCCTTACGTCTGTGTGGACATGCCCCAGGGATTCAAGTCCTCGATCCTCCCGGTGGTCGCCGCGACGGCCGACCTCGCGGTGATCCGCTTCCACGGGCACAACGACGAGGAGTGGGAGAGCGGCTCTGTCCAGCGCCGCTTCAAGTACCTCTACTCGTCGAAAGAGCTGAAGGAGTGGGCCCCCCGGGTCGAGAAGCTCGCCGGCGAGGCGAAGACCACCCACGTCCTCATGAACAACTGCTACTCCAGTTATGCGCAGCAGAACGCCAAAGAGCTAGCGAACCTCCTGACCAGCGCAAATGCGGATGTCGCCCTTCCGAGACCGTCTGAATCGAGCTAGCGCAGCGCTCATAGTCATGATGACTATCCAAGCTGAAGGATCAGTCTTGACTTTGCGAAGATATCTTCCTATAAATAGTTCGTGCGCACCGCGCGTTGTTCGGCTTCGCGTTGGGCTAAACCTTCGTCGACCCAGTGAGCCGCCGCTTCCGCAATGTGGTCATTTATCTCGGCGATGATGCGGCGATTGAGAAACCAGTTGAACGGCAGGTTCGCCCGTAACCTTTCTTCGTAGTCCGACCAGGTCGAACCGTTGGCGACTACGACGGTGCCAAGCATGCCGTCCCTCCAATCACAGCTCCGACGGCCTGCGCGAAGCCCTGCCACTCCTGTCGCTGGGTTTCCAATGCGGACCGTCCTTTCCGGGTGAGCTCGTACACCCGCCGCCGCCGTCCGGCCACCGTTTCCCAGCCGCTTTTCAGGAACCCCGCGCGCTCCAAGCGGTGAAGTGCCGGATAAACGGTCCCCTCTGGGAGGTCGATCGCCTCAGAACTCCGGCGTCGGAGCTCCTCGATGATCACGTAGCCGTGAACGGGCCGGGCTTCCACAACCGCCAGGAGCAGCAGGTCCAGATGCCCTTTGATGAGCTCACCTCTCATACTAAGGAACCTAGGCATAGGGGAGATCCTGGGTGTCAAGACCCCCGGGTCGAAACGAAGCAGCGAACGGATGTTTCTGTCTCAGCCTTGCCAGATGATGCTGGCAAAGCCCATTTTTCGGTTCTCCGCGATTGAGCGGGGATAGGCGGGTCGGATAGCCGACGCGCAAACCGCCGCACTCCATAAGGTTCGGCTTGTCTAAAGAGTCGAGCCCAGGAGGTACGGCGGCATGCCCAACGAGAT
>JBOGXF010000148.1:0-2520 GCA_050694275.1 Actinomycetota bacterium | reverse complement strand
ACGACAGACTCCTGCCGATTCTCGAGCGAGTGGCGCGCGCGCTCGGTCGGGTCGGCGTCAAACAGGGCAAGGCCGAGGGGGCCGCGGCTCCTCTGAGGGTCGAGCTCGAGGAGGGCGTCAACCGGGTCGTGCAGGTCTACTGGACCGGCTTCCAGGCGAGCATCCCGGGCCGGTGCATCGGTCTGCACCTCGAGGTCGCGGAGCCCCGCGTCCACTGGGCCGAGGCGTATCTCAACCCGGACTTCACCAACTGGGTGTTCACCTTCGCCGAACGAGAGGACGGCGAGATGCAGCTCACCTACCACCGCGACTACCCGACTCCCGAGGCCGCGATCGAGGGCTTCTTCAACCTGTCGGGGTGGTACGTCCTGACCGCGACCGACAAGAAGTGGTCCGACGTCGTCTACGAGGTCTCCGATCGCCTTCCGTGGAGCGGCTATCACGGGGCCATTGGGGGGGCCGGGCTGTCCGACGCAGTCCAGGAATCGCTCAAGAAGTCGACCATCCTGTGGCTCCGGTGGCGCCACGATGGAACCGAGCGCACGATGCCGGTGTGGTTCCTCTACGACAACAAGACATCCAGGATCTACGTCCTGTCGGGCGAGCGTCAGCAGACGCTTCCGGGGGCCGCGCAGATGCGAGCCGCCGACGTCATCCTCAGGTGGAAGGGTCTGAACGCGCAGGTCGCCGAGATCCCGGCGTTCGTGCGCGTGCTCGAGCCGGGCGACGAGTGGGACGAGGTCGCCGAGAAGATCGCCGAGAAGCGGCTCAACATCCCGGGGCTCCCGGAGGACACCGCCCGCCGCTGGCGCGATACCTGCCTGATTCTCGAACTGACCCTTCGCACCTAAGCCGACTCGCGCACGAGGCGCGCGACGTGGACACGCCTATGCCGGGAAAATGTCGCGCTCTTCGAGCGCGGCGCGCACTTCGGCGACGACGTACTCGGGATGAAAGTAGATCTCTTCCCACGAGAAACGCAGCACCTTCCATCCCATCAACCTGAGGATTCGGTCCCGCGCTCGGTCCCCGTCCCAGTCGCCCCGAGTCCCATGCCACTTGTAGCTGTCCGCCTCGATCCCGATCATTGCCCGCACATAGGCACAGTCGAATTGCGCGAACAACTTCCCGTTTCTCCACACTTTGTGTTGCTTCCGAGGCCGGGGCAACCCGGCCGCAACCAGTACCTCGTAGAGCCTTCTTTCCATCGCGCTGTGTGACGGGCCACCCTGACCGAAGCGGACCGTCAATGCGGCTTTGAGGGCTGCCATCCCCTTGCGACCTTTCGTGCCGAGCACATCCATGGCCTCGGCCACGGCTTCGAGCGTCACGAGCCTCCGACGCAGGAAGTCGTCGAGGGCTCCCTCGAGCACCTTTCGGGACACGAACGCGGCGAGATCAACCACCGTGCGCGCGGGCGTTGTCACCCTCAGCGAGTCGATCTCTGCGATGTCTTTGGCCGGGAGGCTTCGGGTTCGGTGACAGTCGATACCGCTCCTGCGCCTGAACCCTCTGACCGCCTGGATCTCCACTTTGCCTTCTTCGAAACCGGGGGCGTGCCAGATAGCGGCCGCCGCTCGATGCGACACCACTGCGCCGGGGCCGGCCCACAAAAGGGCGGCCATCAGGGCCTGCCGCCAGGTCCGCGGCGCGCCGGCCACCCGATAGACACCCGGAAGCACCCGGATGAGCGATCCGGTTTCGAGTCGGTGTTGAAGTGCGTGCTCCGTCAGCCCCGCGGCGAGACACTGCAGGCGGTTCACCACCCCATGCTGGCGGGCCGCGGTCGCGGCGATGATCTCCATTGGCCGGGGCTTCATAACTGCATCGCAGCACGTGGCACTGCCACGCGCTGTGATGGAGATCACAGGCGCGCGACATTTTCAGGGCTATGCCGTGATTTTGTCGCGCGCCTCGAAGAGTTAGCGGAGGTAGGAGCGCCAGTCGCCGTCGGCGGCCCGCCGCCGGGCCCGGCGTCGCTCACGTTCGGTGAGGCCGCCCCAGATGCCGTGGTCCACGGGTATCTCCATGGCATAGGTGAGGCATTCGATCTGGACCGGGCAATTGCGACAAATCCGCTTCGCGATCTTGTGCTCGAGCGCCCCCGCCGCAAACCAAAGATCGGGATTCCGGCCCGCGCAGTCGCCGAACGCCCGCCAGTCCTGGTCTACCTTGGTGATCTCTTCGACGATCTGCAGCGACACCTGTGGGTCCCCCCTCGTGCAAGTTCCGGAAACAAACGAACCAGAAGCGTATTCATGGTCCGACCTGATTCCGATAGCACAGGAGGACCCTTTCTTTGTCATCCTGCCGGGACATGTCGCCCCTAGTCAATAGTTACTAGCCCCGACCGGTAACAGGAAGCCCCTCGCGAGGCGGAGAATCTATAGAGTGATGAGGACTTTGGCGCTCACCGGCGTGATCGTCGCCCTGCTGGTTGGGGGGTCGGCCGCCGCGGCCGGCTCCGAGGCCGGGCCCCGCTACGTCACCTCCGACCCCGAGCCCGGCGAGCAGAGGGAC
>JBOGXF010000147.1:0-15683 GCA_050694275.1 Actinomycetota bacterium | reverse complement strand
CTCACGTCTCCGGGTTGCTGGAACACCCGCAGTACACACGGCCGGCGGAGTTCCGGGGGCATCGGGTTCCCGACGTCCTTCTGTCCGGGGATCACGCGGCCGTGCGAGAGTGGCGCGCGCGCGAGTCCGAACGCATCACTCGCGCCCGCAGGCCCGACCTGTATCGGGCCGATCGGCCACCGAAAGAGACTTGAGTGCAAAGGTCTCGGTGCCGCGTCAGCAGCGCCGATGGGCTTTGTGCTCATTAGGCGCGAATGGGGCAATGCGCCTAAGCATTTTGCGCAAGCCACTGGTGCCCGATTTGCTCGCGCCATAGCGTCCCGCGAGAAGACGTTCGTCTCGAGGGAGGTATCTGGTGATACAAGACGTATCTCGGCGCGACAAGCGCCACGCTTTTCTGGCCGCGATCGGTCTCGCGCTGGTCGTGATGCTCATCGGCGCCCCGGTCGTCGAGGCCGCGATCCAGAGAGTCCGGGTCAAAGGCTCGGTCAAGGTCAAGGACACGAGCGGGGACGCGCTCGACTCCAAGGCGATCCCGGCGATGGGACTGTTCGGGGCCGAGGGGAGCAGCGGCGCCCTCGCGGTGCGCACGTTCGGCGGCGGCGGCGGCTTCCTCGGCGCAGCCGACTGCGACGGCGTGCCGGCGAACCTCCCGGGCTCGGTGGCCGTGTCCAACAAAATCGTCACCGGCATCATCATCACCGGGACCGGTGGGACGTTCACCGTGACTTCGGACGCAATCGGTGGAGGGGCTCTACCGCTCCTGAACTTCTCGGTCACCGCCGACAACCCGAACGTGTTCGTCGGGCTCGGCAACGGCCTCACGCTCACCGATGCGCTCACGTTCACCTGCACCGCAGGGACCAACGCGAACCTGGTCGTGCTCGGTCAGTAATCGGCAACGAGAATCGGCGATCGGGGGCGCTCGAAAGGGCGCCCTCGCTCGCGTTTAGGAGGTACTGGACAGGGATGAGCGAACCGCCGCCACGTGATCCGCTCCGCCTGCGGCGCGCGGCCCTGGGCCTTGTCGCCCTGGGCCTGTTCGCGCTCGCGCTGTGGACGACCTGGTCGTTCCTCAACGGCGGGTTGCGCGGCGGCACACCGGTCGTGGCGCGTTTCTCGGCCCCCGGGGTCGGTCAACAGCTGCCGATCAACGGCGACGTGAAGGTACGAGGCGTCCTCGTCGGGCATATCGAGGACGTCCGTCTCGAAGAGGGCCTTGCGGTGGTCGAGCTGCGGCTCGATGAGGATGTCCGGCTGCCGGCGGACTCCTCCGCCGAGATCCGGTCGAAGACGATCTTCGGGCAGAAGTGGGTCGAGCTCATCCCGACCCGGGGTGGCGGTCCCTATTTCGAGGCCGGCAGCGAGATCCCCGACGACCGGACGATCGAGCCGCTCGAGCTCGAACGCGCGCTGCAGCTCGGGCACGATCTCCTGTCACGCATACCGCTCAGGGATCTGTCGACCGTGCTCGGTGCCCTCGCCGAGGGATTCACCGGTCGGGAACAAGACGCCCGGACCGCGATCGAGAAGGGGCTCGTGGCCTTGCGCGCGGTCAACTCTCGCTCGGACGAGCTGGATCTGTCGCTGCGGCAGCTCGGTGAGTTCTCCCAATGGCTGGCGGACAACGACGAAAACCTCGTCTCGTTTCTGCGCTCGGTCGACTCCGCCAACCGGGCCCTGGTGGCTGCCGCCCCCGAGTTCTCCGCGTCCCTCGATTCGGGGCCGGCCTTCTTCGATCTCCTCGCATCGTTCCAGGAGCGGACGGAGGACGATCTCGGGCGGTTGGTCGAGGACGGCGCCACCGTCACCGAGTTCGTCGCCGCGCGTTCGGACGATCTCGTCGACATCGTCGTCCAGCTCGAGGCGTTCACCACCGTATGGAACAGTGGCCTCGGTCAACCCTGTGCCGGCGAGTTCGAAGAAGGACTGACTTGCTGGCAGGTCTATCAGCTCCCCGGGCTCGACTCGCGGGGCGTCTACCGGGGCAGCGAGGGTCCGCTCGGCTCGAGCGCGGTGGCCGCGTCCGAGACGCGTTTTAAGACATTGCTGTCGCAGTACGCGGGAAGGGACGCGCCCGAGGATCTTGTCCGGCTCCTCTATGCGCCGACCCTCGACGTCCTTGCCGCCGGCGGTGACCGCCGATGATCGGAAGTCTCAGGTGGTCGTCGGTCAAGCTCGTGATCTTCACCGCCTTCACCGTCGCGGTGACGGTGTGGCTCGCCGCGGTGATCGGAAACCTCAGGCTGTTCTCGAGCCCCTACTCGGTCACCGCCGAGTTCTCCGACGCGACCGGCCTGCTCGCCGGCGACGCCGTCAGGGCGGCCGGGGTGACGATCGGCCGAGTCGACAGCATTCGCATACGAGACGGTCTCGCGGTGGTGACGCTTTCGATAGACGAGGGCGTCGAGCTGCCCGCCGGAGTCGAGGCCGAGATCCGCTTCCGGAATCTCATCGGCCAGCGCATGGTGACCCTGACGGAGCCCGATGCTTCGGACGGCGTCCTCCGTCCGGGCGATCTCATCCCTCTCGATCGGACCGCGCCCGCCTTCGATCTCACCGCGCTGTTCAACGGGCTCAGACCGCTCGTCCGCTCCACCAGTCCTCACGACATCAACATCGTCACGAGTGAAGTGACAAAGGCTCTCCGGGGACGCTCCGGGCAGGTCGAGTCGCTGCTGTCGAACGTCGCGGCGGTCTCCGACACGCTCGCGTCCAAGGACCGTGAGCTGTCCGCCCTGCTCGACGGGTTCAATGCCGTCACCGATGAGCTCGCCGCTCACGACACGGAGCTGTCCTCGGGGTTGGAGAGCATGGCAACGCTTCTGCGCGATCTCGCCGCGAGCAAGCAGGACCTGTCCGACGCTCTCGTCGTGCTCGACGATGCGGCGACCCGGCTGCGTCGTGTGGTCGCCGACAACGACGAGCACATCGAGAGCGTGGTCGGTGATCTGGCGATCCTTCTCGACGCGATCGACGACAAGCGCAAGGAGCTGAAGGGCGCCCTCCGGGCTCTGCCGAGCATGCTGGTTTCGGTCGAGCGCGTCACGACCTACGGTCAGTGGGCGAACATCCACCTCGTCCACGCGTGCAAGGACGACCTCGGCGCGTGCGGAACGAGGAGCGGGCGATGAGATCGTTCCGGGAGCGCAGCCCGGTGATCGTCGGCATCGTGTCGATCGTCCTTCTTGCCGGCGCGGTCGGGTTTGCCTTCTCGCTCAACCGGTTCCCGGGACTTCGGGGCGTGTACTCGGTCGCCGCGGACCTCGAGGACGCCGCGGGGCTGCAATCCGGAAACGAGGTCAGGATCGCCGGGGTCCGGATCGGTCGTGTGACCGGCATCCAGCTCCGGCCTCAGGCAGCGCGCGTCGAGATGGAGATCGAGAACGACGTGCGCGTGCCGGCCGAGACCACCGTCGAGGTGAAACTGAAGACGATCCTCGGCCAGAAGTTCATCGATCTCAGATTCCCGCGCGCATACCTTTCGGCATCGTCCGGAGGCGGCGATCCATCGCAGAGCACGAGCCATTTCCTCGAAGAGGGCGACGTCATCCCGAAGTCGCAGACGAGCATCCCGTACGAGATCTACCAGGCCGCTAACGAGGGGACGGCGGTGCTCGAAGAGATCGACAAGGAGTCCCTGCGCGAGATGCTCGACGTTCTCGGCCGCGTCGTCGGCGCCTCCAAGGAGGAGCTGCGCGCCGCGCTCACGAGCGTGGATCGCGCCGGGAAGGTGCTCGGCCCCAAGAGCGCGGCGATCTCGAAGCTGCTCCGTAACGCCCGCAAGGTGAGCGGAACGCTCGCCGCGCGAGACGACGACATCGAGGCGTTGCTGACCGAGGGGGCCGAGGTGCTCGGCGTGCTTGCCGAGCGGCGGGCCAACACGTCTTCGCTGCTCGCCGCGGTCGACGATCTCGGGCGCAATCTCGGGCTTTTGATCGAGGTTGCCCGCGGCGACATACAGCTCGGGACCCGCGACCTCAAGGGGATTCTCTTGATCGCCGAGTCGGAGCTCGACTCGATCGCGGCCGCGCTCGAAGAGCTGGGAACCGCTCAGAGGTTGTTCGCTCAGCCACTCCGTTTCGGCCGGTTCACCGAGGGCCATGTGTGCGCGGTGACGACCATCGACACCTGCGTCCCGGACGGCTCGCCGACCGATCCCGGGTTCCCGGTCAAAGGACGGCAGCAATGAGACGGCGCCTGGGAGTAGCCGCGTTCGCCGCCCTGCTCATGGTGGGGGGCGGGGCAACCTATGTCTCGCTGCAGGCAGCGGACACGTACACGATCACCGCCGACGTCACCCAGGCGCCCAACCTATTCGAGGGGGCCCGAGTGATGGTCAGGGGAGTCGACGTCGGGGTTATCTCCGGGGTCGAGCCACGTGCCGGCGCGGTGAGGATCACGATGGACATCCGGGACGGCGTGCGCGTGCCGGCCGACGCAACGCTGGCGGTCGTGCCCATCACCGTGATCGCCGACCGCTACGTGCAGCTCGCGCCTCCTTACGACTCGGGGCCCACGCTCGCCGACGGCGACCACATCCCGGTCACTCGCACCTCGATCCCGGCCGAGCTCGACGACGTGCTCGAACAGCTCGAGGGCCTCTTCGCCGCGCTCGAGCCCCCCTCCGGAGAGCGAGGTCCCCTCGCCCGACTCATCGAGAACCTCGATGCCGCGCTCGACGATGCATCTGAGGAGCTTGCCGGAAGCCTCGAGGGATCCGCCGCGGTGCTCGGCAACCTCGCGTCGTCCGAAGCTGAGATCTCCGGGCTGATCCGGAACCTCGATCGCCTGTTCGTCGCGCTTGCGAACCGCTCGAGCCAGATCGGGCTCGTCAACCAGCGACTCGAGCTGGTCGCCGAGGCGTTGGCGGCAAGCCGGGACGATCTCGAAGGGACGCTCGAAAACGTCGCATTCCTGTCCGACCAGGCGGCTCGACTGGTATCCGAGAGCGGTGAGTCGCTCGGGCGGTCGTTCGGACGCCTGAAGCGCGTGCTCAGGGAGGTGCTCGCGCACCAGGGCTCGCTGAGCGAAGGCATGCGCTGGACCAACGTGATCGCGCGGGGACTGGGCGCGACCGACGCGCGCGGCCGCGGCCTGTTCGCCTACTCGGGCCGCAGGGCGACGCCCGGAGGGCCCGGCGCCGAATACAACTACCGGATCGACTCGCGCGACACGATCGCGTGCGAACGCATCGGCTTGCTCGCGGAGCGGTTCCAGCAGCTCAACCCCACGTGGGGCTTCACCGAGGTCAAGGACGCGATCCTGTCCTACATCCCCGTCACCTACCAGGACGACCTCGACCACCTCATATCGCTACTGATCCCGCTGTGCGCAGACCTGACCGCCGCCGATGCCGAGTCCACCGTGGCCGCGGTCGTCGAGGATGTCGCCGACGAGATCGGCAAGGAGCAACTGCAAGAGCTGCTCGTGCAGTGGTTCGTCGGCGGCTACGCGACGGGGGGCGGCCGATGAGAGGAACTCGGTTCGCGGCCCTTTCGCTTGTGATCGCGCTGCTGCTCGCGGCATGCGGGGGGTCCGGTGGTGGCGACGCCGGAATCGTGGCTTTCTTCGGCGACGTCGGCGATCTCACCGAGGGCGGTCGCGTGCAACTGAACGACGTCAAGGTCGGATCGGTGCGCGACATCGAACTCGTGGTGGAGGAGGGCCGGATGCTAGCCCGCGTGCGCATGTCGATCGATCCGTCGCTTCGCATCCCGGCCAACGACCTGAGCGCGATCGTGCGGCAGACCTCGCTGCTCGGCGAGCAGTTCGTCGAGCTCGTGCCCGGCGCAAGCGACGCTCCGTTCGTGGGAGAGAAGCCCATCGTGATCCCGGTGGAATCCACCGATCGGCGTGTCGACGTCGAGACCTTCCTGTCGGAGCTGTCGGGCTTCGTGGGTGGCGGGGGGCTGGAAGACCTCAACCGATTCACGCACGCCCAGGCCGTCATCCTCGAGGACCGCGGCAGGCGCTTCGGGCGCGCCATCGGGGAACTCGAGCGATTCACCGGCGTGCTCGCCGCGCGGCGCGGCGACCTCGCCACCGCCATCGATGCGCTCGCGGACGCGGGGCAGACCCTCGCCTCCAACCGCGACGTTCTGGGGAGTTTCATCGAGTCGTTCGCCGACGCCAACGAGCTGCTCGCCGAGGAGAGCGACGGACTCGTCAGGTTGCTGCGAGCGTTCCGCCGGTTCGGCGCGGTCAACGCGCGCTTCTTAGCGGAGCACGAGAGCGCCATCGGGCGCCAGTTCAGGTCCTTGCGACCGATCCTGAAGGGACTCGCCGGCGCGCAGGGGGAGTTGCGAGCCGACATCGGCGCGCTGCGTCTGTTCTTCGAGCTGTTCCCCAGGAGCCTCGGCGGCGGCCCCGGAGGTGGGGGATCAGGCGATTACGTCCAGGTCGACGCGGTGCTGTGCGAGGCGCTGTCGGCGTGCAACACGAGCGGAGAGAAGGGGGACGTCCCCGGTGAGGGCTCATGAGGCTCGATAACCGGCTCAAGGTCAACCTCGTCGCCGTCCTGCTTCTCGCGGTCGTCACCGTCGGCTGGATGGTCGTCACTCTCGTCGGGGGGGTCGTGGGCCGGCCCTTCTCGGTCGTCGCGGACTTCGCTTCGACCGGCGGTGTGTTCACCGACCAGGAGGTGACGTACCGAGGAGTGGTCGTCGGCACCGTCGGCAGCCTGACGCTCAACGACGACGGAGTGGACGTCGAGCTCCTCATCGAACCCGAGTGGAAGAACCGCATACCGGCCGATGTCGTCGCGCACGTGCAGAGCAAGTCGGCCGTCGGGGAGCAGTTCGTGAACCTCACGCCGTCCTCGGACTCCGAAGAGCGGCTGGCCGAGGGTGGGGAGATCCCACGTAGCCGGACCGAGCTTCCGGTCGACTTCCAGCAGTTCCTGCGATCGCTCGACGCCGTGCTCGAGGGCGTCCCTCCCGACGCCACGCGGCGGGTGATCCAGAACCTCGCCGGGGGGCTGGGAGGACGGGAGGAGGAGATCGCAGCGATCCTGCGCTCTCTCGGGACCTTGTCCGAGACGTTCGCCGGCGTCGCGACCGAGCAGAAGAGACTTTTGGACAGTGCCCCCCGGGCCGGCTCGGAGTTCTTGAGAACCAAGGACGCGTTCGCTGCTGCCATCGTCGCGGCCGACGAAGTCTTTGCCACGATCGGGGACGAGCCCGAGGAGCTGTCCGCGCTGTTCCGGGCGAACGATCGCTTCGCGCGGGAGGGCATCGCTCTGCTCGCGAGACACGGAGACAACCTCGCCGGAGGCATCGACGCGCTCGCGGACTTCGTCGCGTTCCAGTTGCGAGAGCGTGACGAGATCGAGCGGTCGCTCACCTACCTCCCGCAGTTCCTGCACGCGATCGAGGATGCGTCGATCCCATGGCGCTCCGTCGACGGGCGTGAGTTCTATCGCATCCGTATCGGGCTCGTTTACGACAACGACCCGGCCTCGTGGCCGTGCAAGTACCAGGTGCCGGAGGACTATGCGCGGCTTCCGGAAGAGCGCGCGCCGAAGCGTCTGGTCACCACCGGCCGATGCGAGGCGCCGACCGCCGAGCAAGAGACGGCGCGCTCGCTCGTGGGCGCGCTGAGGGCGTGGAGCCGGGAGCAGGAGGGGCAGGAGGCTCGCTCCGGGGACCTCTTCCGGACGGCGTCGGGGGCGGACGAGGAACGAGAGATCGAGATTCCCTTCCTGTGGCCGCTACGGGATGAATCTCATATTTACCGCGGAGATTCGAGGTGATACGGAACGCTCGCCAGGACCACGCCCCGCTCGAATAGCAGGTGCCGTTTGACCAGCAAAGCCGTCTGGCCGTGGAGCAGTTGATGGCGGAACCTCTCGACGACGAACTCGGGTAGCACGACCGTTACCATGCGATTAATCCCGTCGGGCCGGAACGTCTCGATGTAGTTCACCAGGGACCGCCCGAGATCCCGGAACGGAGAATCCTGAAGCTCCATGCAGCGGGCGACGGCTCCATCGCGCCGGGCCACGAACAGCTCATCCCCCGAGACGAAGCTCAACTGGGGAGCGCGCGCCGGGCCGAATCCCTCGCAGTCGCCCACGACCTCGAAAGGACCGATGCTGGGGACTGCGTGCGGAGAGGGCCGGGCCGCGTCGCGTGGTTCACCGTGAGGTGGGCAACATCCGCGCCGCATAGCCGTGTCAATGTCGCTCACCTCGAAGAGCGGGCGGGCGCGGGACAATGGGGGCATGGCCCAGAAAGCATCGCTGGCTCGGCCGGCCCCACAATCGGTCCCCGCTCGCCCGGGCGTCTATCTGTTCAAGGATCGGGACGGGCGCGTCATATACGTCGGCAAGGCCAAGTCGCTAAGGGGCAGGGTCCCCAATTACTTCGCGGCCGACCTGCACCCGCGCACGGCGGCGATGGTCGAGGCCGCAGCCGACGTCGAGTGGATCGTGACCGACAGCGAGGTCGAGGCCCTGCACCTCGAGGTCAGCCTCATCAAACAGCACCGTCCCCGTTACAACGTTAGGTACCGCGACGATAAGAGCTATCCGTATCTCGCCATCACGCTCGACGAGGAATATCCGCGGGCGCGAGTCATGCGCGGTCGCAAGCGCAAGGGGGTCCGCTACTACGGTCCGTTCGCGCACGCCTACGCGATCCGGGACACCCTCGACCTCCTGCTCCGCACGTTTCCCATGAGGACCTGCTCGCAGGGCGTGTTCGACCGCTGCCGTCGCCGCGGGCGTCCGTGTCTGTTGTTCCACATCGAGCGCTGCGCGGGTCCCTGCGTCGGGGCGGTCGACGCGGACGAGCACCGCCGCATCGTGATGGAGCTGTGCGACTTCCTCGACGGGAACACCCGCCCGGTTATCAACCGGCTTGAGACGGCCATGAAGGACACCTCGTCGAAGCAGGAGTTCGAGGTTGCCGCCAAGATGCGCGACCAGCTCGAGAACGTGAGAAAGGCGATCGAACGACAGCAGATGGTGTCCGAGAGACGCGAGGACTTCGACGTCATCGGCTTCGTCGAGGACGACCTCGAGGCCGCCTTCCAGGTGTTCTTCGTCCGGCGGGGGAGGGTGACCGGACGCAAGGGATACGTCGTGGACAAGGTCGAGAACCTCGACACGCCTCAGCTCATCGCTCGCTTTCTGGAGCGGACCTACGCGGATGCGGAGATTCCCAGGCAGGTGCTGGTTCCAACCGTCCCCGAGGACGTGGCGCTCATCGATCGGTGGTTGTCGGAGGGGCGTGGCAGCGGAGTCCGGGTGCGCGTGCCCCGGCGAGGAGAGAAGCGCGCGTTGCTCGAGACCGTCACCCAGAACGCAAGAGAGGCCTTCGGTCAACACAAGCTCAAGCGGTCGACGGACTTCGCGGCCCGCTCGCGCCAGCTCAAGGAGCTTCAGGACGCGCTCGGGATGGAGGACGCGCCGCTCCGGATCGAGTGCTTCGACATCTCCAATACGGGACCGACCGAGGCGGTCGGATCGATGGTCGTGTTCGAGGACGGTCTGCCCAAGCGATCGGACTACCGGCGGTTCGCGATCAAGTGGACCGAGGGGCCGGACGACGCGGCGATGATGGGCGAGGTCGTCAGGCGCCGCTTCGCGCGCTACATCGAAGAACGTGAGGGAGCGGAGGACGACCGGGGTCGACGGTTCTCCTATCCACCCAGCCTCGTCGTGATCGACGGGGGCAAGGGTCAGCTCAATCAGGCGATTCGGGCGATGGACGATCTCGGGGTCAACGACGTCGCGGTGGCGGCGCTGGCCAAGCGCATGGAAGAGGTCCATCTCCCCGGCCGGGCCGAGCCGGTCCGCATCCCGCGTGGCTCGGAGGCCCTCTACCTCTTGCAACACGTCCGCGACGAGGCGCACCGGTTCGCGCTGGCATACCACCGGTTGAAGCGAGATAAGAGGATGACCGGTTCCGCGCTCGACGGCATCCCGGGCCTGGGAGAGGCGCGCCGCAAGAAGCTGCTCAAGCGCTTCGGCTCGGTCAAACGGGTGCGGGCGGCATCTCTCGACGAGATCCGGGACGTCCCCGGGATCCCTCAAAAGGTCGCCGAGGCCGTATACCGTTCCCTACACGAGCAGAAGTCGGGGGCGCAGGAGGCATCGTGACGATCAGGCGCAGGGCCCGAGAGGTCGACGTAACGATCATCACCGGGCTGTCGGGGGCCGGGCGGTCCCAGGCCGCCAAGGCGCTCGAGGACCTGGGATGGTTCGTGGTCGACAACCTTCCGCCTGCGCTCATGAAGACGATGATTCGTCTCGCGCTCGCGCCGGGCAACGACATCGAGCGCATCGCTCTGGTGATCGACGCCCGGGGCGGGACGTTCTTTACCGAAGCGGCCCGCGAGCTCGAGAAGTTGCGGCGAGACCTGTGCAACTACCGCCTGGTTTTTCTCGAGGCATCCGAGGACGCCCTCGTGCGGCGCTTCGAGGCGACGCGCCGCAAGCATCCCCTCGCGGTCGAGGATCGAGCGCTCGTCGGCGTCCAGCGCGAGCGCGAGCTAATGAAACCGTTCAGGGAAGGGGCAGATCTCATCATCGACACCTCCGAGCTATCGGTGCGCGATTTGCGCACTCGTCTCGGTTCGTACTTCGAGGACACGTCGACAACGGAAGGTCTGAAGACGACGATCATCTCGTTCGGCTACAAGTTTGGTCTCCCGCTCGACGCCGACATCGTTCTCGACGTGCGCTTCCTACCGAATCCGCACTGGGTGGAAAGTCTCCGCGAGCTCAGCGGGGTCGAGTCGCCGGTGCGCGACTACGTCCTCGAGCAGGAGGGCACCGCTCCCTTCCTCGATCGGACGCGCGATCTCTTTGCCATCCTGCTGCCCGGCTATCAGTCCGAGGGCCGTCACTACCTCACGATTGCGATCGGGTGCACCGGCGGGCGACACCGCTCGGTGGTGCTCGCGGACGAGCTGGCGCGGTTCGTCGAGGACAAGGGATTCAGCGTGAAGGTGGTGCACCGCGACGTCGACCGAGACGCGGCGACACCGTGAAGGTTGCGCGTTTGACGGTCCTGAGGACCGTGTATCGCGCAACCTTGGGTGGAGGGGCTGCGCCATGAAGGTCACCGGGATCGGCGGCGGGCACGGACTGGCGGCAACCCTCAGAGCGGCGCGCATCTACGCGACCGACGTGTCCGCGGTGGTGACGGTCGCCGACGACGGGGGATCCTCGGGACGGCTGAGCCGTGAGCTCGGA
This sequence comes from Actinomycetota bacterium, assembly GCA_050694275.1. GTDB lineage: Bacteria > Actinomycetota > CADDZG01 > CADDZG01 > WHSQ01 > JBOGXF01. The sequence continues at coordinate 4,480 of JBOGXF010000147.1, read as the reverse complement.
ATCCCGCCGCCGGGCGACATCCGCAACTGTCTCGTCGCGCTCGCCGGCGACCGGGACGGCGCTGCGCTCTATCAACATCGCTTTCGCAGCGGCGCGCTGACCGGGCACACGGTCGGGAACCTGGTCATCGCCGCGCTGACCGAGATGACCGGCGACTTCGCCGAAGCCGTCGCTCAGACCGGGCGCCTGCTCGGGTGCTCGGGGCACGTCTTTCCCGCCACCACCGACCTCGTCGGGCTGCGCGCCCAGGTCGCCGGCGGTGTCGTCGAGGGGCAGGTCGCGGTCGCGCAGACCGAGGAGAAGATCCAGGCCGTGTTCCTCGATCCGCCCGACCCCGTCGCCCACGACCAAGCGGTGGCCGCGATCCTCGGTGCCGACCAGATCGTGCTCGGGCCGGGCAGCCTCTTCACATCTTTGATCGCGACCCTGCTAGTGCCGGGGATCAAGGCCGCGCTCGCCGAAGCCCGGGCGCCGAAGGTGTATGTCTGCAACGCCCGCATTCAGAAGGGCGAGACGCAGGGATTCGACGCGGCCGCTCACGTCGAGACCCTCCTCGCCCACGCCGGCGCGGACAGCATCGACGCGGTCATCCTGCAGTCGCCGCCGGTGAGCCCGGACGGCATTCCGGTCGATTCGGACGCGGTGCGCGCTCTCGGGATAGAGGTCATCGAAGCGGACGTCGCCACCCGGGCCGGCACGCACGATCCCGAGCGCCTTGCCGAGGTGCTCGGGCCGCTCGCCCGAGCGGGCCACTAAGATGGCCGTAGGTTCAACATGATCTCTCGAGGAGGCGTTCTTCATGGCCACACGGATCGGCATCAACGGCTTCGGACGGATCGGTAGGAACTTCTTCAGGGCGCTCATCGACAAGGGATCCGATCTCGAAGTCGCCGCGGTCAACGACCTCGGCGATGCAGAGACGATGGCTCACCTGCTCAAGTACGACTCGGTGCTCGGGCGGTTCGACAAAGAAGTCAAGGTCACCGATTCGGGCTTCTCGGTTCAGGGCCAGGACATCAAACTGTTGTCCGAGCGCGATCCCGGGAACCTGCCGTGGGGCGACCTCGGGATCGACATCGTCATCGAGTCGACCGGCTTCTTCACCAAGCGGGCCGATGCCGCCAAGCACATCACCGGGGGGGCCAAGAAGGTAATCATCTCGGCCCCCGCCAAGGACGAGGACATCACGATCGTGATGGGTGTCAACGACGACGCGTACGACTCCGGGCAGCACGATGTCATCTCGAACGCGTCGTGCACGACCAACTGCGTCGTACCGCTGGCCAAGATCCTGCAGGACAACTGGGGGATAGAGCAGGGGTTCATGACGACTTGCCACGCCTACACGAACGACCAGAAGACCCTCGACTTTCCCCATGAAGACCTTCGCCGGGCGCGAGCCGCAGCCATCAACATCATCCCGACCTCGACCGGGGCGGCCAAGGCCGCGTCACTGGCGCTGCCCGAGCTGAAAGGGCGCCTCGACGGCATCGCGCTGAGGGTTCCCGTGGCGGACGGATCGATCACCGACCTCGTCGCCTACCTTGGCTCGGAGGTCACCGCCGAGGACGTCAACAACGCCTACCGCGAGGCATCACAGTCGACCCGGATGAAGGGCATCCTCGAGTACACCGAGGACCCCATCGTCTCGACCGACATCGTCGGCAACCCGCACTCGTGCGTCTTCGACGCGCTCTCGACCATGGCGAACGGCCGGCTCGTGAAGGTGCTCGGCTGGTACGACAACGAGTGGGGCTACTCCATGCGCCTGGTCGACCTCACCGACCTGGTCGCAAGCCGTCTTTAGTCCGCACAAGACGTGGCGAGGTCGGAAACGAGAACGAAGGTAATTGCGCTTCTTTGCGACGCCGCCCAAGAGTGCGGGGGCAAGCTGAACATCCTTGGCGGAGGGTGGAGCATTCACACCGGAACACCCGTAACCATGGGCTTGGCGATCAAATTTGAGGTCCCCTGGGACGAAGCCAATCAGAAGCGCGACTTCTCGGTCCGGCTGCTAACCGAGGATGGTGTTTCGCCGACATTGCAGACTCCCAGTGGTCCACAACAGAAGACTGTCGAGGCTAAGGGCCAGTTCGAGGTTGGTCGTCCCGCCGGTCTCAGACCCGGTACCCCTCTTGACCGACCGCTGGCGATGAATTTTCAGGCCGTGCCACTTCGACCCGGCCGCTACGTCTGGCAGATAGCCATCGAGGATGAGGTCATCGAGCAACTAGCTTTCTCCGTCGTGGAGCGGAAGGCGCGCTAGTTGGAATCCAGACGGGTCCACAACAACATATGTCCGGCGTGAACCTGTTTCTGCGTCAGAGAAGCTCGGTTAGCTCTTCAGGAGTGAGTTCCGCCTGGCGCAGAATCGCTCGCAGCGTTCCAAGAGGAAGGTCCCTGTTCCCATGAACCGGGACTACCACGAGCGCCTCTTTTCCGGCTTTCCTGAGGTAATGGTGGCTTCCCCGGACGTGCGTCTGCTCGAAGCCGGCTTGCTGAAGTGCGCGAAGAACTCGCTTGCCGCTGGTCCGGGGGAGTCGACTCAGGGCGCGGTGACCTCGAGATCGACGACTTCGGTCTCGGCGTCGGCCCGCGGAATGGCGATGCCCTCCTTTACGGCTGCCTCGATGTAGCCGATGATCGCCTCGCGCGTTTGTTCCAGCGCCTTGTCCCGAGTGTCGCCGTACGTGGAGAGATGACCAAGGGTCGGTACGTGGGTGACCCACACCTGCTCGGCAGGATCCCATTCCAGCAGGACCTTGAAGCGCCTTCTCGTGACCTTTTCATCGGTAGCCATGGTTTTCATTATGGCAGAGCGAGGATTGGCGACCGGAGGCTGGGCCACCCGTCTTCGCGGTTCGCGCATCCCTGATCACCGATCAAACAGCTCCACAACCAACCCACCCATCCAGCTCCGAGAGCAGGAACAGGCTGACATCGTCCATGGTCTGCTCGGTGACCTGGAACGGGGTGTCCAAGACTCCCAGCAATTTCACGAGGTAGATGAAGAAGTACGGGATGAAGATCAGCACGACGATCGACCGGTAGAGGGTCTCTTCAGGAGGCAGGAGCGAGACCAAACGGGCCAGCTGAGCGTCTATATGACATGGTTTGGATGGAGATGGGAGGGACGGCCATAAAGAGGCGAGGGGGGTCGCTAGGTCGAGTCAGATTCGAAGAGCTCTACCGTGCCCACGGGGAGGAGGCTCTGCGACTCGCCTACGTATTGACGCGCGATCGCGCTCTTTCTGAGGACGTGGCCCAAGAAGCTTTTGTTCGCCTTCTGGGGCGCTTCCAGGATCTCCGAAATCCGGACGCCTTCCGTGCGTATCTGCTGAGGACCGTCGTAAACATTACGAGGAGTCACTTCAGGCGACTGAGAAGAGAACGCGCTCATGGATCCGCCGAATCAGGGCGCCAAACAGAGGAGCCGGTCGACGTCGGCTCTCGCGACGAGCTGTGGGACGCGTTGCGCCGGCTACCGGAACGACAGCGCACAGCCCTCGTCCTTCGTTATTGCCAGGATCTCTCCGAGCAACAAGCCGCCGATGTAATGGGTGCATCGGCGAAAGCGGTGAAGTCGTTGATCGGTCGCGGCCTGGCGCGGCTGAGGTCCCAGCAAGGAGTGTCGCTGTGAAACCGAACGTGGAAGACCGCCTGAGGGAGCTGGGGGAGAGGGTCCGCAACGAAGCTCCGAGTGTATTGCGCCCCACGAGGACAGCCTTGCGGAGAATCCGGGTTCAGAGGCTGACGCGGGCAAGCGTGGCTGTTGGCTCCGCAGCTGTGCTCGCTGTCGGCGGGTATTGGGGTGCGAGCCTGGTGGGGAATGGCGGCTCGGTCCCTCCCACGGGCGGCGATCGTTCGAGTATTGACGGTGAGCGTGGCTGCGACCGACCATTCGGGTTCCGCCCGACATACGTGCCTCCCGGCTTCAAGAGGACACCACGGCCGGGGTCGGGAGGGGAGCGTGGGATTCCGCTTTCGCAGCAAGCTGCTCCGGCGCTCGGGCATTTCCCAGGGGCCGAGCTGGGCGGGCACATCGACGTCTGGCCTCGTCCGAGCGGATACGCACTGACGAGGAGAAGGCAAATTTCGGTCCTTGATGGCCCGGCAACGGTGGGAGACGTCCACGAGGGTTACGCCGTTGAGTTCGAGCACGAGAATTGCGACTACACGCTGCTCGGCTACGGGGTCTCGCGCGAACAATTGCGGAGATTTGCCGAGGGCCTCAGGAGTGATGTGCAATCCTCGCAAAGCAAACCGAAGCCCCGCGCTCCTTCCAAGATCAATGAGGCGACGCGCTTGGCCCTCCGTTCCGTAGAAGAGACCACGGGGTGGCCCAAAGGATTTTTGGGCTCTTCGCGAACGAGTAGGGATTGACCTCTTCCGCTCGCACGCCCGAGGGTCCCACGATCAGCCACACGCGAGCAACACCCGGCGGCGGAAGCTGTGGAAGTTGGGGCATCCGTAGGCCCGC
>JBOGXF010000146.1:0-4757 GCA_050694275.1 Actinomycetota bacterium | reverse complement strand
CCTTCGAGTCCCCCCCGAGGCAACGAGGTGGGCGGGTCGGATTCGGGAACTCCTGTCAGGACGTAGGTCCAGCCGTGATCGTTCAGATTTCTGGGTCAGGTTTCTAAAGACCCGAACACTGGTCTTCCTTGCTGCCCTCCACCTTGTTGCCTCCGCCGGTCGGAGCGGGCTGGTTCTCCTTGCACTGGAGGTTGCCGTCGACAACGTTGTTCTTGATGACGACCCCTCCGGTGTTCTGGAAGGCCTGGATGTTGCCGCCCACGTTGTTGCCCTTCGCCCGAACCTCTCCCCTTTGATCGTCGAACAGGATGTCGGCGTTCACCTTCGTGCCACGGATCAGAGCAGCCCGGCCTTGCACTATCTGGACGCTGCCCCCTATCCGGGATCCGCGGCGAACCACGACCTTGCGGGCGTTCTCGGCTTGCACGTTGCCGACGACCCGCACACCCCGGGCGATAAGCGTCGCCTTGCGCCCGACCTTGATCGTGCCCTTCACGGTCGTGCCCTCCAGAACGCATCGCTTCCCGGCGGGGACCTTGAGGTTGTCTACGGTCTTGTCTCCGATCGTTCCGCGGCAGCGCGTCTCTTCCGCCATAGCGGTGCCGGACCCACCTATTAGCAACGTGATGCCGGTAACGATCGCGGCGGCACCTCGGATGACCTTCATGGTTCAGCCTCCTTGCTCGTCGTTCGCTGTCATTGATCCTGTGCTCGGAGGGTGAGAGTTTCATTAGGCGGTGATGAGAACTCTCTTAAAATCGTTGCCGGAATCTTTGTCTTATAGGCAGGCAATACCTGATCCTCTGGCCTCCGCGTCTCTATGTGTTGGGGTGGGCTACACGTCAGCCGCCTCTAGCCGATATCCCATCCCTCTAATCGTCTTGATGCGGCCCTTGCCGAGCTTCTTGCGCAGATACCCGACGTAGACGTCGACAACGTTGGAACCGGGGTCGTAGTCGTAACCCCACACGTTGCTCAGGAGTTGTTCTCGGGTGAGGACCTGGCCGGGATGACGGAAAAAAAGCTCGGCCATCGAGAACTCTCTGGCGCTGAGCTCCAGAGTTCGTCCATCAACCGACAGCCGCCTGGTGCGCAGATCCAGCGTTACGTCGCCGACCTGCAGCACCGTCTCTTCCGGTGCCCGATCGGTGCGCAGTTGGACCCGGATCCGTGCCAGCAGCTCCTCGAAGCTGAACGGCTTGGTGACGTAGTCATCCGCACCGCCCTCCAGACCCGAGACTCTGTCGGTCACGGCCTCGCGGGCGGTCAGAACGATCACCGGGATGCGTCGAGAGTGCGCTCGCAACCGCTGCAGAACCTCGAAACCGTCTAGGTCCGGGAGCCCGATATCGAGAATCATAAGGTCGAACTCTTCAGTTCTCGCCATCGCCAGCGCGTCCTGTCCGGTGGCGGCCACCGACGTCGTGTAGCCGTTCGAACGCAGTCCCTTCTGAAGGAACGACGAGATCCTTTCTTCGTCTTCGACGACCAGTATCCGTTTCACTGCTGATTCTCCTGCTCCGGTTGATCGACTGGAACGACGAGGTGGAACGTCGCACCGTGGCCGGGCGTGCTTTCGAGCTCGATGCGACCGTGATGAGCCTGGGCGATCGCGCGCACGATCGCGAGGCCCAGCCCGGTACCGTCCGAGTTGGGTCGTTGCGCGCGCCCGCGAGCGAAACGCTCGAAGATCCGATCCCTGTCGCCAGGGCTCACGCCCGGTCCAGAGTCACGCACCCAGAAGCGGGCTTCGCCGTTTCTGATCGCGGAGCCCAATGCGATGGGATCATCCTCGGCGGTGTGCTTGACCGCGTTCTGGGCGAGCTGCAGCAAGGCCTGGGTGATGCGCTGTCCGTCCGCGACGATGCGACCGCGACCCGTCTCCGCCAGTTCCCACGTCCGAGGGGAGATGGCCTCAGCCTTTGCCAGCACGTCCTGCGTCAGGCTTTCGACGTCAACGATCGAAAGGTCCAGGAAGTCCGAACGCTCCGAGCGCGCAAGGAGGGACAGGTCGTTGACGAGCCGGCTCATCCGAGCCAGCTCGTCCGCCACGAGCGCCATTACCTTCGTCCGCTCCTCCGGCTCCGAGTCGATGGTTTCAAGATGCCCGCGCACAATGGTCAGCGGCGTGCGGAGCTCGTGACCGATGTCGTCCATGAAGTCCTTCTGCGTCTGAAAGGCATCTTCGAGACGATCGAGCATGCCGTTGAAGGTACTGGCGAGTCCCGCGATCTCGTCGCGCCCCTCGACGTCGATCCTGCGGCTGAGATCGGATTCCGAGATCGAGCGCGCCGCGCCGCTGATCTCCCTCACCGGCATCAGGATGCGCTCCGCCAGCAGCCACGCCAGGAGCGACCCGATGAGAACAACGATCAGTCCCGTAGCGGCCACACCCACGATCGCTGGGTCGGTCTTCTCCGCCGCTTCACGGTCGCGGAAGATCGCGACGACGAATACGCCACCTGTGTCGCGAGATGGGACGACCGGAACCGCTAGGAACTCGACGGGTCCGGCCGGCGTCGTGACCTCTCCCCGCTCCGTCTCGGTCGCAGTGGCCCACCGGGCGACGAGTTCGGGGTCCTGATCGAGACGGTAGGGGACGACCTGCCGGTCCCTCAGAAACGGCTTGCCGCCGACGAAGGTGATGAGGGCTTCATTGCGCGTGGGGATGTTGCGTGCCAGATATACCTTGAAGATCTTCCGGACTCGTCCGGCGAACGGCTCGCCGGTCTCGGGATCATTTCCACGCGCCAGGACGCGGAGCTCTTTCGTTTCCTGGACGAGCTCGTGGTCGATCCGTTGATCGAGGCGATAGAGCAAGATCTGTCTCACGACGAGCACAGAGGCGGCTGTTGCGATGGCCAGGAACAACACAAACCACACGAGCAGCCGCACCCGAATGCTCGACAGCAAGGGACTGGTCTTGCCTTCTCTCCCTGGAACCTCCGCAGAGTTTTCAGTCGTCATCATCGTCATCATCGTCGTCGTCGTCGTCGCCGGTGCTCACGTAGAGGACTATGGTGTCGCCGCTTTCGACAGGGTCGCCGGGAGGCGGATCGGTAGCGGCGACCAGCCCTTCGCCGAGGTCCAACCCGAGCTCGCTGGGCTCGATACTTTCGATCTCGACCTCGAAGCCCTCGCTTTCGAGGGCGGCCTGCACTGCGTCCGCGTCGTTTCCGACCATGTCCTCTGGCATCGTGAATACCGCGTCCGCTGGCGTCGAGCGCGTGGTGCGCCCGTCTGCGCGCGGTGTCGGAGCCTCGCCTCCGCCGATCCCAGCCACCAGCAGGGCGGCTGCGATGACCGCGACGAGCCCAAAGATCACTGCGACGCTGCGTCTCATTCCGGGCTCGAGGTAGGACCCAAGAAGACCGTGTCGCCCGTACCCGGCAACCGCCAGAACCTCGGTCGAGGGCGTGTCGCGACCGGTGGTTGCGGTCGCGTCGAGCGCGGCCTGCAGCGCACCGGCACTGTGGAAACGAGCCCGGGGTTCCTTCGCCGTGGCGCGCGCCACGATCGCGTCGAGCCCCTCGGGAACGTTCGGGTTCAAGGCCCGAGCAGAGGGCACCTCCCCGGTTACGTGACTCATCGCGACCGCCATCGGTGACTCGGCGGTAAACGGCACCTCCCCGGTCAGCATCTCGAACAGAACTATCCCGGTCGAGTAGACGTCCGAGGCCGGGCCCAGCGCGGCGCCGTTGGCCTGTTCGGGCGAGATGTAGTGCGCCGTCCCCATCACGGTCCCCGTCGCCGTTAGCTTCGTCTCGCCCGTCGCGCGCGCGATCCCGAAGTCCGTCACCTTCACGCGGTCCTCGCGCCCGACGATGACGTTGGCGGGCTTGACGTCGCGATGGATCAGGCCCGCCGCATGGGCATGGTCGAGGGCCGCGCACATCTGCGTCGCGATCCGCGTCGCCCGATCGGGGGGCAGGTGGCCATGCTCGCGCAGCACCCGCGCGAGATCTTCACCCTCGGCCAGCTCCATCACCATGAAATGGTCGGAGCCGTCTTCGCCGTAGTCGAAGACGCTGGCGATATTGGGGTGAGAAAGCGCGGCCGCGGCGCGCGCTTCGCGCTTGAAGCGTTCGATGAACGCCGGATCGTCGGCGAGCCCGCGGTCGAGGATCTTGACAGCTACGCGACGACCGAGGCGATCGTCGACGGCGGTATGGACCGTTCCCATCCCACCGGCGGCGATCTTCCCCACGATCCGGTAGCGATCCTTCAGGCGGCGGGCGTCCTCTACCATCCGCGGACCTACAGGATTCGCCCTGCGAGCAGGAGCCGCGCCTTGCCCTCGTCGCGGGCTCGAGCAAGCTCTTCAGTCATCGCTATCCTCGCCCCCGCCGTCGTCTGTATCGTCATCATCATCGTCGTCGTCATCGTCATCGTCATCGCCCCCAGCGGGCACCGGCGGTGCGGGTGGGGCCGCGGGAGCACCCCCAGATGACGGCTGCTCTGTGTCACCCGAAGGCCCGCCCCCACCCTTCTTGCGCTTCTCCTTCTTCTTGCCGTCATCCGACTTCTTGTCGTCATCCGATCCATCGGTCGGAGACTCGAGCTGGATGGGGTCGACAGACGTATTACGCGGCGTCGACAACAGGTTCGTGGCTACCAGGACTCCCCCCGCTGGTGACGTCCTGACCTCCCTGTAAAAACAAGCGGCCTGAGCCACCATACGGAAGACGGGAGAGTCGACCGAAGGAGGTCAGGCCAGTGAGAAGGGTACCGCCAAGCACATCGGCTCGGGAGGAGAT
>JBOGXF010000145.1:0-5058 GCA_050694275.1 Actinomycetota bacterium | reverse complement strand
TCGAGTGGAAGTTCACTCGCAAGGACCTCGCAGAGCTCATGCAGCGCATTGCCGAGAAGGAAGCCCTCGAACCAGCAGCCTGACGGATGAAAATACGTTGCCGAACTTCTGACCCAGAGCACTAAGGGCCGCCGGTCGCGAACCAATCGACGGTCGCCTTGACTGCGGGGCCCCAGTCCGCCTCCGGTTCCCATCCAAGCACGTCACCCGCCTTGGTGATGTCGGCGCGCGTGTGGCGGACATCGCCCGGGCGCCGCTCGACGTGGACCGGGTCGATCCACGTTCCGAGCGCGTCGGACACCGATGTGAGCACCTCGTTGACCGTCCTGGGGCGGCCCCCGCCGACGTTGATCACCTGTCCGTCGGCCCGTTCCTCGGCCTCGGCGGCACGCAGGTTGGCCGCGACGACGTCGTCGATGTAGGTGAAGTCGCGCGACTGCTCGCCGTCCCAGTGGACCTCGGGGGCAACGCCGGCCCGGAGCGCGGAGATGAACGCGGGGAACACCGCCGAGTACTTCGACTCCGGGTGCTGGCCGGGGCCGAACACGTTGAAGTAACGGAGCGAGACCGTCGGCATTCGGCCGAGGTAGGTCCACACCCGACAGTAGTGCTCGCCAGTGAGCTTGCTCACCGCGTACGGCGAGCGGGGGCTGGGAATCGTGTCCTCGTGGTTGAACGCGTCGCCGGTGTCGCCGTAGACGCTCGAGCTCGACGCGTACACGACCTTTTCTACGCCGGCCCCCTCGGCCGCGACGAGGACGTGGAGGGTCCCCGTGACGTTGGCCTCGTTGGTCACGAGCGGGTTGTCGACCGACTTTGGCACGCTTCGGATCGCGGCCTGGTGAAAGACGATGTCGATCCCCTCGCACGCGCGAGCCACCGCGTCGAGGTCGAGCAGATCGGCGCGCACGAAGTCGACCCCGGCTGGAATCTGTTCCTCGAAGCCGGTCACGAGATTGTCGAGCACGCGCACGGCCGCGCCGCGCTCGACGAGAGTGCGGGCGAGGGCAGAGCCGATGAAACCGGCGCCTCCGGTGACCAGGCAGCGCATCGGAGGTGACGATACGCCGCCCGGGAGCTCGGTGTGAGCTCGTCTTCTTGCGCCACGATGGTTCGGCGCCGGTAAGGTAGTCGGCCGTGCGTACCCGGACCAAGGCCGCGCTCTCGCTGCTAGTCCTCGCCGCCCTTGTCGGCGCCGGGGTCGTGGCGTTCGTGCTGACCGTGAGCGACGACGAGCCCGAAGCGACGCCCATGCCAGAGCCGACCATCTCGATCGACGGCAGGATCGCCAACGACCACGGCGAGGTGGCGGTGGCGCCGGACGACTTCGAGGTCCCCTTCGAGATGGGCGACTTTTACTTCGAGCCCACCGTGCTCGAGGGGGCCGAGGGCCAGACGATCCTCCTCGAGGTCGTAAACGTCGGCGGCGAGCGGCACAACCTCACGAGCCCCGGAGACGGGGTCGACGTCGATCTCGGGCCGGGCGAGAGCCAGCCCATCGGGGTCACGTTCGGCCCGGCAGGCACCACGAGCGTGATCTTCTGCCGCTTCTTTCAGGACGAGGGCATGGTAGCGGCGCTGAAGGCGACGGAGGCGAACTAGGCGCGCAGGGTCCGCTCGACCGCCTCGACGAGGCCGGGGAGCCTGGTCGCGACGATGTCGGCGAGCACGTCGCGGTCGAGATCGCCGTAGCCGTGGGCGAGGACCTCACGAAACGCCTTTCCGCCTCTCCAGTCCACGTCCGGGATCGCGGTGAGGACCTCGGGTCGCACGCGCTTGGCGAGCTCGCCGACCTCGTCGACGCGCTTCGCCACGGCGTCCACCGTCTTGGGGTCGTCGAGCCACCCGGGACCCTGTTCGCGCACGTAGCCGAGCGCCAGCCGCCCCGCCGCCGCGATCGCTTCCAGCAGGTCGCGGTCGCGCTCATCCACGGAGCACGACGCCTTCCTCGGCGGCGCGCGCGACGACCCCCGGTCGCGCGTAAAAGGCGTTGACGATCTCGACGTCCCGGCCAAACGCATCCTCCAGCCGCGCGCGCAACGCAACCACGTCGTCGAGGCGCAGCGACGAGCCCGCCCTGGGCTCGACGAGGACGTCGATGTCGGAGTCGGGGCGGAAGTCGCTTCTGACCGCGGAGCCGAAGACCACGACGCGGGCGATGCGGTGCCGCCGGGCGATATCCGCGAGCCCTCGCTCGGACGGGGTCGGCAGGGTCGGGTGGAGGCGACCGAGCGGGCGCCCCCGGCCGCGGCCCGGCGACGGCGCGGGGAAGGAGCGCTCCACCGACCCCCGCAAGATGGTCATCGACGCGGCGCGCGCTCTCAGTCCCGGGTCGGGGGACGGCCCTCGGACCTCATCGTGGCGCACGCACGCAACCGGGCGGGCGTCGTTTCGGTCCGCGTTGGTCGTTTCGATCGCGGCCGCGAGGCGAACTTCGTCGGCGGGGTCGGCGAGCCCTCGGATGACGACGAGATAGCCGTCGGCGTCCTTGCCGGCGAACTCGATCGAGTCGTTCGCCCGCACGACGATGTCGAGGGCGGCGTCGGCCGGAAGGCTGCGCAGGGCGAGCTGTTCAAGGGCGGCGACTGCGGGGTGGTCGCGGACGAGCCGGTGGCGCGCTCGACCGGCGTGACGGTCGACGAAGCCGTCGGCACCGAGCAGCTCGAGCGCGCGCTGGGCGCTCGAGGACGGCATGCCGACCGCGGCGGCGAGGTCGGTGAGCCGAAGACCGTCCGGCCGCTGGCCGAGGGCGGCGACCGCCTCGAGGGCGTGACGAGATGGGATCAGCCGGGTCATCGCGTCATTTTACGCTGGCGGCGTAGGATTCCTCCGGCGACGGCGGGCTGACCTGGTCCGCGCCGGTCGAGGTCATCCGCGACCTCGACGCCAACGTGTTCAACGACAAGCAGACCATCACCGCCGACCCCCACGACGCCGACTTCGCGTACGGGGTGTGGGACAGGCTCATCTTCCCGCCCAGCGAGCGGGCCAGCGTGATCTCCGGGTTCCGCACGGCCGCGTTCCGCGGCCCGGCGTGGTTCGCGCGCACGACCGACGGCGGTGACACGTGGGAGCCAGCCCGCAAGATCTTCGACCCGGGCCAGAACAGCCAGACCATCGCCAACCAGATCGCGGTTCTGCCGGACGGGGACCTCATCGACCTCTTCACCCTCATCAAGATCACGCGCGGCGCGATCCGAACCGGGGAGTTCTTCACCGCGTCGGTGCTGCGGTCGCAAGACCGAGGCGTCACCTGGGGCCCTCGAGCTCGGAGCGGGCAGATCATCCCGATCACCATCGCCCGGATGCGGACGATTGGCGTAGAGGATCCCGACACGGGCGAGCCGCACCGCGTCGGCGACATCATCCCCGACATCGCGGTCGATCCGGTGGGCGGCAACCTCTACGCGGTGTGGCAGGATGCCCGCTTCAACGACATGGAGGCCGACGCCATCGCCTTCTCCCAGTCGACCGACGGCGGGTTCACGTGGTCGCGGCCGATCAAGGTCAACAAGACTCCCACCGGCATCGCGATCGACAACCAGCAGGCCTTCACGGCCTCGGTCCACGTCGCCGACGACGGGAGGGTGGGCGTCACCTACTACGACTTCCGCAGCAACACCGCCGGGGGCGGGACCGACACCGACCACTGGCTGGTCCACTGCCATGCCGCCTGCACGGACACGGCCAACTGGTCCGAGAACCACGTGGCGGGGCCGTTTGACAGCCGCCGGGCTCCGGTGGCCCGGGGGTTCTTCCTGGGCGACTACGTCGGGCTCGACAACGTGGGGAACACGTTCACCCCGTTCTTCACCCAGACGACGGTCACGGACCCGGCGAACGAGTACTACGCCGAGGTGTCACCCGAGTAATCGCCCCGAGCGACCGAGCCCGACGAGCACTGCACGCCTGTATACATCATGAGATGTATAATGGTGCCATGCACAGGACGCAGATCTATCTCACCGCCGAGGAGGTCGAGCTGCTCGACCGGGCCGCCAGGTCGACCGGCGCGACCCGGTCCGAGTTGATCCGCCGCGCCATCCGCCGTCAGTACGGTGAATCTGACCCGAACGCGCGGAAGGCCGCGCTCCTGGCAAGCGCGGGCGCGTGGCGCGACCGCCCCTTCACCGGCGCCCAGTACGCCGACGCCATCCGCGGGGACCTCAACGAGAGACTCGCGCGGCTCGGGCTCGAGTGAAGCTCATCGACACGAGCGTCGCCGTCGACCACCTCCGCGGCCATCCGCCCGCGACCGATCTCCTGCACGCTCTCCTCGACGAGGGAGAGGCCACCGTCTCAAGCGAACTCGTGCGCTTCGAGCTGCTCGCCGGCACGCGCCCGGCCGAGGCCGACGCCGTCGAGGCGTTCTTCGCGACGCTCGCGTGGGTGCCCGTGACCGAAGCGGTCGCCCGCGAGGGCGGCGCCCTTGCGCGCCGGTACCGGGGCAGCCACGAGGGTATCGACGACGTGGACTATCTCATCGCTGCCACGGCGCGGATCCTCGAAGCGGAGCTGACGACCAACGTTCGCCACTTCCCGATGTTCGCCCGGCTGCGGCCGCCGTACTGAACCGACGCTCCGTTGCCCAGGGCGAGGGCTACTGCAGGCGCAGCATGGTGACGCCCTGCTGCCACTCAAGCACCACGGTGCAATCCCCTTCGTCGAGCACGCAACGCGTCGCCTTTGTGTCCCACCCCCTCGATACGCTCTATCTGCCGCGCTTCCGGTTGCCGCGCGTGTACAGGGCTTCAAAGGAGTTGGGCTGCTCCCACGACTATCCCTGCGATGGCAGCGAACGCCGTGGGCAGACCCACCAGCAGGGTGCGGGTTTGGCGATTCATCTCGGCGTACAAGCGGCTGATCTCTGCGTGAAACGAGGCCATCAGGCGGTTCTCAGTCGCCTCGAGTTGGGTCCGGAGATCCTGCTTGGTGGCGACGTCGGCCCAACCCACGGGTGGGAGATGTTCCATCAGCACGGTGGCGCGCTCCTCTCCCAGCACCTCCTGGAGGCCTGTGTACAGGGCGTGACGGGACCTTTCATCTATGGTCATTGTG
>JBOGXF010000144.1:0-10199 GCA_050694275.1 Actinomycetota bacterium | reverse complement strand
CGACGCAAGGAGCGGGGCGGGGGAGAATGAACGGATGGATCGCGCCGCGGCCGCCCGGGCCGCCCGCTTGCTCATCGACAACGTCGAACGAGTCATCCGCGGCAAGCGCCCGGCGGTAGAAGCCGCCATCACCACCCTGTTCGCAGGGGGGCACTTGTTGGTGGAGGACGTCCCGGGTGTCGGCAAGACGATGCTCGGAAGGGCGATCGCCCGGAGCATCCGGGGAACGTTCAAGCGCATCCAAGCCACTCCGGACCTGCTCCCGTCCGACATTACGGGGACATCGGTGTTCGATCAGGAGCGGCGGGTCTTCGAGTTCATTCCCGGCCCCGTGTTCGCCAACATCGTCCTCGTCGACGAGATCAACCGCACGACCCCAAGGACGCAGTCGGCTTTGCTGGAAGCGATGGACGAGGGGGCCGTGACCGTCGATGGAACCCGTCAGCTCCTTCCCGAGCCGCTGTTCATCATTGCCACACAGAACCCGTTGGAGCACCACGGCACCTATCCGCTTCCCGAGGGGCAGCTCGATCGCTTCGCGATCGCCATGGATGTCGGCTACACCGACTCCGCCACCGAGAGCGGAATGGTGCAGGCTCAGCTCGAGGCGCATCCGATCGACGATCTCGACGCGGTTCTCTCTCCCGAAGAGGTCCTCGAGGTCCGACGACTGGTACGCCAGACGCACGTCGCGCAGCCGGTGCTCGATTATGCGATCGCCGTCGTCCGCGCGACCCGCGCTCATCCCGAGCTCGAGCTCGGGGCAAGCCCGCGCGCCTCGATAACGTTGGTTCGTTGCGCTCAGACGCGGGCACTGATCCACGGACGGGACTATGTCGTGCCGGATGACGTCAAGAGTCTTGCCGTGGCCGCTCTCGCGCACCGAGTGGTTCCGGGGGCCGAGCTCAGGATCGAGAGGGGTCGAACCAATGAGCTCGTTGCCGAAATCGTGAGCCGCACGACCGTGCCCGTGACCGAGGCGCCGTGAAGGGACTCACCCGGAAGGCATTGCTCTTGTCGGTGTTCGGCGCGCTGCTCGTGATCGCGGGCTCGACCGCCCAGGCGGGATGGCTCTTCGTGCTCGCCGCGGGAGTTTTCGGCCTGGTCGGCGGCTCCGTACTCGGGCGCCACCGACTCGCCCAGATTGATGTCCGTCGCGACGTCCCTGCTCGCGTCCGGGTCGGCGACGATGCACGCGTCGTGCTCGAGGTTTTCAATCGCGGCTCGGTCGCGATGCCGCCGCTGCGTATGGAGGATCGTTACGGCGCGTTCGGATCCACCCCGATCGTCGTCGAGGCCCTGCCCCCCGGCGCGCTCGCCGCGATCGAGCTCGTACGCCGTGCCCGGACGAGAGGCAAGTTCGCCGCGGGGGAAGTCGACCTCCTCGCCGGGGCGCCTTTCGGGGTCAGGCGCTCGCGCCGCACGCTCGATGTCGCGACTCCCGCGACTATCCTCCCGCGCTGGGTCGAGCTTGGGTCCTTTCCGATCCTCGAACCCTCCTCCTACCCGCACGAGGAGCTGCACGAGCGCGCGCGGACCGGCGCGGGCGAGGAGTATCTCGGCGTGCGCGAGTATCGGTCCGGAGATCCGATCCGGACGGTGCACTGGAAGACGAGCGCGCGTGCGGGGCACCTCGTCGTGCGCGAGTTCGAGCAGGAGGCGTCGAGCCGCGTGTCGGTGGTACTGGCCGGGGCGGACCACGGAGATCCGCCGGACTCGAGCTTCGAGATGATTGTGAGCGCGGCCGCGTCCGTGGCGCGCTACGCGCTCGTGACCGGACACCCCGTTGATTTGATGCAGCCCGCCGAGGGCGGCGGGGTCGAACGGATTAGAGACGTCGGCGTCACGGCCGCTCTCGACTGGCTCGCGTACTCGCGTCCACGCGACGCAGACGTGCTTCCTCTTGTCAAAGCGGCCCTCGCGCGGGCTCGCAGACGCGGCACCGTCGTGCTGCTGGTCCCGACCTCGGGTCGCGCCGGCGCCGGCCTGATCGAAGCGGTACGGGCGGTGCAATCGGCGGGAGCGCGTGCCATCGCGGTCGCGGCGCGCGCCTCCTCTTGGGAAGAGCGGCACGCGGACGGGAACGGGGTGATCGATGCGCTGCGCGGGGGCCGCGCGGCGACCCGGGTGCTGTATCGGGGCGGGGATCTCAGGCGATGTCTCGAAGCGTGATCGACAAGGTCAGGGAGGTCAACCGCACCCGCGTGCCGGAGGATTCGATTCGCCTGCGCGTCGTGGTGCTCGGCGCGGTCGTGGTAGGCGTCCTTGCCCTCGGGGCCGAACAGGCAGTGTCGTCCGTGACCACCGTGCTGGTCCTCGTGATGCTCCCCCTCGCCTATCTCTTCTCTTACGTGCGCCGCGCCCGCGACAACTGGCACGTCAAGATCGTGCTCGCACTCGGAGCGATCGTGGCCCTCATGCGGCTGTTCGGGCAACTCGGCGGCGTCGCCACGCTCGACGAGGTGCGCTATCCGCTCGCCGAGGTCTTCCTGTGGGTTCAGGTACTGCACAGTTTCGATCTCCCGGCTCGCAAGGACCTCAATTTCTCGCTCGGGTCGTCGCTGGCGCTGATGGCCGTGGCCGGATCCCTGTCCCAGGACATGACGTTCGCGGTCTTCCTGATCGTCTACGGGGGTTTCGTCGGGGCGGCTCTCTACTATTCGCATCTCTCGGAGCTCGCCGAGGGGAGCGCAGGGACGGCGCGCGTCCGCGGCCCGGCGGGACGAGCGCCGCAGACGTCCCGTCGCCCGGTGGCGAGAGCGATCGCCGTCTGTGGGCTCGCCGCTGCGGTTCTGTTCCTCGTGCTCCCTCAACCGAGCGGCTTACGGACCTTCGCCCTTCCCTTTCAGCTCGGAGGTGCGGGCGGACTCTCGGCCGGCGGGGCGGGCATCCTCAATCCAGGGTTCGGGGGCGACCCCGCCGCGCGGTCCAGCGGAACCGGCTTTTACGGCTTCGATTCGCACATGGACCTGCGTGTGCGGGGCGACCTCTCGGACGAGCTGGTGATGCGCGTGCGCGCCTCGGCGCCCGCCATGTGGCGCGGGCCGATCTTCGACACCTACGACGGCATCTCGTGGAGCGCCCCGGAGAGCGAGACCGAGTTCCAGTCCGGCGTTCCGTACACCTACCCGTCGGAGTTCCGCAGTCTGGGGCCGCGCGTTTCCGTGACGCAGACGTTCTACGTCGAGGCGCCTCAGCCCAACGTCATCTTCTCGGCCGCCCAGCCCGAGCGCGTGTGGCACTACGACATCGTGGGCGTCGACGAGCTGGGGGCCATACGCGCCGAGGAGACGCTGACCGAAGACAGCGTGTACAGCGTCGTGTCCACGCGTGGCGCCGCCACCCCCGACGAGCTGCGCGGCGCGAACGTCGCGCCGCAGGAGGTCTCCGAGAACCTTCGCCGCTATCTGCAGGTACCCAAGGAACTCCCAGGGCGCGTGCGCGACCTCGCGCTGCGCGTCACGGCGGGTGCCGACACGACCTACGACAAAGTCAAGGCGGTCGAGAGCTACCTCGAGAACAACTACCGCTACGACATCGACTCCCCGGTGCCGCCTCCGGGCCGGGATGCGGTCGATCACTTCCTGTTCGACACCGACGTGGGATTCTGCGAGCAGTTCGCGTCGGCCACAACGATGATGCTGAGGTCGCTCGGGATTCCCGCGCGCGTCGTGGCCGGATACACCCCAGGCACCCGCAACCCGTTCACCGGCTACTACGAGATCCGCAACTCCGACGCGCACGCGTGGGTCGAGGTGTGGTTCCCGCGCTTCGGGTGGTATGAGTTCGATCCGACCTTCGGCGTCCCGCCCGCGAGTCTCGACGTCGCCGATCTCATCCCGCTCGCCGGCGTGGCGCGCTTTCTCGCACAAAAGATCGGTGCGTTGATCCCCTCGGGGGCCGGTCCGGCGCTGAGAATCGGGCTGGTGCTTGCGTTCGTCGCCGTGATCGCGTGGGGTGCGTTGATCGCCCGCCGGCGCCTTACGGTCCGCCGGCGACCACCGAGCCGCGCCGGTCCCCGCGTTCTCCCCGCGGGCCCGGTCGCGCGCGCGTTCGTGCGGCTCGAGGACGCGCTCGCTACAACCGGCGCGGGACGGGCACCCTCCGAGACCGCGCGCGAGGTCATCGCGCGTGCCGGCGGAAACGGCGCGCACAGCGCCGTGGTGAACGCGTTCGAGCAAGAACGATACGGCCGCGAAGACCCACCGCCCACGGAGGTAAGCGACGCGGTCGCAGAGCTGCATCGTCTCGCCCATTCGGTCACTTCCGGCCGAGGAGCGCCGGCCTCGAGCTCCAGGAGTGAACAAGAAGGTCGAACCGGAGCCGCGCGACCCCAGGGGATTGCCCCATTTGGGGGTCTTTGATTCCCGCCCGTCACTAGAAAGGCCTATCCACGCGTGCTTGTAATGCATCAAACTGTCTAGTCGATTACTCCGCGTGGAGGGAAGATCGTGGCTCTTGAAGAAGGCCGAGCCCGGATGGGGACCCGCTTCGACGATCTGACCGAGGTCGCCCCATCGGCATCGAGGCCCTCGCCCCGGTCGAGGTGGATGGGGGCCGCAGCTCTCGCGGCGGTGTACTTCGTGACCGCGAAACTCGGTCTCGAGCTCGCCATCGACCCGGGCAATGCCACGGCCCTGTGGGCGCCCACCGGCATCTCGCTCGCTGCGCTGCTCCTGTTTGGCATGCGGCTGTGGCCCGGCGTCACGCTGGGCGCGTTTCTTGCCAACGCGACGACCGACGTATCACTCGCAACCACGGCAGCGATCGCGGTCGGGAACACGCTCGAAGCGGTGATCGGCGCATATCTGCTGAACCGGGTCGGCTTCCGGACCACCCTCGAGCGCGTTCACGATGTCATTGCCTTCGTGACCATCGCCGGGATCGTGAGCACGATGGTAAGCGCCACGGTGGGTGTGACCAGCCTGTGGCTGTCGGGGGCGATTCGATTCGTGGACTATGACAACCAGTGGACGGTGTGGTGGATCGGCGATGTCATGGGGAATCTCTTCGTGGCGACGTTCTTGCTTGTGTGGTGGTCCAAGCCCTTGGAACGCAACGAGCGCCGAGCGGTGGAAGCGCTCGGGTTGCTGGTGAGCCTTGTCGTCCTGGGGCGGGTCGCGTTCTTCGGCGGCCACACGCCGTCCTCTTACTTCGTCTTTCCTCTTCTCATATGGGCGACGCTGCGCTTCCGGCAACATGGCGCGGCGACCTCCATCTCTGTGTTCGCCGCGATCGGGGTATGGGCGACGTTGAGCGGCGAGCGACCATTCGGCGGTCAGGACCTCATCGAGAGGATCGCGATCCTGCAAGGGGTAATGGGCGCTGCCTCGGTGGGAACGTTCGTGCTCGCCGCCACGATCGCCGAGCGCGAGCGCGCGGACGAGCGCAGAGAAGCATCCATCTCGCTCCTGGAGGCGACGCTGGATTCGACTGCGGACGGCATCCTCGTAGTCGATCGATCGGGCAAAGTCGTGGCATTCAATCAGATGTTCGCCGAGACGTGGGGCCTGCCCGACGACATGCTCGCGTCCGGGGACGACAATCGATTCCTCGAATATGTCGTCGATCAGTTGTTGGATCCCCATGAGTTCCTCGACAAGGTGCGAGAGCTTTACTTGAGTCCCGAGGCACGAAGCACCGACGTTCTGAAGTTCAAGGACGGGCGGATTGTCGAGCGGTATTCGCAGCCGCAGAAGATTGGCCGCGAGACGGTCGGTCGCGTGTGGAGCTTCAGGGACGTGACAGAGCAGAGACACGCCGAGCAACTTAAGGCGACTTTCATGGACATGGCTGCCCACGAGCTGCGTTCCCCCGTGGCGGTGATCGTGGGCATGGCCTCGACCATGCTCGATACCTGGGACGAGTCCGGTACTGGGGAGAGACGGGAGCTCTTGAAGGCCATCGGCCGACAGGGGATGCGTCTTTCTCGCTTGCTCGACACGCTCTTGCTGAGATCCCAGATCGAATCCGGCAAGCTGCGGGTGCGGCCGGAACCGTTGGAGGTTGCCCACATCGTTCATGGGATGGTGAGCGAGCTTGGGTACGAGGATGTGCGGGTGACATGCCCGCAAGGGCTCACGGCCGTCGTCGACCGGCAGCACTTCGAGCACATTCTCGTCAATTACCTGGTGAACGCCCAGAAGTACGGTCGCGGACCGGTTTCGATCGAGGTCACCGAGGCGGACGGGTTCGTGCAGCTCTGCGTGATGGATCGCGGAAAGGGAGTTTCCGAGAAGTTCGTTCCCCTGCTGTTCGAGCGGTTCGAACGCGCCCCCGAGTCGATTACCGGGCCCGGAAGTGGCCTGGGACTTGCGATCGTGCGCGCGCTCGCCGAAGCAGAGGGGGGATCGGTGTGGTACGAGCCGAACTCTCCGTCCGGAGCCCGCTTCTACGCGCGGTTGCCCTCGGCGCATGTCGTACGGCAGGAGGCCTCCGCCGCCGTCGACGACCGCGACACCGGTTCCTCACATCGGGACAGCGGCGCGCCGACGTCCTTACGGCGCGACACTCCTTCCTAAGAGATCTATACGGAGACGGAGGTGCGGAGATGGAAGGCAAGGATCGAGTCGAGTCGTATCTGCGCGACCAGGGCGTCTCGTTCGAGACCCATGAGCACCCGGAGGCCTTCACCGCCCAGGAGGTCGCCGCGGCGGAGCACGTCCCCGGCGGGATTCTCGCCAAGGTCGTTGTCCTCTCCGCCGGCGAACGACTTGCGATGGCGGTGCTACCCGCCCCCCTTCAGGTTGACCTCGCCAAGGCCGGAGCCGCCCTAGGGGCGAAAGACACCCGCCTCGCCACCGAGAAGGAGTTCGAGCCGCTGTTCTCGGATTGCGATACCGGCGCGATGCCCCCGTTCGGAAACGGGACCATCTACGATCTTCCCGTCTACATAGACCCCAGGCTCTCCGAGCAGGACACGATCGTGTTCAACGCGTGCACGCACACGGACACGATCCGGATGGCCTACGCCGACCTCGAGAAGCTGGTGAAGCCGGAGGTGGCCGACCTCAGCGCGGAGGCCTAGAGGGGACGCCGCCACTGCGGGCAGGAGAAGCCTCGCCGTCATCGAAGTGTTCTCGTGGGGATGAATGTGACCTACAAGAGAGCGTCGGCGCAGACAGTGTTCGCGATCATGGCGGGGCTGGCGCTTCTCGTCGCGGTGCTTGGCACCTCCGATGCCGAGGCGAAGAAGAAAAAGAAGAAGCCGCGCCGGGAGAGAACGGTCGAGATGCCGTACACGGAACCGGCTCTCGGTACCGCCGGGGTCGGGGTCTGTTTCCAGGGATCGTCGTGCGTGTTCGTGGAGCCGGCGCAAGGCGAGCGGTTCGCGACCGTTGAGATAACCGACGACCTCGGCCTCCCCGTGTACGCGTCGGTCATTCAAGACACGAGCGGCGACGGGAACTACCTCGCTACCGACGACGAGACCGTCCACATCTGCGGCTCCACCACCGAACCCATAGAGATCGAGCCGTCGACGCTGACGGTGTGGGTGTGGCAGGGGCCGGGGGTGGTCCCACCCTGCCCCGGCTTCGCTTCCTCCGGCACGGTCAAGGTGACGTTCTCCAACAAGCCGTAGGCCGCTTGCATCGGTCAAGTTCCGACCTCACCTGCCGACGCTTATGAGGTTGCGCAACCGTCGGCAGGGAGGTCTCTTTCGTGGCTCGATCCGCACGCACTCTCGGCGCGGCCGTGCTCGTATCGGTCGTCGCCGCCGGCTTTGCCGCGCCCGCGCCGGCCGCGCCTGGAAGCCCCGGGTTCGGCCCGATGATCGAGGTCCCCTCAGGTTACGAAGGCCAGTCCCGCTGCATGCCGAAGGCGAGGCGCGGCGTGGTCGCCTTCCGGCGGATGGTCATGAACGCATACCCGGGCACCGGTGACTTCGGCATCACCCGCTCATGCTCCATCGGCGGGCAGAGTGAGCACAAAGAGGGCCGCGCGTGGGACTGGGCCGTCGATGCCTCCTCGACCCGCGACCGTGCGGCGGTGTCCGACCTCTTTCAGTGGATCTTCGCCGAGGATCGCTACGGGAACAGCTCGGCGCGCGCCCGGCGGCTCGGCATCATGTACCTGATTTGGAACCGTCGCATCTGGTTCCCATACTCGGGCTGGCAGACGTACTGCGTCCAGAGGAAGCGCGGCTGCGTGTCGCCGTCCGACAAGGGGCTCAGGCATCCGCACACGGACCACGTGCACTTCAGCTTCACATGGGATGGGGCCAAGAAGCGCACGACCTTCTGGAAGGCGTCGCGCGCGCTCGTGAGCGATGTCGCATCGTCCCGCCTGGGCGGCTACGTGCTCGCAGGCGCCAACGGGGGCATACGACTTGCCGGAACCGGCTATCACGGTGATCTCAGCGACGGCTTCATCAGGAGTCCGATCGCGGCCGCCGCGGTCCGCCCCCAGGGCGACGGCTACTGGCTCGCGGCGCGCTCGGGCAAGGTGTACGCGTTCGGGGCCGCTCCGGAGCTGCGCGGTGCGCGCAAGGCGGAGGCCGCGATCGCCGACATCGAGCCGACCTCATCGGGCAAGGGCTACTGGGTCGTGTCCCGTGCCGGCGAGGTGTTTGCGCGCGGCGACGCGGGCGATTTTGGATCGGACAGTTCCCGCGCTCGCATCGTCGATCTCGTGTCGAGCGGGAGCGGCGAGGGCTACCTGCTGCTGACGCAGGGCGGCGCCGTGCGGGCGTTTGGCGACGCGGTCGATCTCGGCGACGTCAAGAAGTACGGGGAGCGTGCGATCGGCATCGCCGCGCCCCCGGGAGTCGCCGGCTACTGGATCCTCACCGCCTCCGGGCGGGTCCGTGCGTTTGGCGACGCGCCCGCGCTCGGGGGCCCGAAGGGGTGGGCCGACGCACGATCGTGGGCATCGCGCCGACCCCGGGCCTGGGCTATTGGGTCGCGACGGATCGGGGCCGGATCGCCGCCTTCGGCGACGCCTCCACCCAATAAACCGTCCCCCAGCGCGTTTTGAACGCACAAACGACCAAAAAGTGGTCGCTTTCGCACACAAAAGGGGAGTAGCGGCCTCGGCGCAACTTTCGCGTAGCGGGCATCTACGTATAAAAGCGGATATCGGATGCGGACCTCGGCGCCATAGCGTGGAGATGTTGAGCATCGCCTGAGCGGGGGAGCAAAAGGATGGCGAGCGTCGCAGTTACGAGGGAAGCGTTCCTTCTGTGGCTCGTGTGGCTTGATTGCTCGATCGTCGCATCGTTCGACAACGTTCTCGATGCCCTCGCCTATGCTTCGCTGCTCGAGTGCGACCCACGGTCCCGCCGCGAAGCCGAAGCCGCCGCCGGCTAACCTCCGACATCGGAGAGATAGTCGCGGACGGCTTGCCAGAAGTCTTCGTATGAGTCGCGATGCATCGAGTGGCCCGAGCCGGAGAGCGCTCGGAAGGTGACGCGAGGGTTGGCCGCTGCGATCCGCTCTCCGAGATCGGGGGCAATAAACCCGCCCTGAGCGGGATCGGCGGCGATGAGCAGAGTCGGGGTATCGAGACCCATCGTCGCGGGAGCGAGGTCCCACGGCTGGTTCTCCAGCGCGGTGCGTCGTACGACGTCCGGGCTGGTTGCCTCGAGCGCTTCCGCCTTGATGCGGGCGTCCTGATGGTGCCACTTGGGGTTCTGGGCAAGGATCGTGGCTGCGGAGGGATCGTCGAAGGGCTTCGTGTATTGGGCGATAAACCCGGTCGGGTCCGGCAAGGAAAGCACTGGGTCCTCGAGCACGAGCCGACGCGCAAAGGCGCGGTCTTTCCCTTCGGCGATCACCGCGATCGCCCCGCCGAGCGAGTGGCCCAGGACCGCGTCCCACTCGCGGCCGAGCGCCAGGATGTCGTCTGCATAGGAAGCGAGGAGATAATCGCTCCCCGGAGGACTATCTCCGTGGCCACGCAGGTCGGGAGCGGTGACCCTGTAGCCGGCTCTCGCCATCTCCGCTCCGACACGCCACCAGCCGCGCGCCGAGGAAGTAATCCCATGAATCAGCAGGACGCGGGGGCCTCGCTGTCCCCATTCGAGCGCGGCCGGTCGCGGCTGCTTGCCCATTGCCTCGATGGTAACCAGACGTCGATAGGCTGACGGGATGGCGCCATTACATGTGCTCGAGTCGTGAAGTTCGGAGCCGGACTGTCCACGAATCCAGAGGCGCGTAGCGCTGCCGTAGAGGCGACGCTAGAGGCGGCGGACAGCCTCG
>JBOGXF010000143.1:0-3902 GCA_050694275.1 Actinomycetota bacterium | reverse complement strand
GAATAGAAGCCATTGCGCTGGAAATCGATCTGCATGAGCAGGTCGTTCAGCAGCGAGGACGCACCGATGCGGAACATCTCAGGCGTGAGCCACCGCTCGCCGAGGGTCTCGTTGACCACGACCAGGTAGCGGATCGCGTCCTTCGCGGTGCGGATGCCGCCGGCGACCTTGAGCCCGACTGCTCGCCCGGTATGGTCGGCGAAATCGCGGATCGCCTCGGCCATGACGAGCGCGATCGGGAGGGTCGATGACGGCGAGATCTTGCCGGTCGACGTCTTGATCATGTCGGCCCCCGCGGTCATCGCGATGAGGGCCGCACGACGAACCCGATCGTAGGACCCGAGCTCGCCGGTCTCGAGGATGACCTTCAGGTGGGCGGTGCCGCACGCCTCCTTGGATCGAACGATCTCGTCGAAGACGGCGCCGTCGTCCCCGGCGAGCAGCGCCCCGCGGCTGATGACCACGTCGACCTCGTCGGCCCCCGCGGACACCGCGCCGGTGACCTCGGCGAGCCTGACCTCCAGGGACGACTGCCCGGAGGGAAACGCCGTGGCGACGGAGGCGACCTTGACGCTCGAGCCGCTCAGCGCCTCGGCGGCATGCGGTACGAGTCGCGGATAGACGCACAGGGCCGCGACCGAAGGAATGGAGGGATCATCCGGATTGGGCCGGATCGCCTTGGACGCGAGCTGGCGGATCTTCCCCGGCGAGTCCGAGCCTTCGAGCGTCGTCAGGTCGCAGCACCTGATCGCGAGCTCGAGCGCGAACAGCTTCGAGTCCTTCTTGATCGAACGCCGCGCCAGCGAGTCGGCTCGCTCGGTGACCCCCACCGCGTCGACACCTCCGCCGATGCGGTCGACGAACTCGAACGACGGTGCCGCTGTTGCCACTGTCCGCTCGACCTAATGCCGGTGCCGGTGCTGGTGTTGCCCGCCCCCCGCGGTCGGGACCAGCGGCAACGAGATCCGCTTCGTGGGTTTCGGCTTGGGAGGCACGACGTTGACGAGTTCCTTGGCGGCCCGGTCGAGCGCCTGCGCGACCACCGAGTCGGGGGCCTGCAAGACGATCGGGGCGCCGACGTCCGCGAACTCACGGAGGCTCGGGTCGAGCGGGATCTCTCCGATGAGCGGGACCTGGAGAGTGGCCGCGAGCTGACTGCCCCCGCCTTCGCCGAAGATGCGGTACTCCTTGCCGTCGTCCCCGCGGAAGTAGGACATGTTCTCGATCACTCCGACGATGTTGAGACCGGTCTTCTGCGCCATGAAGCCGGCGCGCTGAGCGACCTTCTCGGCCGCGACCTGAGGCGTCGTCACCACGACCATCGACGCGCCGGGGACGAACTGGGCGATCGAGATCGACACGTCGCCGGTCCCCGGGGGGAGATCGATGACGAGGTAATCGGGCTCGTCCCAGTGGACGTCTGATAAGAACTGCTGAATCGCCTTGTGCAGCATGGGGCCGCGCCACACCACGGGGTTGTCCTCGCTCGTGAAGAGCCCGATCGACACGACCTTGACGCCGAACACCTCGGGGGGCATCACCATGTCGTCGACCACCGTCGGCCGCTCGTGCACTCCCATCATGCGAGGGATCGAGAACCCCCACACGTCTGCGTCGAGGAGTCCGACGGAGTGCCCCTGCTTGGCAAGCGACGCCGCGATGTTCACGGTCGCAGTGGACTTGCCCACCCCGCCCTTGCCGGAACCGACGGCGATCACCTGGGTCGAGGTGTCCGAGCTCGCGAACGGCGCGGGGGCCTCCTTGCGGATGCCACCCACCAGCGCCTTACGCTCGTCCTCGGTCATCGAAGTGAGCTCAACCTGGACGTGCTCGATGTCCGGATACGTCTCGGTCAGCTTTTGCGGGATGACCGTGTGAAAGAAATCCTTGAGAGGGCAGCCCGGAATGGTGAGCGCGATCAACACCGTGACGGTCGACCCGTCGATGTCGATCTTGCGCACCATGTTGAGCTCGTTCAGACCGCGGTGCAGCTCGGGATCTTGAATCTCGCCGAGGACCTCTGAAATCTGTTCTCTCGTGGGAATGGTCATGCCGGCAAAATCACCTCACAGGGTCGCGTTCTTCAAGGGTAAGCGATGAGCGCCGGCTTCCCTCACACGAGCAGGTCGAGCGAGGAGGGGTTCAGCTCGATGGAAGCGACGCTCCATTCTCCGATGTAATCGCCGTCCACCTGCACCGGCAGGGAGCGCTCGGCACTCAGGTGCGCCGAACGAAGATCATGGTGGTATCGGGCACTTCTCCACTTGGTGTGCGACCGGCTCACGAACAATGACCACGCGAGATGCGGGATCGTCGCGAGGCGGATGCGATCCAACGCGAAGAGGTCGAGGCCCCCGTCGAGCCGTGCGTGCGGACACGCATCGACCGGAAACCGGGCGAAGTACGTAAAGGGCCGCGCGTTGCAGCACACGGCGAGCAGAACTTTGGTCGGTTCCTCTCCCTCGACCTCGAGGGTCACCTCCGGCTTCGCGCCTCGGTATTGCGTGATCGCGGCCCGGAGCGCGTGATTGACCCACGCCCAGTCGCCCCATTTCCCCTTGGCGTCCAGGTCGGCCTCCATGCGCCGCACGACCTCCGCGTCGAGCCCCATCCCAGCCGAGAAGAGAAAGTATCGGCTTCCGATTTTCCCGACGTTGATGCGACGCGTCGTTCGGGATCGCAGCCGTGCTGCGACGACCGCCGTCGCGTCGACGGGATCGGCAGGGAGACCGAGAGCGCGGGCCATGACGTTCGTGCTCCCGCCCGGCAAGATCCCGAGAGTGACGTCGGTTCCCACCAGCCCCTGAGCGGCCTCGTTGATGGTTCCGTCACCCCCGAACGCAACGACCGCGGCGTATCCCTCTTCGACCGCAGCGCGAGAGAGGTCGCTCGCATGGTTGCGGGCGGCAGTATCGACGATCTCGAGCTTGAAGTCGGCCGAGAGAGCCTTCGCGATGACATCTTTGGTCCGGAGCGAGACCGAGCCGGCGCGCGCGTTGGAGATCAACAGGACCCTGTCCACCGCGCAATGCTATCGGTCAGACATATCCTGCGAGCGATGATCATCACGCTCATAGTTGCGGTTCTCGCCGCGGGGGCCGGGGTTCTCCGGGGCGGGTCGCTCACCGCTCTCGCCGACACAAGATTTCGCTGGGTCGCGCTACTGCTCACCGGCCTCGCGGTCCAGGTCATCTACGACATCTGGAGACCGGAGGGTTTGAGCGACCGCGGCGCCCTCATGATCGTGCTCGCGTCCTTCGCGGCGGTGGCAGGCTTCCTCCTAATCAACTGGCGCCTCCCGGGAATGGTTCTGGCGGGGACCGGCCTCGCGCTGAACGTCGTCGCCATCGCCGCCAATGGGGCGATGCCGGTATGGGATCGCGCAGTCGACGCCGCGGGATTGAGTACGCCCAGTAGCGAGGAGTTCGGTGTAAAGCACGAGCCCCTGACCGACGACACGGTCCTGCCGTGGATCACCGACGTCATTCCGATCCCGATCCTGGAAACGGTAATCAGCGTGGGCGATGTCCTGCTCGCCGCCGGAATCGGCTGGCTCGTGTTCGCCCGAACTGTGAGCCGCTCCGGCGATAGAGAGGTGGCGCGCCGCCGAGCTCCGAGGAGATGATCTTTACCTAGGCAACCTTTCCAACCCCCGGGTCGTTATGAGACATGAGAACAACCATGCGCTTCGCCGCGGTCGTGGCCATCGCCCTGCTGGCGGCGTGCGGGAACGAACCAGCCACTGAAACGGAAGCACCTATCGCCCAGGAAACGGTCGCCCCGACTCCCACGCCGACTCCCCCAGCCACCGACGACGCGGGTCCGTGCGAATCGACGTCTGCCAAGAGCTTCGAAGGCCGTGCCCTGATCACGGTGACCGTGCCGTGCGCGGGGGACACTAT
>JBOGXF010000142.1:0-6494 GCA_050694275.1 Actinomycetota bacterium | reverse complement strand
GTTGCGCGAGCTCGAGAAGCAGGCAACTCGCGAATGGATCGAGTTCCAAGAGTCGATCGGCACCGATCTAGTCGTCGATGGGGAGCAGTATCGCGGAGACATGGTCGCGTTCTTTGCAGAAGAGTTGCCGGGCCTCGAGATAGGTGGGCTTGTTCGGTCCTACGGCAATCGCTACTACCGCAAACCGATCGCCACGGGACCTGTCGGCCGGGATCATCCGGTTACCGTCGAATGGTGGGAGTACGCGCAGTCCCTGACCGACCGGCCGGTCAAGGGGATGCTGACCGGTCCCTACACGATCTGCGATTGGTCGTTCAACGAGCACTACGACACGAGACGTGACTTCGTGCTGGATCTCGCGAGGGTGATTCGTGACGAGGCGCTCGATCTCGAACGGGCCGGGGCGCGCTACATTCAGATCGACGAGCCCGCCGCTTCGACTCGCATGGACGAGCTCGACCTGGTCATCGAGGCGATGGGTATCGTGACGGAGCCGCTCGGGGCCCACACGATCACTCACATCTGCTACGGCGACTTTCACCAGGCCTATCCAAAGATGCTCGAGATTCCCGTGGACCAGATCGACCTCGAGTTCGCCAACTCCGAATACTCGCTGCTCGACGAGTTCTCCGACCACCCGTTTACCAAGCACATCGGCCTGGGGGTCTCGGACGTGCACTCCCACCGCATCGAGCCCGTCGACGAGATCGCGGAGGGAATCCGCAGGTCGCTCAAGCACATCCCACCCGAGCGCATGTTCGTGGATCCCGATTGCGGGCTCAAGACGCGCACCCCCGAAGAGGCGAAGGAGAAGCTCTCCAACATCAAGAAGGCGGTCGACATCGTCCGCGGCGAGATCTAGTTGTAGGCTCGGCTTCCGATAGAGCAGGGGAGCCCGGTGCGACCGGGCTGAGAGGGCGGTTGCAAGCCGCCGACCCTTGGAACCTGATCCGGGTCATGCCGGCGTAGGGAGGCGATCGTGCTCGCTGAATCCACCGGGCTGATTCTCACGTTTGTCGTCTTGTTGCTGTTCGCGTACGTCGCCGTGCGAGGTGCGACGGGGGCCGGGGACGATGACTACCTGACGGCGCGTTCGAGCCAGGGCACGGCGAGCATGGCCCTGACCTTGTTCGCGTCGGCCCTTGGGACCTGGATCCTGTTTTCGCCCCCGGAGGTCGGAACCTTTGGCGGAGTGCTCGGGATCGTCGGCTACGCGGTCGGACAGGCCGCCGCGATTGCGATCTTCGCCTACGTCGGCCCTCGCGTGAGGACCCGAATACCAGAAGGATCGACGATCCTCGACTTTGTCGAGAGCCGGTTCGGGCGAACGTTACAGGTCTACGTTGCAGCGGTCTCCGTCTTGTACATGTTCGTCTTCCTCGCCGCAGAGCTGACCGCCATCGGCGGGGTGGTTTCGCTGCTCACCGACATCCATCCGGTAGTTCCGGTGGTCGGGGTCGCCGCGATTACCGCGGCCTACACCGCGTACGGAGGTCTCCCGGCGTCGATCTCGACCGACCGCTGGCAGGGCTGGTTGATCCTGCTCCTCGTGCTGGTCGGGGGGATCGCCCTCGCGTTCGAAGTGCCCCGGCCGCTCACCGCCGCTCGCTCCGGAGGCGCCGCGACGTTCACGAGGGCAGGAGCGGAGACATTCGTCGTCCTGTGCATCGCGATCATCGCGGCCAATCTGTTCCACCAGGGCTTCTGGCAGAGGGTGTGGGCGGCGCGCAGCCCGTCGAGCCTCAGAAGGGGAAGCCTGCTCGCGGGCGCGCTGATTCTGCCGGTCGTGTTCGCGATGGGGTTCTCCGGCAGCATCGCCGGGGGCCGCGGGGTAGAGGTTCCCTCGCTCGCCTTCTTCTCGTTGTTGACGGACCTTCCCGAGGTGTTCCTTGCGGTCGTCCTCGTCCTGGCAGTCGCGCTGGTTTCATCTACCGTCGACACACTGCAGAACGCGCTTACTTCTCTCGTGGCCGTCCATTTCGGCAGAGTCACCTTCGGCATGGCTCGCCTTGTGACCATCGCGCTGACTCTTCCAGCAGCGATAATCGGAATCCAGGAATTGAGCGTCCTCCGGCTGTTTCTGATCGCGGACTTGCTCGCCGCCACGGTGGTTCTGCCCGTCTTCTTGGGTCTTTGGCAAAAGGTGACGACACGAGGAGCGCTGGCGGGGGCTGTCGCAGGAATCCTTTCGGTGATCGTGTTCGGTTGGGTCAGAACCGGCGACATCTTCGATGGGCTGCTGTTGCTGACGCTGCCCGACGGCCTATCAATCGGGCCCTTCCTGGTCGCCCCCATCGTGGCCGGGCTGATTACGGTCGCATCGTCGGCTTGGGGCCGTCCGACTATCATGCGAGCAACTCATGCCAGAGAAAGGTGAATCATGAAGATCGAAGCCAAATGTGACTCCTGCGGTCGCACGTTCCTGCTGTCTCAGATAGGTCCGGAGTCGGATCATCCCGGGCGGTGCCCTTTCTGTGGAGCCCGCTTCGCCCGTCATTACTCGACCGTTCTGGTCGATGCGGTGCGGGAGGCCGAGAGCGCCGCGCAGCGCTTCGTTTCCGTGCTCGCTCGCCTTCAGGCGATGGAAACCGGATTCGATATCGACATCGAAGGTTTGCTCCGGACTCTGAACGAGCAGGTGCGGGCCAAAGATCAGCCTGCCGCTACCCCGTAACGAGTTGATGGCGCAAGAGCGAATTCTGGTGGTCAGCGACGACCCGCGGGTGCGGGACGAGATGACCTCCGCCTGCCCGTCCGGCGTCGAGGTCTCACTCCGGCACGATGCCCGCGACGCTTGGGAAAGCATGGAAAAGCGAAGGCCATCGGTAGTTGTGGTCGATATGCAGACCGGCAGCGCCGGGGGCTACGGCCTCTGCAAGGACATGTCCCAGAGCGATCGATTGAGGGATGTACCGGTCGTGATCCTGCTCGAGCGGACGCAGGACGCATGGCTCGCCCGTCAGGCCGGCGCCACCCTTTACCGCGTCAAACCCATCGGGGCGCACGAGTTGTTTTTAGACGCGCTCGAGCTGCTTCCGCAGGGGGCGTAACAGCCGCGCCCGACCGACGGCATTGACCGCGCTCCGGCGACGAAGGTTCGACTCTCGCGAAGTCGCAGCTCAGCCCCCTTGCCAGGCATTGAATTACACGTTTAGAATTACACGAACGTGATTCGAGCCCAAAGGGATGGCGGGCTCGACGGGGGAGATCAGAGAGGAAGGCTGGGGGATGCAGCGGATCACAACGAGACTTCTGCAACCGGTCGATTGGCAATCGAAGGCGCGATGCACCGGCGTTGATCCCGAGATTTTCTTTCCCGAGCGTGGTGGATCCTCGAAGGCTGCGCGCGCGGTGTGCGCGCAGTGCGAGGTGCGTGCACAGTGTCTCGAGTACGCGCTGAACAACAAAGAGCAGTTCGGTATTTGGGGAGGAACTTCCGAACGCGAGAGACGACGGATAAGGAAAGAGCGCGCGCGCCGCAGCCTGCGCGCAGTGTCATGACAAAATCACGCTTTGTGTGGTGAATCGGCGTAGCGACGCCTGTCAAGAAGCAATAAATTC
Source organism: Actinomycetota bacterium (assembly GCA_050694275.1). Lineage (GTDB taxonomy): Bacteria > Actinomycetota > CADDZG01 > CADDZG01 > WHSQ01 > JBOGXF01. Next base: position 2,933 of record JBOGXF010000142.1, on the reverse strand, counting down.
CTTTTGATGCTTGCACCTTGCCGATAAATCGTGCCTAATTACACGTTGAATGCGCGTTTGTGCGCGCGTTTCGATGTTCGGAGTACGGGTTAGGCGGAACTAAAAGAGTTCCGCCCCGGACGCACGAGGGAGGTGCCGGGGGATGGCAGCAAAGAAGACTGCCGGTCGCAAGCGAACTGCTGGTCGCAAAACGGCACGCAAGCCAGCGGCACGCAGATCAACTGCGCGCAAGACCACCGCGCGCAAGACCACCGGTCGCAGGAAGACGACCGCGCGTAAGCCGGCTCGTCGCAGAAAGACTGCGGCCCGCAAGACCACCGGTCGCAGGAAGACGACCGCGCGAAAGCCGGCTCGTCGCAGAAAGACTGCGGCCCGCAAGAAGACGACCGCGCGTAAGCCGGCTCGTCGCAGGAAGACCGCGGCCCGCAAGACCACCGGTCGCAAGAAGACGACCGCGCGTAAGCCGGCTCGTCGCAGGAAGACCGCGGCCCGCAAGACCACGGGTCGCAAGAAGACGACCGCGCGTAAGCCGGCTCGTCGCAGGAAGACCGCGGCCCGGAAAGCACCGGCGCGCAAGCGGACTACTCGAAGGAGAAGCCGCTAGCTCGTCGAAGCAAGCACGGATTCCAGCGATCGGCCCGGTTTCATTAGAAGCCGGGCCGATTTGTCGTATGGATCCGGCAGGTATCGCTTCGGGACCAGACCGACGATCTCCGTCGCTCGGACATCCGCATCAAATTCTCGGGCGACCCGCTCCACGCTTTCGAAGGCGCCCGCGATTCCGGTCTCGTCCGGAGAGGTCAGATTCATCGAGACCTGTGATATCGAGTCGTCGATCGCCAGCCCAAGAGCCCGCACTGCGTCAGTTCGCACGCGCCTCGCTATCGTGCGTGCCGTCGCCACATCGCAGGTGAGCCAGACGTTGAAAGCAATCAGAGGGGGGCGAGCCCCGACACACGCAATCCCGGATCGGGGGTCGGGTTCCCCATTCCCCAGGTCGGGGGCCAGGTCGCCGGAGGTGCGCAGGTTCCGCCTGATATCCGGCAGGTGGCGGGTCTCGGCCCGCCGTGCGGCGTGCCCGTAGAAGTAGACGGGGATGCCGGCTTGCTTGAGTATCGCTCGGCCCGCCTGGTGAGCCGTTCGGACCGCCTCTTTCATCGAGGTGTCGTGAGGCACGATGGGGCATACGTCGAGCACTCCCAGGCGAGGATGCACGCCCTGATGCATGCGGAGATCGATCAGTGAAGCGGCCCTGGTGGCGAGGCTCGCCATCGCATCCACGAGCCGGTCGCCCCTTTCGGTCGCGGTGATCACCGAGCGGTTATGCGCAGGATCCGAATGCAAGTCCAGCACCCGCGTCCCCGTCTCGAGCACCGAAGCCACGAGCGAGTCGATGATCGCTTCGTTGCGTCCCTCGGAAACGTTCGGCACGGCAAGCAGAGTCATCCACACAGTGTGAGCCCCGCGAACCCTCGGTGCCAGGCGTTACCGTATGGCGGTGAGCGAATATGGATACAGCGTCGAGGTCCCGGAGGGCTACGACGAAGCGGTAATACGCACGCGTCTTGCGCTGCGCGCTGAGGGCTTTTCTATACTCACCGAGATGCACGTGGGCGGTCTGCTCGATCCCCAAGCGGGAAACGAACGGCAATACCTGTTCATGGGGGTGTGGAACCCAACCTTGTCGCACGAGCGGCTCGAAACTGATCTCCAAGTAGCCACTCACCTGCCATGCAACGTCGTCATCCAGGAGACGGGTTCGTCGGCACTGGTCGCCGCGCTCGATCCGGCGGATGACGTGGATACCTCGGATCCCGACACCGAGCGGGCGACCGACTCGGCCCGGACCGCGCTGAACCGGGTCCTGGACGCGGTCGCTCGTCCCGTCTGATGGCCACGAGCGCGGATCTTCGCCCGATCATCGATTCGTTCCTCCGACGACTCGACGAGGTCGTGGAGAAGAGCACGGAAGCTATCTGGAGGCGGGTTCCGTCCTACGCCCGGCTCGGCGATGGGTTCTACTCGGACGTGCGAACGGCGGTGCGCGAGAACGTTACGACGCTCGCGAGGGTCCTAAGCGAGGACCGCGAGGTTCGCAGGGAAGAGCTTGAGCTGATCGAACGGGTGGGCGCGCGGCGGGCCGAGGCCAGCATCCCGCTCGAGGACGTGTTGCATGCCTATCGGACCGTGTCGCGTACGTGCTGGGATCTCCTGGCCGAGGAGTGCCGCGCCTACGAAGGCGACGCGCTCGAGGCGGCGATCGCTCTGGCCGAGGCCGTCCTCAGGTACACGGATCAGATTTCGACCTGCGTTGCGGACGCCTATGCGCGTGCCCAGCGCATGATAGTTCGCGAGCAGGAGGGAGCCCGTCGTGAGTTCCTCTCCGACCTTCTTTACGGAACCGAGGCCTCTCCCGAGGACATCCTGAGACGCGCCCACGAGTTCGGCTACGACCTTTCGCTCAGCTACGTTGCGCTGGTCGGCGTCGGACCAGAAGAAGAGACCCAAAAGGAAGTGGCCGTGGGGTCGGCGACCGCGGTTATCGCCGAAGATTCCCCCGCCGATCCGATCATCCTGCAGCGCGCCGAACACACGATCGCGTTGCTGCCCGCCGATTCTTCACTCGACGTCGCGGTGATGCCCGAGAAGATCGTGGCCGAGCTCGGCAAGGAGTGGCGCTTCGGGATGGGTGGTCCCGGGCCCGGCCTCGAGGGAGTGCGCAGAGCGTACCTCGAAGCCCGAGAAGCTCTCGAGATCGGTCTCGCCCTCAGCGCGCCGGGGCCCGTCTACAGGTTCGACGACTTCCTGCTGTATCACTTCCTGCGCGTGGCGCCTGCACTCATAGACCGTTTCGTGGAGCAGACGCTGGGCCCCTTGATCGCGTACGACGACCGTCGGCGTGGGGAGCTGATAAGGACCATCGAGGCCTATTT
>JBOGXF010000141.1:0-4733 GCA_050694275.1 Actinomycetota bacterium | reverse complement strand
TTGCCTGAGATCGCGGAACTCTTTCTTGCGTGCCCGTTTGTCAGTCGCCATGTCCTCTCCAGCGTCTCTTCCGTGCGGTGGGGCCCGCGCCGTCCAGGCGACCGAGATGATAGGCGAGCGCGCGCCGGAGCGAGTCCGGCGTAAGGGGGGCCGGGATCACCTCGTCGGCGACGCCCAGGCGCTTCAGATCGCCCGCGGTGACCCGCAGGTCGCGCGCCGCGTCGGGGGCGCGCTCCCCGTTCCGCCAGAGGATCTCGGCGGCCGACTCGGGGGCGATGACCGAGAAGATCGCGTCTTCGTAGGACAGGAGCCGGTCGCCGACCGCGAGCGCCAGCGCCCCTCCGCTTCCGCCTTCTCCGGTGACGACCGACAGCACGGGGCATCGTGCGTTCAGGATCGCCTCGAACAGTCGGCCGATCTCCCACGCGACCCCGCGCGCCTCGGACCCCTCCGACGGGTTCGCCCCGGGCGTATCGACGAGCGTCACGATGGAGAGCCCGAGGCGCTCGGCGATCGCGACGCATCGGCGCGCCTTCCGGTATGCGGCCGGCCCGGGGGCGTGCTCGCGGTCGAGGGCGATCATCAGCGCTCGCCGGCCCGCGACGCGGACGAGGGCGGCGAAGACGCCGGGATCCTCGCCTCCGGCGCGGTCGCCGTGGAGCGTGACGTAGCGGTCGGTGACCGCGCGCACCAGCTCGGGGCCGCGCGGGCGGTCGGAGGCGCGCGCCGCGGTGACCGCGTCCCACGCGTCGATATGGCCGACCGGCGTCTGGGACGGGGATTCGATCGCTGCGGGTTCGTCGGGCGCGAGCAACTCGAGAACGCCGCCGAGGAAGTCACGTATCTCGGCGGGCGGAAGGACGTGGTCGACCAGCCCGTGCTGAAAAGCACCCGACGCAGTGTGGGAGCCGGGCCCGAGCGGGCGACCCGTGAACTGCTGGACCAGGCGCGGCCCGGCAAACCCGATCGTCGCGCCGTCTTCGACGACGGTGATGTCGGCAAGCGCGCCGATACTCGCCAGCACGCCCCCCGTGGTCGGATTCCCGAACACCGCGATCAAGGGTTGTCCGGCATCGGTGAGTGCGCCGCGCGCCACGATGACCTTGGCCATCTGGATCAGAGAGCGCATCCCCTCCTGCATGCGCGCGCCGCCCGTGGCCGTGTAGAGGACGAAGGGCACTCTCCGGTCGGCGGCGCGTTCCAGCGCGCGGGCAAGCCGCTCTCCCGCGACCTCTCCCATGCTGCCGCCGATGAAACCGAACTGAAAGGCCGCGAGCTCGACCGCGCGGCCCCCGATCGCTGCGCTCCCGGCTCGCACGGACTCGTCTGTACCGGATCGCTCTCGCGCGGCGGCAAGCGCGTCCGCGTAACCGGGAAACTCAAGCGGATCCGAGCTGGAGAGATCGTCGCCGGCTTCGACGAACGTGCCCTCGTCCACCAACCGATCCAACCGATGTCCTTTCCGGGCGGTGCTAACCTGCGAGCAATCTATGACAAGCGGACGACCGCGCATCCTGGTGGCGAAACCCGGCCTCGACGGTCACGACAGGGGCATCAAGGTCGTGGCTCGGGCGCTGCGCGACTCCGGCGTCGAGGTCATCTACACCGGCCTCCACCAGACGCCCGAGCAGATCGCATCGGCGGCAATCCAGGAGGACGTCGACGCGGTCGGCCTATCGTGCCTCTCGGGGGCGCACATGACCCTTTATCCGAGGGTCGTGGAGCTGCTCAAACAGCAGGGCGGCGAGGACATCATCGTGTTCGGCGGCGGCATCATCCCCGATGCCGACATCCCGAAGCTCAAGGAGGCGGGGCTCAAGGAGATCTTCACGCCCGGCGCCCCGACGAAAGAGATCGTGGACTGGGTGCGAGAGAACGTCGGGCAGCAACCGGCGGAGACCGGATAGGGAAGCGCGTGGATCTCTTCGAGTACCAGGGCAAGGAGCTGCTGCGGAAGTTCGAGGTGCCGGTGCCCGAAGGGCGCGTCGCCGAGACCCCCGAGGAGGCCGCCGAGGCGGCGCGCGGACTCGGGGGGAAGGTCGTCGTCAAGGCCCAGGTCCAGGTCGGGGGCCGCGGCAAGGCGGGCGGCATAAAAACGGCCGATAGCCCCGAGGAGGCGAGAGAGAAGGCTCAGAAGATCCTCGGGATGGACATCAAGGGCCACACGGTGAAGCGGGTGCTGGTGGAACGCGCCGGCGACATCGCGTCGGAGTACTACGTCTCCTTCTTGCTCGATCGCTCCGAGCGGAAGTTCCTCGGCATGATGTCCTCGAAGGGCGGGGTCGATATCGAGGAAGTCGCGGCGACCGATCCCGACTCGATCGCACAGGTCCACGTCGATCCACTCCTCGGCATCTCCGACTTCCATGCGCGCGCTCTCGTGTTCGGCTCCGGCATCGACCAGGCCGCCCGTAAGGAAGCGATCTCGCTCATCCCGATGCTCTATCGCGCGTTCGTGGAGCTCGACGCGTCCTTGATCGAGGTCAATCCTCTCGTTTTGACGGGCGAGGGGCGCGTCGTCGCGCTCGACGCCAAGGTCAGCCTCGACGACTCGGCCGAGTATCGTCATCCGTTCTTTGCGGAGCTGAAAGCGGCTCACGAGATACCGGAGCAGGAGAGGCTCGCCAAGGAGAAGGGACTCAACTTCATCAAGCTCGACGGCGACGTCGGCATCATCGGCAACGGCGCGGGGCTTGTAATGTCGACGCTCGACGTCGTCAAGGACGCCGGAGGCGAGCCGGCGAACTTCCTCGACGTCGGAGGCGGTGCGGGGGCCGAGCTGCTGTCCAACGCCCTCGAGGTCATCATGTCGGACGCGGGGGTGAAATCCATCCTGGTCAACATCTTCGGTGGCATCACCCGGTGTGACCTCGTTGCGGAGGGGATCGTCGACGCGCTCGGGCGGCTCGATGGCACCGTCCCGATCGTCGTGAGGCTCGACGGAACCAACGCCGAGCAGGGGAGAAAGATGCTCGCCGACGCCCCCCACCCGATGCTCAACACGGCCGACACCATGCTCGGCGCGGCAGAGAAGGCCGTGGAGATGGCGGGGCGGGCAAGCTGATGGCCGTCCTCGTCGACGAGGGCACGCGCCTGGTCGTGCAGGGCCTCACGGGGCGAGAGGGATCGTTCCACGGCCTCCGCAACCGCGACTACGGAACCAAGATCGTCGCAGGCGTCACTCCCGGGAAGGGGGGAGAGGACGTCGAAGGAATCCCGATCCTCGACACGGTCACCGAAGCCGTGGAGAAGGAGGGTGCGAACGTGGCGATGGTGTTCGTTCCGCCGCGGTTCGCCGCCGACGCCATCCTCGAGGATTACAACGCGGGGATCGAGGTCATCGTCGCCATCACCGAGGGCATCCCGGCGATGGACATGGCCAGGACCGTCAACTATCTCCGCTACGGAGACAGTCCCGTGACCCTCATCGGGCCGAACTGCCCGGGCGTGATCTCGCCGGGGAAGGCGAACGTCGGCATCATCCCGCCAGAGATCTGCGAGCCGGGGCCGGTCGGGGTCGTGTCGCGGTCGGGGACGCTGACATACCAGATCGTGCACGAGCTCACACAGCGTGGCATCGGCCAGTCGTCGTGCGTTGGTATCGGGGGTGACCCCATTCCCGGGTCGGATTTCATCGACATCCTGCGGCGTTTCGAGAACGATCCGGATACCGAGATCGTCGTCGTCGTCGGCGAGATCGGCGGCGATGCCGAGGAGCGCGCCGCGACGTGGGCGAAGGACCATATGAGTAAGCCGGTCGTCGCCTACATCGCAGGGTTCACCGCACCCCCCGGCAAGCGCATGGGCCATGCTGGGGCGATCATCTCCGGGTCGAGGGGAACCGCGCAGGCCAAGGCCGAGGCGCTCGAGGCGGCCGGGATCAGGGTCGGACGCAACCCGACCGAAGTCGCCGAGATCGTCGCCGAGCTTTTCGCCAAGTGACCAACCCGCTCGGTCCGCCGTGGGACCGGCCTCTCCGCGGCCGGCTCGAGCATTTGGTCGTCGACTCCGATGTGCTGAGAGAGAACCCGCTCGGGCGACCCCGCGCGCCGCCCCCTCTACGTCTACGTCCCGCCCGGTGTCGAGGAATCCGGGGCGTATCCGTCGATCTACGTCATCCAGGGGATGACCGGGCAGCTCGACATGTGGCTCAACCGCAGCGCGTTCGAGCCCACGATGGTCGAGCGTGCCGACGAACTGTTCGCCTCAGGCGATGTTCCCCCGGCCCTGGTCGTGTTCGTCGATGCGTGGACGAGCTATGGGGGGTCGCAGTTCATCAACTCCGCCGCGACCGGGCGATACCTCGACTACCTCTGCGACGAAGTGGTTCTCTTCGTCGACGAGCGCTTCCCAACCCTGGCCGATCGCGCCCACCGCGCCATCACGGGCAAGTCGTCCGGCGGTTATGGAGCAATGGTCGTGCCGATGCTGCGTCCCGATGTCTTCGGCGCGCTCGCGTCACACGCCGGCGATGCACTGTTCGAGGCGTGCTATCTGCCCGAGTTTCCCGAAACCGCGCGCGTGCTGCGCGACAAGTTCGAGGGTTCGTACGACGTCTTCTGGAAGCGCGTCAGAGAGGCCGATCACTTCGACTTCTCGCTGTACGGGCACGCGCTCAACACGTATGCCATGGCTGCGTGTTACTCGCCAGACGAGGATCGGCCCGGCGAGGTCGTGCTCCCGTTCGACCTCGACACCGGCAAGCTCATCGACGACGTGTGGCGGCGGTGGCT
>JBOGXF010000140.1:0-4183 GCA_050694275.1 Actinomycetota bacterium | reverse complement strand
CACCCGGCAAACTCGGTCGACTGGAATCCTCCAGGCCGTCTCCCACCAAGTCCAGAACGCGAAATCGAGTTGTTCAGTTAGTTGGCGATCCGTGGCGGCAAGGTCCACGGACTAGACATACAAGGAGATAGCGGTGGGTAAGGCGATCGTTGCCGGTGCCCTGGCCGGCCTCCTGATGATTCCGACGGCTTCAGGAGCGCGCCTCATCACAGAGCACCGAGAACCCGAGGGCTGCCAGGCCTACAACCCCGGCCAGCCGAAGTGCAATTACGAGGTCACGCACGAGACCGATAGCCCGGCGACGGGGATCGTCGGAGTGGGGACGTGGGTGGTGAAGATCAAGCGAGGCAAAGAGAAGATCACCCACAAGAGCCCCCCGTCCGGAGAGCCGACGGGAATCGAGGTGGCGTTCGAAGAGGGCGACAAGGTGATCGCGAAGGCGGTGAGCTCTGGAAGCGCCGTCACCGCCGGCCACATCGACTGACACCATTCAGTTTGGTCGCGTTAGTCGGATTCTGCTTTGACCTTGAAAAGATCTACGCGTCCGACACCATTGAGTCGCCGCCGGCCGATCCGCGACACTTCGACCGCGTCGGCTCCCAGAGCCTCGAGCAGAGCACCAGAGACGACCGTGGTGCCGGGTCGAGCAAACTCGGTGATGCGGGCCGAGACGTTCGCCGTTCGACCGAAGTAGTCGCCGGCGACCGGCACCACATCCCCCGCATCGAGGCCGGAGCGCGCCTCGGGCAACAGATCGTCGGCCGCAACCCGCGCCACGATCGCCATCGCCGCGTCGAGAGCCTTCTGCGGGTCGGCCGACACGAACATCGCCGCGTCGCCGATCATCTTGACCACTCTCACCGCGGGATCCCCACAGGACTCGATGACCACGTGCTCGAAGCGATCAATGAACTCGCCGAGATCGGACGAATGAAGATCCTTGGTGATCCTCGAGAAATCCACGAGGTCGACGAAACCCACCGCGAGCCGCTCGGAGCTGTCGGGCGTGGGGGATGCCGTCAGCTGAAGGAGGGCCACCGCCAGATGACGGCGATGCACGTAGTCGATCGCCTTTCCGAGCAGGTCGAGCTGGCGCGTGACGAGAGGCTCGAAGTGCTCCTCGATCTCTTCGGTGGCCGTCCCCTGTTCCCTCATCGGCATCACGAAGTGGTCCCGGAACAAGCGCGTTTCGGCATCCGCGATACGAGCGAACGATTGCCCGTAGACGCGCGCCACGGCGATGACGTCATCGAGCGGCACGCCCGCAGAGACCATCTCCTTCAGGATCTGTAAAACCTCGACATCGCGTTCGCCGAACTCGACGCTTCGATCGTCGATCTCAGGCATCCCCAGAGCGCGGTTCAGCCTCTTCGCGATGTCATAGTCGATCCCCGCCTTGTCCGCGGCCTCGGGACCGGTCAACGTCGGTTCGGGTCGATAACGATAGGGATTGATCGGGGCGGTCATCGCCGCACCGATCACGCTGTTGGTCGGTCGAAAAATCCCATGATGCGCTGGGCGAACATGAGGTCGCCGGCAACCTTGAGCTTGCGCGTCATGAAGAGCCGGATTCCATCTGCCTGACCCGTCACCAGCTTGGCGAAGGAGACGAGGTCGGTTTCGAGTGTGGCCTTGGGATCATCGACGGTCCCTTTGTCTGTCGTGCACGAACCGGCTTTGATCGAGACGACGTATGGGTGTTGGGCGCCGTCATCGGTGACGACGAACTGAATGTCCTCGTTCACACCCTGGGCCCGGTCCGGCTGGAACCTCTCCACGAACCCCTCGAATATGCGATCGAGCGTCGGCTCGACTCCGACCTGATGAATCGTGTCCGCGATCTCGGAATCACTCGCTCCCGCGACGAGCTCGGCGAACTGGTCCGGCGTTATCTGACTGAGATCGGCTTCCTGCTGATCCGCCATAACTCCTCCTTTCGGCTCTCAATTCCGGTGGTTAGATGGCGTTCTTCACTCCGAGAGCAGCGCCCGGGCGATCACCATGCGCTGGATCTCCGAGGTGCCCTCGAAGATCGTGTAGATCTTTGCGTCTCGGTACCACTTTTCGACCGGGAAGTCCTTGATGTAGCCGTAACCGCCGAGAATCTGGACCGCCTTCTCGGTGACGCTCACGGCGACCTCTCCGGCTTTGAGCTTGGACATCGATCCCTCGGCCTTCTCAAAGGGTCGGCCGTTTGCCGCGAGCCACGCCGCCCGGTAAACGAGGAGGCGCGCGGCTTCGATCTCGACCGCCATATCGGCGAGAGCGTTCTGGATCGATTGATGATCGGAGATGGTCACGCCGAACGTCTTGCGCTCCTTGGCGTACTCGGTCGCAAACTCCAGCGCCGCGCGGGCGATCCCCACGGCCTGGATCGCGACCGAGGGACGCGTCCTCTCGAACGCGCCGAGCGCGGCCGAGGATCGTCCGGTCGACTCGCCGGTGCGCGCTCGCTCGAGCTTGGCTTCAAGTTTGTCGATTCCGCCCAGCACGCGATCGAGTGGGATTCTGCAATCATCGAGGATGACCTCTGAAGTGTCGGACGCGCGGATGCCGAGCTTCTTCTCTTTCTTACCGGGGCGTATGCCGGAGTCGTCCTTGCTGATCACAAACGATGCTTGCCCACGATGGCCGAGCTCTGGATCGACCGTTGCCACTATCACCCAGACGTCCGCCACCCCGCCGTTGGTGATGAAGACCTTGTTGCCGTTCAGCACCCATTCATCGCCTTCCCGCACCGCGCGCGTTCTCAGCGATCGCACATCGGATCCCGCTTGCGGTTCGGTCACGCCGAATCCGGCCACCGCGGGCTCCTCCGGCGTGCCCATCATGCGCGGCGCCCACTCGAGCAGCTGCTCCTGGGTGCCGGCACCGGCCAGCGCGGCGAGTGGAAGCCCGGTGCCGAAGATGGCCAGCCCTATACCCGCGCATCCCCAGAAGGTCTCCTCCATCACCAGGGGCAGGGTCAGCCCGGTGGGGTCCTGCTGCGCCTGCAGGTAGAGGTCGAGCGAGTAGAGACCGGCCTCGGCGGCCTTCTTGACGACGGGCCAGGGGAACTCTTCGGACTCGTCGTAGGTCGCCGCGACCGGGCGGATCTCCCTCTCCGCGAACTCGTGCGCCCACTTCTGGAGTTCCTGCTGCTCCTCGGTCAGCGAGAAGTCCACGTCATCACCGCCTGTCGCCCGATTGTCGTTACCGTGGGTAACGGTTACCCTTAGTAACATGTCGGACAGGCACCGGTCAAATCGTCCAGAGGAGCGCCGGGCGGGGCGCGAGCAGCGCCGGGAGGAGCGGCGCCGGCAGCTCCTCGAGGCGGCCGACCGGGTCGTGCGGCGCCGCGGCCCCGAGGCCTCGATGGACGACATCGCCACGGAGGCCGGCATCACCAAGCCCATCCTGTACAAGCACTTCGGGGACAAGGGCGGCCTCTATCAAGCCCTCGCCGAGCGCTACGTGACGGCGCTGATGGCGGAGCTCCGCGCCGCGCTCTCCTCGGAGTCGGAGCCGTCTGCCCGCATCGACACGACTATCGACGCCTATCTGTCGTTTGTGGAAAGAGAGCGAGAGGCCTACAGATTCTTGATGCATCGCGCCGTCGGCGAGCGACCCGAGGCCCAGGCCGCGGTGACGGATTTCATCCGGCAGCTCGCCGAGGAGATCGCGGTGACTCTGACAGAGGAGCTTCAGCGTTTGGGACTAGACCCGGGCGGCGCGACGGCGTGGGCGCACGGGATGGTCGGGATGGTGCAGCTCGCGGGCGACTGGTGGCTCGAACAAAGTCCCATGCCGCGCGCCCGGCTCGTCGATTACTTGAGCGTCCTGTTGTGGCGCGGCTTCTCCAGACTCGACGTCCCGGAATCAATCGCCCCGGCCGCGCGTTAAGAGGACCGTGCATCCGTTCGACATGGGGATCTCGCTCGAGCGCACCGACGACGCGATGTATCGCGGCCGACTCGATCGCGCGTGGTGGATCGACTTCGGCCCCAACGGTGGATTCATCGCCTCGATCATGCTGAACGCCATCGTGTTGCAGGTGGGTGACGGCGAGCGGGAGCCTCGCTCCTTGTCCGTGCACTACCCGGGCCGCGCCCGCGAAGGAGACTTCGAGGTCGAGGTTCGAATCGAACGAGCCGGTCGCTCGATGACTTTCGCTTCCGCCCGCATGTCGCAGAACGGCAGCTTG
>JBOGXF010000139.1:0-12826 GCA_050694275.1 Actinomycetota bacterium | reverse complement strand
AAGGGCCTCGAGGTCGAAGTCACGACGCTCGATGCCGTCGCAGCCCGCTACGGGAGCCCTGCGGTCGTCAAGATCGACGTCGAGGGAGGCGAGCTGAACGTCCTGCGCGGAGGCACGAAGCTGCTCGAGCAAGGCGAGACGAGCCTGGTGATCGAGGCGCATTCGCCCGACCTCGACCGCGAGTGCAAGTCGCTCTTGCAAGGGTTCGGCTACGCGTGCGAGGACCTCGTCGCGGCGCGCGCCGAGACGACGCACTTCGTCGCCCGCCCCCGCCCCCGGTGACGTGCGGTTTCACATGCGGACAACCTCCCGGCCAGTCGCGCCCTGCGTGTTAGTTTTCGGCGGGTATCCAGGGATTTTGAGGGTCACGAGCCCACATTGAAATCGCTGGAATCCACGACGATTGGTGATGGCTATGTCGACGCGAACGGGGAGCGACAGAGACCGTGCCTGAAGGCGGCACCTACTTCGGACAGTACGTCACGATCGGCATTTTCGCCGTGGTGGGCGTGGTGCTCGTGTTCGGAACGCTTGCTTTGTCCAGAGTGCTGCGCCCGTCGGTCTCCCACCCCGAGAAGCTCACCACCTACGAATCGGGGATCGATCCCATCGGTGAGGGGTGGAGCCAGGCCAACGTTCGCTACTACATCTTCGCCTTGCTCTTCGTCGTGTTCGATGTCGAGGCGGTCTTTCTGTTTCCGTGGGCGATCGTGTTCGAGCGTCTGGGGACGCAGGCGTTCGTCGAGATGGCGATCTTCATCGCGATCCTCGCCCTCGCGTTGCTCTATGCGATCAAGAAGAGGGTGCTCGAATGGCTGTGATGGAGAAGGTCAAGCTCCCGGACCCGGTTTCCTGGCTTCTGAACTGGAGCCGTAAGTACTCGCTGTGGGTCATGCAGTTCGGCCTCGCGTGCTGCGGCATCGAGATGGGGGCCGCGTTCGCGTCGAAGTTCGACGTCATCCGGATGGGGGTCATTCCGTTTCCCGCATCGCCTCGCCAGGCGGATCTGCTCGTGGTCGCCGGCACCGTAACCGACAAGATGGCGGCGCCGCTGAAGCGCGTCTACGACCAGATGCCCGAGCCCAAGTACGTCATCTCGATGGGATCGTGCGCCAACTGTGGCGGGCCGTACTGGGACAGCTACTCGGTGACCAAGGGGTGCGACCAGATCATGCCGGTCGACGTCTACGTTCCCGGTTGCCCGCCCCGACCGGAGGCGCTGATGCAGGGCATCCTGCGGTTGCAGCAGAAAATTCAGGGCGAGGACATCCAGCAGAAGTGGGGCGGGCACCAGATCGAGATCCCACACATCCCCAAGCCGGGACTCTCGGGAGGGATATAGCGTGCCGGTGCTCGAGCGGGTAGCTCCCGAGGACGGGCTTAGACGCGTTCAGGAAGTGCTCGGCGACAAGCTGATCGACGGACGCGTCAATTTCGGCCAGGTCGACATCACGTGCGCGCCCGAGAACCTGGTCGAGGTGGTGACCGCGTTGCGCGATGCCCCGGAGCTCAGGTGTGAGTTCTTTACCTTCCTTTCGGGGGTCGACCGATCGGAGTTTGGAGGTGCTGATCGCAAGAAGGACGACGAGACCGGCGAGGGAGGCGAGGCCGAGGACCCGGGCGACCTCGAGGTCCTCATCCACGTGTACTCGCCCGAGTTCGCGATCCACGTCAACGTTCACGTCCCCGTGGGTCTGGATGATCCGACCTGCCCGAGCATCACCTCCGTCTACAGAGGAGCGAACTGGCACGAGCGGGAGACCCATGAGATGTTCGGCATCGACTTCGCCGGTCACCCGCATCTGAGGGGTCTCTATCTTCCCGAAGACTTCGAGGGCCATCCCATGCGCAAGTCGTTCAGGTTGCCGAGCCGGTTCATCAAGGAATGGCCGGGGGCCAAGGACCCCGAGGAAGCCGCGGCGGGGGGTCGCTAGTGTCTCCCCGCGTAGGTAGCGCCAACGTCCAGAGCGTCACTGCGCGTCGAGCGCAAGGCGCGAGGAGTCAGGCGTACCGGGGAGTACGGCTGCGACGAGAAACGCAGCGATCGGCGATGCAGGGGCGCTCTGGCGTGACGAGTATTTACGCGGGGAGGCACTAAATGGCCACGACCGAGCGGAACGTCCGCACGCCGGAGGAGGTCGTCGCCGAGACCCGGGCCGCGGGGGGTCTCGCGACACAGGAGATGGTCCTCAACGTCGGCCCGCAGCATCCCGCGACTCACGGGGTGTTTCGGTTGCTGGCGACGATAGACGGCGAGATCCTCGTCAACGCCGAGCCCATCATCGGCTACATGCACCGCGGATACGAAAAGCTCGTCGAGGGTCGCGACTACCGTCAGATCACGAACCTCGTCAGCCGCATGGACTGGCTCTCCGGTATCAACAACGAGCTTCCCCTCGCGCTCGCGATCGAGGAGCTCATGGAGCTTGAAGTACCTCCGCGCGGCCAATGGCTGCGCGTAATCCTGTGCGAGATGAATCGCATCCTCAATCATCTGATGTTTTTTCAATCCTTCGGAGCCGAGCTTGGGTCTATCACCCCGACCTTCTATGCCTTCCGAGAGCGCGAGGACATTCAGTTCGCGATGGAGATGGTGACCGGGGGGCGGATGCACTTCGGGTTTTTCCGTCCCGGCGGTCTCAAGGAGGACGTTCCTCGGGGCTTCTACGCACAGGCGCTGAAAGGGGTCCGCCAGGTAACAGAGCGGCTCTATCAATACGAAGACATGCTCACCAACAACGAGATCTTCAAGCAGCGTACGGTCAATGTCGGCCTGCTCGAGAAGGAGGACGCGTACTCGTTCGGGGTCACCGGTCCGATCGCGCGCGCGTCCGACATCGACATGGATGTCCGAAAGGACGAGCCTTATCTCGTCTACGACGAGTTCGACTTCGACGTCCAGACCGCGCCTCACGGGGACTGCTTCGATCGCTTCTGGGTGCTGCTGCACGAGGTCGTCGAGTCGGCGAAGATCGTCGAGCAGGCGATCGAGGGGCTCCCGTCCGGCCCGGTGATGGGAAAGGTGCCGCGCGTCGTCCAGGCTCCCGAAGGCGAAGTGTACGTCCGCTGCGAGAACCCCCTCGGAGAGCTGGGGATGTATCTCATCTCCGACGGCGACCGGCAGCCCTACCGGCTGAAGATCCGTACCCCGTCGTATTCCAATGTCTCTTCACTCGGGCACGTCCTCAAGGGGGCGCTCGTCGCCGACATGATCGCGATCCTTGGTTCGTACTTCTTCGTGCTCGGAGACATCGATCGGTGACGCTCTGATGCCGGAATTCATCACCAATTTCGAGCTCACTCCCATCTGGGCGCTGGCGATCAAGCTTGTCGTCATCCTGACCGTGGTGCCGGTGGGAGCGCTCGTCGGCGGCTACGTGCTGCACAAGGAGATGGCCCACATGCAGCATCGGCTCGGGCCGATGTATGCCGGTGGATTCCACGGCTGGGCGCAGACCCTCGCGGATGGGATCAAGTTCATCTACAAGGAGGACATCATTCCGGCCAAGGCGGACAAGCCGGTGTTCAGCCTCGCTCCGGCGGTCGTGTTCGTTCCGATACTTATGCTTTATCTGGTCATCCCGGTCGACCGCACCCTGATTGTCGAGGACCTCGACGTCGGCATTTTCTATCTGCTGGCGATGGGATCGGTCGGGACGATCGGCGTGCTAATGGCGGGGTGGTCGAGCGCAAACAAGTACGCGCTCATCGGTGCGCTCAGGTCGGCTGCGCAGCTCATCGCGTACGAGCTGCCGATCGTGCTCGCGGCCGCGGCCGTTGCGATGCTCGCCGGCACGCTGTCCGTTGTGGGCATCGTCGAGGCGCAGGACTGGCCGTTCATCTTGTGGCCCCCAGGATTGGGGCTCGCGCTGTTCATCATATTCCTGGCCGGAGCCATGGCCGAAATGGCCCTACCTCCGTTCGACATGCCGGTCGCCGAGTCCGAGATCATCACCGGGGCTTTTACCGAGTACTCGGGCATGCGGTTCATCTTCGGTTTCTTCTTCGCCGAGATGGGCCACATGATCGCGTTCGCCGGAATCGCTGCGACGCTGTTTCTCGGTGGTTACAAACCCATCGTCCCGTGGTCCCCCCTCGAATCGATTCCGGGCATCCTCTGGTTCTTTGGCAAGACCTCGTTCATGGTCTTCCTTATCTTGTGGCTACGTTTTTCGATGCCGCGCCTCAGAGAGGACCAGCTTCAGAAGTTTGCGTGGGCGTTTCTGATCCCCGTATCACTGGTGCTGATCCTGTTAACCGGCGGCTGGGTGCTTTACACGTAGTGGTGATGACATGGCGATAGACGAAGTCAAGCAGAGATTGGAGAACGCGAGGAAGCCCGGTCTCGGGATCGGACTTCTGAAGAGCATGGCGGTGACCCTCAAGCACCTGTTCAAGCACAACACCGTCATCCAGTACCCCAACGTCAAACAAGATCTCGCTCCGCGCACGCGCGGCGTGATCGCCCTCAAGGAGGAGAACTGCACCGTCTGCATGCTGTGCGCGCGTGAGTGCCCCGACTGGTGCATCTACATCGATTCTCACAAGGAGACTCTGGCGCCGAAACGTGAGGGCGGGCGCCAGCGGAAGCGAAACGTGCTCGACCGCTTCGCCATCGACTATGCGCTCTGCATGTATTGCGGTATCTGCGTCGAGGTGTGCCCCTACGACGCGCTCTTCTGGAGCCGTGAGTTCGAGTACGCCGAGTACGACATCCGCGAGCTCACTCACGAGAAGGAGAAGCTGTCGGACTGGATGTCGACCGTGTTGCCGCCCCCTGCGCTCGAGGAGGGCGCGCTGCAGCCTGGGCAGCCCCTGCCCGAGGCGCCGACCGCCCCGAAACCCGCTCCCGAGTCCCCCGAGACTCCGCCCGTGAGCAAGCCCGCGGCCGCGGCCACGCCCGCGACTCCGACCGCATCCGCGGCCGAGGCCCGGCCCGAGCAGGCCGCGACCACCCCCAAGGCGCCGACCGCGGCTCCGACCGCTCCGGCAACCTCCGACGAGGAACAGGCCCCCGCCCCGGCCGAGACCGCCGCCGTGCAGGAGCAGGAGGTGCCCGCGGCGAAGGCCGAGACCGACGCGCCCAGCCCCCCGGCGCCGGCACCCGCGCCCACCGAGGACCCCGAGGCGGCTTACGAGCGCGTCCTCACAGAGCAGCGCGACGCAGGCACATCCCCACAGGTCGCCGAGGCACGCGCCAAGGTCGCACGCGCCAAGGCCGAGCGTGGCATCGGCCGGGGCCCGACTCCGGTCGCCACCGACAAGCGGGTCCCGAGCGCCCCGGTGAAGGGAGAGCCCGAACCCACGCCTCCGGGGGCTCCCGCCGCCACAGAGCCGAGGCCCGAGCAGGGACCGGTGGCCCCGACTCCCGCCGAGGCCGCCGACGATGAGGCGGTCGCGGAGGCCGAGGCGCAGGCGGAGGCGACCGCTCCCGAGGCGAGCCCGGAGACGCCGCCCCAGGAGGCCCCGGGCGGTCAGCGGCAAGAGACCGCGCCCGAGGTCGAGCCGGCGGAGGACCCCGACGCGGTCTACGAGCGGGTCCTCGCCGAGGAGCGCGCCAAGGGCTCGAGCGACCAGGTCGCCACCGCCCGGGCCAAGGCGGCGCGGATCCGGGCGGTCAAGGGCTCGAAGGGCCCGGGCTCATGACCTCCCCTTCCCCCCAAGGTTGCGCGAACGAAGCCCGTATGAGGCCTCAAACGCGCAACCTTGGAAGGGACGCGTGCGTGGTGGGGGGCTGATGGCCGAGCCCTGGCAGGAGACCGTCTTCTGGGTGCTCGCGGTCGGCATGGTGGGGGCCGCGCTGCGGGTCGTCACTGCGAGCAACGTCATTCACGCCGCCCTCTACCTCGTCGGCACCCTCGTCGGCGCGGCCATCCTTTTCCTCTTGTTGCTCGCCGAGTTCGTCGCGTGGGTCCAGGTACTGGTCTACGTCGGAGCGATCGTCGTCCTCATGCTGTTCGGGTTGATGCTGACGCGCGCCCCCATCGGCAGGGGCAAATTCGACAACGATCAAAGGCCGCTCGCGGCCATAACCGCCGTTGCCTTGTTCCTGGTCACCAGCAGCGTGCTGGTGCCCGCCTTCGAGGGTCGGGACATCACGTTCGACCGCGCCGCCGGTACCGCGACGAGAACGGTCGGCGAGGTCATCTTCTCCGCCTACGTGTTGCCTTTCGAGGTGGTGTCAATCCTGCTCCTCGCCGCGCTGGTGGGGGCCGTGGTGATCGCGAGGCGCGACTGATGCCCGTCTCCTACTTCCTCATGCTGTCCGCCCTGCTGTTTGCGATCGGCGTCTACGGTGTGCTGGCGCGCCAGCACGCGGTGCTCGTCCTCCTCTCGATCGAGCTGATGCTCAACGCGGTCAACATCAACCTCGTGGCATTTGCCGCTCTTCTTCAAGAGGCGGGGATCCCGGGGCAGGTCTTCGCACTGTTCGTGATCGCGGTCGCGGCCGCCGAGGTCGGCGTCGGGCTTGCGATCGTGATCCTCATCTTCCGCAACCGCCGAACCGTCGATGTCGACGAGATGGCGCTGATGAAATGGTGAGCCCATGAGACACGTCATGTGGCTGGTGCCGTTGCTCCCCATGCTGTCGTTCTTCGTCATCTTGTTCTTCGGCAAGAGAATGAGGGACGGCGGTCACATGGTCGGGATCGCGGCCGTCGGCATCGGCCTCGTGCTGTCGCTCATCGCGTTCGTTGAGCTCGCCGCGGGCGGTGCTGTGGTCGAGAAGGCATGGACGTGGTTCCAGTTCGGCGACGGGGGGGAGAGCCTCAGGGTCGAGTTCGGGATGAATTACGACTTCCTCGCCGGCGTGCTGTTCCTCGTCGTGACCTCGGTGTCCTTCTTCGTCCAGGTCTACTCGATCGGCTATATGCACGAAGACGAGCGCTACACGATCTTCTACGCGTTCCTGTCGTTGTTCACCGGCTCGATGCTGTTCATGGTCATCGCAAACAACCTCATTCAGCTTTTCGTCGGCTGGGAGCTGGTCGGCGTCTGCTCATACTTCCTCATCGGACACTGGTGGGAGGAGAAGGAGAACTCTTCTGCCGCGATCAAGGCGTTCATCACGAACCGGGTC
The DNA here is from genome assembly GCA_050694275.1 of Actinomycetota bacterium. Classification (GTDB taxonomy): domain Bacteria; phylum Actinomycetota; class CADDZG01; order CADDZG01; family WHSQ01; genus JBOGXF01. The sequence continues at coordinate 5,745 of JBOGXF010000139.1, read as the reverse complement.
GCAGACGTCGGGTTTCTGTTCGGCATCTTCGTCCTGTTCGTCGCGGCCGGGACCTTCAACATCCCGGCGTTGAACGCGCTCGCCGAGGAAGGCGAGATCGGCGGCCTCGCGCTCACGGTCGGGGCCGTGCTGCTGTTCGTGGGGCTGGTCGGCAAGTCGGCGCAGTTCCCCCTGTACGTGTGGCTGCCCGACGCGATGGCCGGCCCGACGCCGGTGTCGGCCCTCATCCACGCCGCGACCATGGTTGTGGCCGGGGTCTACATGCTCGCCCGCATGTTCGTATTGGCCGAGCACGCCGGTACCGCGCTCGACGTTGCGGCGATAATCGCGTCCATCACCATGCTCCTCGCCGCGCTCCTGGCGCTGGTGCAGGACGACATCAAACGGGTGCTCGCCTACTCGACCGTGAGCCAGATTGCCTACATGACCGCCGCCCTCGGGGTGGGCGCCTTCACCGCGGGGGTGTTTCATCTCTTCACGCACGCCTTTTTCAAGGCGCTCCTGTTCCTCGGAGCGGGGTCGGTGATCCATGCGACCCATAGCAACTACATGAAGGACATGGGCGGACTGCGAAGATTCATGCCTCACACGTTCAAGACCTTCATCATCGGCTCGCTCGGCCTCGCGGGGATCTTCCCCCTCGCCGGGTTCTTCTCCAAGGACGAGATCATCGGTGGCGCGCTGCGTTCGGCGAGCGAGGCGCATCAGGTCGCCGCATGGTTCGTGCTCATCGCGGCGAGCGTGACCGCGTTCCTCACCGCCCTCTACATGACCCGCGCGTGCGTGAAGACTTTTTGGGGCGACTACGCCGGCCACCACGAGCCCCACGAGAGCCCGGGGTCGATGGTCACCCCGCTGTGGGTCCTCGCCGGGGCGACCGTGACCGTCGGTTTCCTCGGGTTCCCGGTCATCGGGCCGTTTGCAGACTGGCTCCATCTCCCCGGCGAAGAGCTTCACGGGTTCTCGGCGCTCTTCAACCTCGTGTTGCCGGTCTCGGCCACGATCATCGCAGTCGTGGCCATCTGGCTCGGCGTCCAGCTCTTCTACTTCAAGCGATGGCGAGTGGATCTTGTGGCGAGCCCGTTCGCATGGGCCTATCGTTTCGTCGAGAACAAGTACTACCTCGACGACTTCTACCTCAACTTCGTCGTGCGCCCGATCCAGTACACGCTCGCCCGCGCGACTTATTGGACCAACCAGCGCATCCTCGACGGCGCGGTGGACGGGTCGGCGATCGCGACGCTGTGGCTGTCCCGCCCCACCTACGACATCTTGGACCAGAAGATCGTGGACTACGCGGTCAACGGGGCGGCCGGGCTCACCGGCTACTCCGGTGGGCTGTTGCGCTACATCCAGTCGGGCAACGTGCAGCGCTACGCGGCGGTGCTGTTCGCGGGGATTGCCATCTTCGTGGCGCTGTTCGCGCTGACATAGAAAGGACAGGGTGAGGTATGGAGTGGTTTGACAACGGATGGGGACTGAGCCTGGCCACGTTCTTGCCGGCCGTCGGCGCGATCGCGCTGCTGTTCGTGCCGTCGCTCAAGGAAAAGCTAATCGCGTGGGTCGGCACCGCCTTCGCCGGTCTCGCCCTCCTCGCCGGGATCATCGCGGCGCTCCGCTTCGATTACGGCCGCACCGACGAGATCCAGCTCGGCGCCGATGCGACTTGGATTCCGCAGATCGATGCCCGTTACCACGTTGGCGTCGACGGGATCTCGCTGCCCCTGGTCGTGCTCTCGGTGCTCATTACCTTCCTGTGCTGCGTCTACTTGTTCTGGCACGTGCCGGAGCCTGGCAAGCCGAAAGCCCTGTTCGCGCTCATGCTGCTGCTCGAGACGGGGATGACCGGGACGTTCGTGGCCCTCGACCTGATCCTGTTCTTCATCTTCTGGGAGCTCGTGCTGGTCCCCATGTACTTCTTGATCGGGATCTGGGGAGGGCCCAACCGCGAGTACGCGGCGGTGAAATTCTTCTTGTTCACGCTCTTCGGATCGATCTTCATGCTGCTCGGTTTCTTGGCGATGTATTTCGGCAGCGAGCCCTCGACCTTCGACATAATCCGGTTGCGCGAGGCGGCGCCGTTCGGTTCCGCGCTGTTCCAGAACGTCGCGTTCCTCGGGCTCTTCTTGGGTTTTGCGATCAAGGTCCCGATGTGGCCGTTCCATACGTGGTTGCCGGACGCCCACACCGAGGCCCCCACGGTCGGGTCGGTGCTGCTGGCGGCCATCCTTCTGAAGATGGGGACCTACGGTTTCGTGCGCATCGCGCTTCCGCTCCTGCCCGACGCGGCGATCAATTACGCCCCGATCATCGGGATCCTCGCAGTGATCGCCATCATCTACGGCGCGCTCTGCTGCCTTGCCCAGACCGATCTCAAACGCCTGATCGCGTTCAGCTCGGTCGGTCACATGGGATTCGTCATGCTCGGCATCGCCACGCTCACGGATGTCGGTATCAATGGGGCGGTCTTCGGGATGGTGGCGCACGGGCTGATCACCGGGATGCTGTTCTTTTTGGCCGGGTCGATCCACGAGCGCTATCACACGCGCGAGATCGCAGCGCTCGGGGGCATCCTCAAACAGATCCCCCGCTTCGGGACGCTCATTACGTACACGGCCATCGCGTCGCTGGGACTGCCGGGGCTCGCCGGTTTCTGGGGCGAGATGCTGGCTCTGCTCGGTTCTTACCGGCCCGCGGACATGCTCAACGAGGAGCTGTTCAGGGTCCTCATGGTCGGCGGCGGCATCGGCACGATCCTGACCGCCGGCTACTTCCTGTGGACGATCCAGCGAGTGAACCTGGGGACGGTGCCCGAGAAGTTCGCCTCCGGCGACGGCATCTTCGACGTCGTGCGCGTCGAGTGGTACGCGTGGGCGCCGATGCTCGTGCTGATCCTCGCCGCCGGGATCTTTCCGAGGCTCGTCCTCGGCGTTACCGACGGCGCGGTGCAGGCGATGCTCGGGCCCTTCGGAGGGGGTTAGAAGTTGGTCCTAGCCCAGGCCATCGCCCAGCCTTCTATCGACTGGCACGCGCTCTCGCCCGAGCTCGTGCTCACCCTCGTCGCGTGCGCCGTGCTGGTGATCGACTTGTTCGTCCCCAAAGAAGCCAAATGGGTCGCGATGCCGCTGGCGGCCGCCGGCATCATCGGCACGCTGGCCGCCGTCGTGTCGTTGATCGGTTCCGAGCGCATGACCCTCGCCGCCTCCTTCGAAGTCGACACGTTCGCTCTTGTCTTCAAGGGGCTCTTCTGCATCGTCGGGCTCATCCTGCTGGGGCTGTCGTACAACTACTTCAGGATCGGCACCTACTACCAGGGCGAGTACTACTTCTTGCTGTTGTGCTCGCTCCTCGGGGGGCTCGTCATGGCGAGTGCCCGCGACCTCATCACGATCTTCATCGCCATCGAGCTCATCAGCATTCCCGGCGTCATCATGACCGCTCTGCGCAAGGGCGACGCTAAGTCGAACGAGGGCGCGCTCAAGTTCTTCTTGTTCAGCGTGCTTTCGTCCGCGGTGATGCTGTACGGCATGTCGCTCATCTTCGGCGCGACCGGTGCGACGCAAGTTGACGAGATTCGTCGAGCCATCGCCAACACCGGCAACGAGCCGCTCGTCGTCTTGAGCGTGTTCTTCGTCGTAGTCGGCTTCGCGTTCAAGATCTCGGCCGTTCCGTTCCACTTCTGGGCTCCCGACACCTACGAGGGAGCTCCCTCCCCGGTCGCGGCGTTTCTGTCTACCGCGTCCAAGATCGGCGGCTTCGTCGGGCTGCTGATCCTGATGTTCCGCGCGTTTCCCGAAGTCGCGGACTCGTGGCGGCCGGCGTTCGCGGTGATCGCGGCCCTGACGATGACGGTCGGCAACTTCATCGCGTTGCGCCAGAACCACATCATCCGGCTGCTCGCGTATTCGGGAATCGCCCAGTCGGGTTACGTCCTCGTGACGTTCGCGCTGATCAATCCGGGCGCGTCGCTGACCAACGGACGTGCATTCACCGCAGCGATCGTGTACCTCGCGATCTATGGGTTGATGGACGCAGGAGCCTTTGGCGCGGCGATCGCCTTCCACGAACGTGGGGGCTCCTATTTCATCAACGACTATTCCGGTTTGTGGATTCGCAGCCCAGCCCTCGCCCTGATGATGTCGGGCTTCCTCATCTCGCTTGCCGGTGCCCCCCCGATGGCCGGGGTGTGGGCCAAGCTCCTCGTGTTCCGCGCGACGATCGACGCGAACGTCATCTGGCTCGCGATCGTCATGGGCATCAATGCCGTTGTTGCCGCGTGGTACTACCTGCTGGTCGTCAAGAAGATGTTCCTCGAAGCTCCCGAGATCGAGGAGCCCATCGCCGTGTCGCCGATGCTGCGCGCCGCCATGGGGGTCGCGACCGCCGGCCTGGTCGCCGGGTTCATCTACCTGCCGATCATCAGCGATCTCGCCGAGCGCTCGATCTTCGCCTGACCCCTTCCTCCTCGCCGAGTGGTCGCAGAACGCCCTCAGGGGGCGCGTGACGACCACTCGGCACGGGCCCCATCGTCGAGTGGTCACCACACGACCTGAGAGGTCGTCTCACGAGCACTCGGCACGGAACGGCCGGGCATGACGATGGCGTTCTCGATGTGCGCGCCCGACCCGACGCGCGCTCCGGCGAGCACGATCGCCCCGGGCCCGAGCGCCGCCCTATCGGCGACGTCGGCCCCCGGCCCGACGTAAGCCCGGCCCCCGTCGAGCTCGACGATCTCTCCCGGCGGCTCGACCGGAGGTCGGGGCGCGCGGCCGTAGAGGACGTCGAGCGACAGCCTCAGATAGTCGGCCGCGGTCGAGACGTTGATCCAGTAACCGTCGTGAACGACGACGGCGAGCTCGCCCGACTTAGCGAGAGGGCCGATCACGGTCTCGCCCAGTCCCACCGGGCGGAGCTTCGGGATGAGCTCGACCGCGCCGTGGTCGAGCACGGAGAGGTTCGCGAAGCGCACCCCGGGAGCCGAAGACTCGCGCCGCCGATCGATGTACCGGACGACCCGGCCCCCGTCGAGCTCGAAGTCGGCACCATCGGCGACCCGCACCCCGAGGACGGTCGCAGGGGCTCCACCCGTCTCGTGCGCCGTCATCAGCCTCTCTACGGGGGCCGAGGTCACGACGTCGGCGCTGCCGACCACGATCCGGTCGCCGATGAGGCCTTCGTCGAGCAGCGCCCGAAGCGTTCCGCCCGTCCCGTACGGCTCGGGGCCTTCGTCCATCGACCGCATTACACTCCAGGTGGTCCAAAATGGGGCAAATACCTCCATGAGCGCCTCGGATAGGTGGCTGAGGTTGACCATCACGGGCGGGGAGACCTGCGCCAGGCTTTTCAGCGGGAAGCAGCCGAGCGGCACGTCGAGGACCGGCAGGGCGGGTTTGGGGATCGCGTCGGTCAGCGGCCGCATCCGTTCGCCGCGCCCCGCCGCCAGCAACAGTGCGCCGACTTCCATGCGGCTCCTTTGTCGGCCGTTGTTTGATCTCGGAGAGACCGAGTGAGCATAGGTGGGCGCGCGTCCCTCCTTATTGATCCCCCGAGAGAGGGTTCGCGCCGAAGCCGCAGGACCTTGTCGGATGCACTCTCCATTGCGCTCATTGCCCTTCTGTTGGCCCTCGCGATCGCCGCGCCGTTTGCCGCGGCCGGCCCAACAGGAAAAAACCGGGCCGCATGCGCCACCGAGATCGATCTGTGGGACCGACTTGAAGTTCCCGATTTCTCCACCGGCACCGACGA
>JBOGXF010000138.1:0-4306 GCA_050694275.1 Actinomycetota bacterium | reverse complement strand
AAGGACTACAAGCTCAAGAAGTAAGCACAAATCTTACGAGTCAGAGTCCTATCCTCTAGTCTCTCTGAACGAGGGCTGTGTTGACCTGAGGACGCCAGCAGGTCCGAACCAGTTGGTGCCGCTGTCTGGCCGAAGCGCGATCGAGCATGAGGAGGAGGGGGCAGTGAATCCAACCAGTGGGGTCATCAGTGAAGCCTGGGGACACTACAAGAGTCAGTGGCAGCACCTGATCGGAATCGCGTTCGTCGTCTATCTCGTGATCGCACTGATCTCGGCCGCGCTCGTCGGTCTCCTCGGATTGGTGGGTGCGTTGCTCGCCGCAGGGATCGGCTTGACCGGGGTCTTTCTCCTCCAGGGTGCTCTCGTCAAGGCGGTGGAGGACATACGTGACGGACGTGCCGATCTCTCGATGGCCGATACGTTGTCGGCGGTCAGAGAGAAGATCCCACCTATTGCCGGCGCTTCGATACTGGCTGGCATCGGCATCGCCGTTGGCCTGGTCCTGCTAATCGTCCCTGGGCTCTTCCTCTTGACGATCTGGGTCCTGATTGTGCCGACGATAGTGCTCGAGAACCGCCGTGCGATGGAAGCGTTCGGTCGGAGCCGAGAGCTTGTTCGCGGCAACGGCTGGAATGTCTTCGGGATCATCCTCCTAACGTGGCTGGTCCTCTTCGGCGTGGGTTTGGTGATCGAGCTCATCCTGGCAGCTTTCGGAGACGAGGTTCGGGCCTTCCTGGGTGATCTTGTGAGCGGCACGGTGACCGCTCCGTTCATTGCGCTCGTCTACACGCTTCTGTACTACCGATTGCGAGAGTCCGCCGTACCTCCCCCGTCACCCGGTACGGCTCAGCCATCGCCCGGGCCCCCTCCCCCACCCAGCTGACCGGTCGGTCGTCCTGAAGTACCCGATTTTCGAAAGGTCAATGACGGCCCTCTGCTAAGACGCGCGACACATCTCGCGCTGTACCCCGGGGACCGGTGCCGACCACCAGATTCGGGCCGAGTGAGAGGACGCTCGCGCTTCTAGACTCTCGCCCCATGGAGGAGCGTGGCCTCGGTCCCAACTATCTGAAGATGTGGACCGCGTCGGCGATCTCCTACTTCGGCGACGGCATCCGCCTGACCGCCCTGCCTCTTCTGGCTGCCTCGATCACGAGGGACCCGAAGCTGGTCGCCGGAATCTCGGTCGCGTCTTGGCTCCCATGGCTGTTGTTCAGCCTCGTCAGCGGGGCGGTCGCCGACCGGGTCGACCGGCGGCTCCTCATGGGCCGGGTCCAGCTCTTCCGTTTCGTCATCGCAGGTGCGCTGGGCATCATCGCCATCGTCGGCTGGAGCAGCTTGCCGCTCATCTACGCGCTCGCGTTCTTGCTGGGGACCGCGGAGACGCTCTTCGACAACGCCGCCCAGGCGATCATGCCTGCGCTCGTCCCCCGCTCACGTCTCGAGGAGGCGAACGGTCGCCTCTACGCGGCCGAACTCACCGCCAACGAATTCGCCGGTCCCCCGGCCGGCGGTTTCCTGTTCACGGTCGGCGCGGGACTTCCTTTCGTCATCGACGCCGCGACCTTCGGAGTCTCCGGCGCGCTCGTGCTCGCGCTGCGGGGACGGTTTGTCGTCGGGCGCGAAAACGCGGAGGCGCCTTCCAAGATCGGCCATGACATCGGTGAGGGACTGAAATGGCTGTGGCGGCACCGGCTGCTGCGTACCCTGGCGGCGATGGTCGGCGTCATGAACATGTTCCACACCGCGGCCTTGGCTATCTTCGTGCTGTTCGCCATCCAGATCCTCGCCCTCGGCCCCACCGGCTACGGGATTCTGTTGACCGCCTTCGCGGTGGGGAGTGTCCCCGGGAGCCTTCTCGGGGCGCGTATCAGCAAGAAGATCGGCCCGGGCCCGACGCTCCTTCTGTGTGTCCTCCTGGGCGGAGTCTCTTATCTGGGAGCAGGATTGACGTCGAGCGCAATCGTTGTCGGCCTCTCCTTCGTGATCGGCGGCTTCGTCGCGATGGCGTGGAACGTCGTCACGGTCTCGCTCCGACAAGCGATCATCCCCGACCGTCTTCTCGCGCGAGTCAACAGCGTGTACCGCTTGCTCGCGTGGGGGACCATGCCCGTAGGAGCGGCGCTGGGTGGCGTGCTTGCCGATCTGTTCGGGCTGCGGGCGCCGTTTCTCGTCGGCGCCGCGGTGGTGGGAGCGATGGCGTTCGTGACTCTTCCGATAGTCAACAACACGACGCTCGCGGCAGCGCGCGCCGAGGCGGATTCTTGGAGCTAGAAGAGGGCGCGTTAGGCTCGCCGCGGGCCCCATCGTCTAGCCAGGTCAGGACGCCGCCCTTTCAAGGCGGTAGCACGGGTTCGAATCCCGTTGGGGCCACTCTGAAAGCGCAGGCCAGAGCGTATCTGCCTTCTTGACCGGAAAGTCGGCAAGGTACTCAGGACACGTTTGGACACGCGCGCGCCAAAGAACGCGCAAAAGGCGGTTGCATCTCGGGCTCCCGGTTCTCGTAAAGCTTGCCGTGGCGTTACTGGTAAGGGGCCATCTAGGAGTGCCCGGCCGCGGCGACCGCGAGCGTCAAGTGAAAATCGGATTCCCTCGGCGGTCCGAGGCTGGCCTCACTGGGTGCGTGGTGTTTTCTCGCTCTGTCGGAGGGCTGATTCAAGATAGCCCTACTCGGGTAGCCGCGAAACCTCACCATCGCGTCCGAGTTCGAACATCGTTCCCTCGGGTGCCGATCTGACGAACTCCTCGACTGCTTGCAGCCAGACCGCGACCCGTCGCTGCGTCGATAGGCTCTGGGGAAGACGCGAGATGATGACCTTGCCCAAGCTGATCGGCATGGCTTGGAATTCCCTGTCCTGAGTGAGCAAGACGAGATCCTCTTCCGAGTTCACGCGCTTAAGGATCTGTGAGTCAGATATCCCCCGCTGCCCCAGCACCACGATGTGTTCGCAGTCGATACCTCGGGCCTCGAGCTGACGGTAGAGCTGGAGAGGAAAATTCTCGTCGAGAAGAAACCTCAAGAGACCTCACGCACGGCAGGAGGGGCGTGGCCCGCAAGATGGGCCGCGTACTGGAGCGCAGCTCGCACCTGATCGGCGGTCAGCGAGTACTCGTTAGCGACCATCTCGGGACTGTCACCGGCCGCGATCGCTCCCACGATGGTGGCGACATCCACCCGAGTCCCGGTGATGCAAGGCTTCCCAAACCGCACGTCTGGATCAGCCGAGATGCCTGGAAAAATCTCCACACTTTCCTCCTGGAAGAGTGAATTCCAGTCTACGAGACCCAGCCCTGCACGCCCACTCTTCTCCGCCGCGCGGCCCGGCCGCGGACACGAGGACCCGCCTCCGCGAAGTACATCCGATACACAATGAAATCCACCCGTAGAGATCGTAAGCATCATCTGTTACGTGTCCTCCTGGGGGCACGAACGGTGTGATGTCGCGGGGCATCGTGGACGGATGCGGAATCACATACTTGCTACATGGCGCGACCGCGGACTGACGTATCGAGAAGCAAGGTCTGCACTTCAAGTAGCCATCAAAGAAGCTCGGAAGCTCATGCCGCCTTCAGACTGAATAGGTACGATCGAATAGTCGGCGGCACGAGCGGAGCGTCATGGATCTAACCGAAAGCTTTTTGGACGTCATCCCGCAGGAGATCCGGGAGCGGTACGAGCTGCGCGAGACGCGCAACGCAGCTCAAATCCTGGCTGCAACGCACCCGGCTGAGTTTGAGGAGATCCTGGAAGTGCTCCGCGATTTCCGGTTGGTAGCTGACGACATCACCCAGGCCGGGGGGAACAAGTCACGAGTCGCCACCCGGCTCGACCGGGAGTTTCGACGGCTCGGCTGGCGAGAGGGGCGGCACGACACGACACTCAAGTCCGTGCTCAAGGTCATGCCCTACGCCGCGGAGGGTGAGAAAACGCCTCGCGTCATTGAGACCGAGGTCACGAGCGAAGGCTACAAGGTCGACAACGTGAAGGGCCGGTTGGCGCTGGACGTGGAGTGGAACGCGAAGGACGGAAATCTGGACCGCGATATGGGCGCCTATCGAGCCCTCTACGACGCCGGAGTCATTGACGGAGGCGTCATCATCACCCGGACGCAGGAGGACCTCAGAGGTCTGGCGACGCGTCTCGGTGTCAAGCGCTTCGACACGACCACGACAACGAACCTAGTGGATCTCCGCATTAATTACACGCGTGTCATTTAGGCTTCTCTCGTCGGCTTTCGACGAGAGGGAGGTCGGGTCATGTGGAGTCTGCGGCCGCTGGAAATCAGCAGCGACGAACGGGCGGAGC
>JBOGXF010000137.1:0-8675 GCA_050694275.1 Actinomycetota bacterium | reverse complement strand
CTGCGCGCACCGCACGCGGGAGGTAATCACCGGCTTCGGCGCGCTCATCGCTGTGTGGATGATGGCGCCTTATCCCGTGGGTAGTCCTCTGTTCGGGTCTCGAACGACCAGGTCACGCCCAAACGTGAAGAAATCGCACACCACGCCCTCCGCACCACGCCCTCCGCCCTGAGCTGGGGATTCGTATCGTTTTGACAGTCGGTCGGAGGGGCCAGCAATGGCCGAGATACCAATCCGTTGCCAATCCGCAACGGTTTGATAGGTGGCTTGATCGCGATCCTTGTTGCATGTCCTGATCTGGGCGGCTCCCATGGCGGCCCACGTGGCCAGAATCGGTCCAGGGCGGGGGCGTGACTCGTTCATCGACTGTAGACGATTCCATCTACATTCTGGTAGACTACGCCCCATGAGTGAGACCACTACCGTACGAGTCGACCGCGCCACCCACGAGGAGCTAAAGCGGCTGGCTCGCGAGCGCAAGACCACCGTTGCCGAGACCATCGCGCGAGCGGTGCGCGTGCTCCATCAGGACGAGATGGGTCAGGACCTGGCCAGGCCACTGGGCGACGACGAGTCCAACTGGCTCGATGCTGAACTCGGGTGACGTCGTCCAGCTCGATCTCGGCGTTCCGAGGGGATCAGAGGCCGGGCTCATGCGACCGGCGATCGTGATTACCGCGCAACGAGTCCTCTCCCGAGGACCGCGCGTCATCCAGGTCGTGCCGCTCACTCGTAGCCTACGCGGCTACGCCACGGAGGTGACCGTTGTGGCCGATCCGGACAACGGCTTGGACGTCGACTCCGCCGCGCAGTGTCAACACACCCGGGCCGTGGCCACTGAGCGGGTGACCGAGACGATGGGCAACGTTGGCGGCGCGGTGCTCACTCAGATCCGCGAAACCATCGCGGTGCTGCTCGACCTGTAGGACCGGTGAAACGGGAGGGGTATCCCACCGAATCAAATCGGTGGCAATCCGTGAAGGCGGGTTAGGCGAAACTGACGCCGATTCCACGCTCGCGGAGCCTCCAACGGCGCTGGCCCGCCCTAGTGGGGCTTCAGGCGTCGGGCGTGAAGAAAGTCAGGGGGCAAACGCGGAGAGGAGGGCCCAAGCGGATCGCACCGTACATCTCATCTCGCGGCGAAGGCAGATCCCGTTGGTGACGATCGAGGAGGTCCGCGCCCTGGCGGCAACCCTGCCGCGCAGCTACGAGGCCCTGGTTCGGGATCGGGTCAAGTTTCGGGTCGGGCGGATCGTTTACCTGGCTTTCTCGCGCGACGAGGCCCCTTGTTCCCCGGCCGGAGGCGCACGGACTTCCCGAAGATGCGTTCGGCCTCTTCCACAGGGAACCCTCCGCCTTTGTCACTCACCGTGAAGACCACGACATCGTTGTTTTCGTCCTTGTGAGCTTCTACGGAGATAAGGGAGCCGCTCGGGCTGAATTTCAAGGGCTGGCGCTGCGCGGTAGCTGGCCTCTCGGCGGGGTCGTCGTCGGGGCCAGCGTGCTCGTGCTCCTCTGCTGGATCCCTCTCAAGCAGCGCCCGGGCCTCGGCACCCTCAGCAATGCTCTCGTCGTCGGACCGGTCATCGCTCTGTCGCTGCAGGTGCTCCCGGAGCCGCGCGCATTGGGTCTGCGAGGGGCCCTCCTCGTTCTCGGGATCGTGCTCAACGGTGTGGCCACGGGCCTGTACATAGGAGCCGGCCTCGGTCCCGGCCCGCGGGACGGTCTGATGACCGGGCTTGCGGCGCGCGGCCACTCGATCCGAGCCGTCCGCACCGCCATCGAGCTTGCGGTGCTGACGACCGGCTGGCTCTTGGGTGGCTCCGTCGGAGTTGGAACGGTGCTGTACGGGGTCAGCATCGGGCCCCTGGCCCACGTTTTCATCCCTCTCTTCAGCTCGACTGGTCCTCAGAAGGTCGCCGTGGAGTGTGATTCCGTCCTCGATCGCCCGTCTGCCTCAAGAAAGGAAGGTCAATCATGCGTCGCCTGGGGATCGTCGTAGCCAGCACGCGGCCCGGTCGTCGCGGCCGGAACATCGCCGATCGGTTCGTCGAGAGTGCCGTCGCTCACGGAGGCTTCGACGTCGAGATGCTCGATCTCGCGGAGGTGAACCTGCCTTTCTTCGACGAACCGAACGAGCCGGTCGATGGCATCTATGTCCATCAGCACACGCGCGACTGGAGCAGGCGAGTCGACGCGGTCGATGCCTTCGTCTTCGTCATGCCCGAGTACAACCACGGCTTTACCGCTCCTCTCAAGAACGCTCTCGACTACCTCTACCGCGAGTGGCACCACAAACCCGTGGGCTTCGTGAGCTATGGGGGCGTTGCGGGAGGAACGCGCGCGTGTCCAGATGATCAAGAACGTCGTCCTGGACCTCAAGATGGTCCCGGTCGGTAACGCCATCGTCATCCCCAGGGTCGCGGAGCTGTTCGACGACAGGGGCCGGTTGCTCTCGGTCGACATCCTGGGTGACGGAGTCGACGCGTTGCTGGACGAACTGGCCCGCCTGACCGACGCACTGGCCGCGGTCCGGGACGCGGCCGCCACCGCCTGCTGAACCGAATTGCGCCTGGTTCCTGGTCCGGTCGAGCGCGGGCAGCGCCTCGAGGGCGGAAAAGGATTGGTTGAGGGATTACGCTACCGAACCTGTAGTTCAAGGCTTCGGACGTCGATTTCCGAAGGGAACACCGTGAGCGCTGAGCCCGTCGCCGAGAGGCCCTACATCGCCCACGCGGAGTACGGGATCCCGCAGGACACCGAGGGCCTGATCGAGTGGTCGTGGGTCGCGGAGCGCTTCAAGGCCGAGCGCAACTTCTGGATCTGCACGAGCTCTCCCGGCGGCAGGCCACACGCCCGGCCCACCTGGGGCGTGTTCGTCGAGGACACCGTCTGCTTCGGCGGCGGGCCAAACACCCGCTGGTCGCGCAATCTCGCCGCCAATCCGAGAGTTTCGATCCACCTCGAGAGCGGGGAGCGAGTGGTGATTGCCGAGGGATCGGTTGATCGCATCACGGACGGCGACGACCCGAGGCTCAAGGCCATAGACGACGCCTACGAGGCGAAATACGACATGCGACACGGCCCGCCCATCTGGTTGTTGCGACCGAGAGTCGTGATCGCGTGGACCAACTTTCCGCGCGACGCCACGCGTTTCCGCTTCTGAAGCTCTTGTGGACTCCATCCCGAGCGGGGGTTCGCACACCGGCGCGAACCCCCGCCGTCGCAGACTCGACTACCAGGTTTGCAGCGCCTCTCGAATGCGGGGACGCATCATCGCGCGGTGGGCGGCACTGCGCACGTCGCCGATCTTGGCGACCTCGTCGTCGCAGGCCGTCTCCTTGCCGTCCACCTTCTTGCTGCTCCCGCAAGCGAACAGACCGTCGACGAACGAGCCGTAAACGTATGCCTTCGTGGTGATCGCCCCGCTCGCGGACGTCTTGAACGGCAGGTAGAGGACACCGAAGCCGGTGCGCCGCAGCAACCGGCAAACTCCCGAGGTTCCGCTCGGACAGCTGCGGGTGTTCGTGTAGCTTCCCCCTTTCGTAGCGGTCGTCATCGCCGCGAGGAAGTTATCCGCGGTTGTCTGGGACTTGCCGAGCGACGCGGCCACCTGGTCGACGACAGTCTTCCAACCGCCGACTCCGTTGGACATGTAGTCGTAGAAGATGTCGCGGAAGGTCGCGTTGCCGAGCAAGGTGCCGTTCGCGACCATTTCGTAAAGCAGCCCGGCGTCGCGGAGAGTGAAGCGGTTGCTCTTGTACGGCTGGGGGCTGGCCTTGTGCGGACAGCCGATGCGGTGGTTGACCTTGGTCTTGGTCATGCCGACCACGTTGGTGGCCGTCGAGTTCAGCGCGCTCATTCCGAACTTGTTGACGACTGCATCTGTCGCTCGGTTATCGGACTGCTCCATCATCTGTCGCAGGATCACTTCACCGAGCGGGTCCGTATACGGGTTCGACGTGATGGCGCTGCCGTCGGAGTCGTACGCGCACTTGTTCTTGTCGTCGGAATAGCCGGTATTACCCGGGTAGCGTGCCGAATCGCTGGGGCGTACGTACCAGGTGACCGGTTCGGTGAGCGATGCCTGCCCCGCCTGGACCGCGCGCATCGCATGCAGATGATGCAGAACCTTGATCATGCTCGCCGGCTCGAACACTTTCTGTGTCTGGAGCCCGGCGTAGGTAGGCCCGCCCACCTCCTTGAGATAGAAGCCGAACGCCGCCTTCTGGACCCCCGGTTTCATGATCTGACGGACCTTGGTGCTGAGCGCGTTGAGGTTGTTGAGCATGATGACCGCGTAGCGCCGTTTACCGCTGGGGGTCTTGTAGCGTTCGATATCGATGATGCGCGCGCCGTTCTGTGCCGCAAGCGCTCCCACCTTCCCGGCCTTCATCCCGTAGTACCACCACCAGTACTGGCCCGACCGCCTCACCATCACGACGGTGAATTTCCCGCTGCCGTCGGGTTCGATGTCGACGAGTCGTGCCTTGTTCTTCTTGAGCAGGCTCTTGATCTGCGCCGGCGTGCGCCTGTAGTAGTACCACCAGGCCTTCTGGTCCTCGCCCTTGTTGCGGATCATCACGACGTCGTACTTCGAGCTGCCCCGGCGCGGGTCGAGATCGATGATCCGGCGTCCCTTGAGGTGGTTCTTGATGAAGGTCTTCGAGACGTTCAGGTACCACCACCACGCCTTGGCGTTGTCGCCCTCGTTGTTGACCGTGACGACGGCGTAGCGACGTTTCCCGTTCCGCTTGTAGCTATCGACGTCGAGGACGCGCTCCTGCCCGCCGGTGATCTCCGGCAGGTTCGTGAGCTGATTGAAGGTGAGCCCGAAGTACCAGTGCCATGACGGGCGCGCGAACACTCCGAGGTTGTGCACCATTGCCGCCGCGAACCTCGAGGACTTCGGCTTGATCACCTCGATGTCGATCAGCCGCATCCGGTTCTCGTCGATGAAGGCGTTGAGCGTGGACTCGGTCGTGTTCGAGTACCACCCCCAACCGGTCGGGGTCGCGTCGTACCGCTCCGGGTCCGGGGCCGCGGTCGAGGTCGCCGCGAGCCCGATCACGAGCAACGTGGCCGTGGCCATCGTAACGACCCTCCGGATCCGTCCCGGTTTGCCGACCGACGCCCGTCGGAGGGGCACCCCTTTTGCCGTATGCCGCATGTCGCGCCTCCTGGAAGGGTGGGATGATGACGTAGCCAACCTGAGGCAAGGCGGTATAGGTCCGGTAAAAGACCGGTACCGTCCCAAAGCCGGTCAACTGCGAGAGTCGGGCGGTGGTCGGCCTAGGCACGTGGAGATGGATGGAGTTCGGAATCCTGGGCCCGCTCGAGGTCCGCCGAGAGGGTCAGTCGCTAGCCCTGGGGGGCCCCAAGCAGCGGGCTCTGCTCGCAATCCTCCTGTTGCACGCGAACGAAGTCGTCTCGAGCGACCGGCTTATCGACCTCCTGTGGGGTGAGGATCCGCCGGGCAGCGCCGCCAAGGTGCTTCAGGTCTACGTCTCGCAGCTCCGCAAGATTCTCAAGCCCGATCCGGGCGGTGAGCACGGGGTGCTGGTGACTACGCCCCCGGGCTACGTTCTCCGGACGGAGCGGGACGCATTCGATCTCCACCGATTCGAAGACCTTGTGACCGCGGCGCGGCGGGCGTTCTCCGACGGCGCGCCGGCGGAGGCGGCTGCGTCGCTCGCCGAGGCGCTCGAGCTGTGGCGCGGAGCCGCACTCGCCGACTTCACCTTCGAGCCGTTCGCGCAGGTCGAGGTCGCGCGCCTCGAGGAGATGCGACTGTCGGTGCTCGAGGACCGGGCCGAGGCCGACCTCGCGCTCGGACGCCACGCGGAGGTGATCGCACAGCTCGACGCGCTGCTCGCCCGCAACCCGACGCGGGAACGGCTTGCGAGACTCCTGATGACCGCCCTCTACCGGGCCGGGCGCCAGGCGGAGGCCCTCGACGTGTATCGCCGCGTCCGCAGCACGCTCGTCGAAGATCTCGGGGTCGAACCGGGTCCCGAGTTGCAGGACATGCATCGTAAGGTCCTCGCCCAGGACGATTCCCTGCGCTGGGTGCCTCCGCGCTCACACCCGAGCCCGAACAACCTTCCGGCTCCCGTAACGAGCTTCGTCGGGCGCACGCGCGAGATCGAGGCGGTGACCGCCCTGCTCGAGAAGCACCGTCTCGTCACGCTCACCGGGCCGGGGGGATGCGGGAAGAGCCGGCTTGCCCTCGAGGCCGCGATCGGAGCGCTGGCGACAGGTTCGGACGGCGCGTGGCTGGTCGAGCTCGAACCGATGACCGATGCCGAACTTGTCGCACACGCCATCTTTGCAACGCTGGGCCTCAAGGAAGAGGTGGGCCGCGATCCACTCGGGATGATCGCCGACGCGATCGCCGATAGTTCGGTCCTCTTGGTGATCGACAACTGCGAACACGTCATCGAGAGCTGCGCCGCGGTCGCCGAGACGCTGCTGAAGAGTTGCCCGAGCCTCCGCATCCTGGCGACCAGCCGAGAGCCACTGGCGATCGTGGGCGAGAGATCGTGGGAGGTCCCGCCGCTTTCCTTTCCCCTTGCGGGCGAGGAGACCATTGGTCGGTTCGCCGACTACGGCGCGATCCGGCTCTTCGTCGATCGCGCGGGTGCGGCGGATCCGGAGTTCGACCTCGACGACCACAACGCTCCTTCGATTGCCCAGATCTGCCGGCGCCTCGATGGGATGCCGCTCGCGCTAGAGCTCGCCGCATCGCGCATGCGGACGATGTCGGTCGAGCAGATCGCGGGACGCCTCGACGACCGCTTTCGCTTCCTCACCGGTGGCAGTCGCACGGCGCTTCCCCGTCACCAGACGCTGCGCGGCGTCATGGACTGGAGCTACGCCCTGCTCTCGGAGGACGAGCGCAGATTGTTCGCCCGGCTCTCGGTGTTCGTCGGGGGCTTCACGCTGGCCGCGGCCGAGAGGATCGGCGCGGCCGGCGGGCATCGCGGGGACACGGTTGAGCTTCTGACGCGCCTCGTCGAGAAGTCCCTCGTGTCGGTCGATCGGCGTAGAGACGAGGCGCGCTACAGCCTCTTGGAGACCGTGCGCGCTTACGCGGCGGAAGAGCTCGAGGCGTCGAGCGAAATCGAGCCGGCGCGATCTGCCCACGCGGCGTTCTTCCTCGCCCTCGCCGAAGAGGCCGCCCCGCACCTCAAGGGCCCGGGACAGCGGATGTGGCTCGAGATTCTCGGCGAGGAGCACGACAACCTTCGTGCCGCGCTGGGGTGGCTCGCCGCAACCGCAGAGCACGAGAAAGAGATGCGCCTCGCCGCCGCTCTCTGGCGTGCCTGCTACCTGAGCGGCCACTATGCCGAGGGGAGGCTATGGCTGGAGCGAGCGCTCGACCATCACGACGTGTCGCCGTCGGTGCGCGCCGAGGCGCTGATCGGCGCCGGGGCGCTGGCCTTCTATCAATGCGACTACGACGAAGGTGAGCGCCGCTACCGCGAGGCGCTGGCCCTCTACCGCGCTTGCGGCGACAAGCGGGGCATCGCCTCCGCGCTCACGTTTCTAGGCGGGGTCGCCCGCGAACGCGCCCAATACGATCGCTGCCTGCGACTGCATGAGGAGGCCCTGACGATTTACCGGGCGCTGGGCGATTCCTGGGGCACGGCGGACTCGCTGCAAATGTCTGGATTCGCGTCGTGGCTCCGGGGCGCCCTCGATGTGGCGGAGAGGTCGTCCGGGGAGGCGCTCGAGCGGTTCCGGGAACTACGCGACGAAGAGCGGGTTGCCTGGGCGATGATGGACCTCGGCGCGGTCGCCCACTACCGCGGAGACGAGCCGAAGGCTCGGCGACTACTCGACGAGAGCCGTTCGTCGTTCGAGATGCTCGGCTTCAAGGAGGGAGTGGCGTGGTCGCTCAATCTCACCGCGCTGATCGAGATCGAGACCGGAAACTACGGGACTGCGTTGACCCAACTCCGGGATGCGCTGGCTCTGCACCGCGAGCTGGGCGACCGCTGGCGGATGTGTAGCGTGCTCGAAGCAATCGCGATCGTCGCGTCCCGGACCGGCAATCCAGAGGCGGCGATCCGGCTGTTCGGGGCGGCCGACGGACTGCGGGCCGCGCTCGGGACGCCTATACCGCCGTGCGAGCGGCTCGCGCGCGAAAGCACGATGGCCGCTGTGCAGGTGGATCTCGGAACCGACGCCTTTGCCGGGTCGTATGAGGGGGCGGGCGCGATGAACCTTGAAGAGGCGTGCCGGGCGGCGGCGGACATAGATGCCCTGGGGCCGGCCCAGGAGAACGCGCGACACGCGGACGAATCAGCGGTTCGCTCCCCGCGGGGAATATCGTCTCGGTGACGTACCGAGGGCCGGGCAGCCCCGCGACTCTTCCCCCCAGCGCCGCCGCGTCGCCGGGCACGGGCCGTGAGATCGCGTCCTCGATCGGGTACTAGTCTCGGGATATGGACGATCAACGAGAGCGACGACCGGACGAGGCGGTGCTGGTCGAGGGACGACCCCCACCGGAGCAGCAGGAAGAGCAGGAGCAGGGGGGTCCGGCCGACGCGATCGAGCACCCGGCCAAGGTCATGCGGATCGCGTCGATGGCGCGCCAGCTTCTCGACGAGGTGCGCGCCGCGCCGCTCGACGACGCGAGCCGGAGCCGGCTCCGAGAGATCTACCAGACC
>JBOGXF010000136.1:0-6103 GCA_050694275.1 Actinomycetota bacterium | reverse complement strand
GCCTCGAGCGCTTGCAGAAGTCCATCATGCGGAGCGAGTTGCGACCCAGATCGCGCCGAGTCCGCTTCCTGTTATCCAGCGAAAGTCCAGCCGTGATAAACGCCGGCCGAGTCGTAGAATTCTAGTTGGGACGACCTGAGAGAAGAACGATGGCACGAGACTGGGAGAACGCCTTTGCCTCCTGGGCACAATCGCCCAGCAACTCTGAGCAGGAACGCTCTGAGCAGGTTATTCGAGCCATCCGTACCGCCATCAGCCGTAGTCCCAAGCTGCAAGCGAAGAAAACACTGGTCTTCGTGCAAGGCTCATTCCGCAACCGCGTCAACGTTCGTCAGGAAAGCGATGTGGACGTCGGCGTAATGCTCTACGAGTACTTCCTAGCCCAGTATCCAAACGGAAAGGGTAACGCCGATTTCGGCAACAGCGATGCGAACTACCCTTTCTCTCAGTTCAAGGACGAGCTCGAGGAAGCGCTCGTCGCGTACTTCGGTCGCGCAGCAGTGAAGCGCGGCAATAAGGCATTCGACATCAAGGCAACACAGGCGCAGGTTGAAGCCGACGTCGTGCCGCTCTTCGAGTTCCGGCGGTATTGGGAGAATGGAGGTTACCTTGCCGGAGTGGCCCTGATCCCCGACAACAGTAGCCGACGCATCGAGAATTTCCCCGAACGCCTCGTTGACTACTGGCCGCACACGTCCCTTCACTACGAGAACGGCGTCTCCAAGAACACTTCAACGCAGCGGCGCTTCAAGGGGATCGTGCGCATCCTGAAGAAGCTGCACATTGAGCTGGCGGACGCGGGGAACGCCCATGCTGCGGACGTTCCTGGCTATTTGGCTGAGTGTCTTGCCTGGAACGCCCCAGACCGGTGCTTCGAGCACGACACTTGGGAGGACCGCGTCCAGTCCATGCTGCGTTTTCTCTGGCAGAACACGAAGGAGCACTCCCTCTGCGCGGAGTGGTGCGAGGTCGATGCGATCAAGTACCTGTTCCATGGCTCGCAACCGTGGACGCGCGGCCAAGCCCACTCCTTCATCAACGCGGCATGGGACTACGTGGGGGTGAAACCGGTATGAAACTCGAACGCCTCCACATCACCGCCTTCGTCGTCATCGCCGCGGCCGTCTGGCTGGCAGTGCTCCTCTTTCAGGGCACGCCGGTCGTCTGGGCGCTCGCTCAGCCCTTCAGCATCGTGGTGAGCAGCTTGGTCGGCGTCGGCCTGCTCTTCGAGTTCGTGCTCTGGCGTCAGCCTTGGCTTCACGGTTGGTTCGTCAAGCGCCCCGATCTTCGCGGAACTTGGCGTGTGGAGCTCCAGTCCAGCTACGTACGCCCTGAAACCAGCGAGCGCGTGCCGATGATCGTCTGCTACATGGGCGTGAAGCAGACCCTCTCGAAGCTCCAGATGCACCTGATGACCCCCGAATCAGAGTCGTGGTTCGTCGCTGACCACGTTCGGCAGTCACCCAGCGGCAACGGCTTCCAAGTGATCGGGGTCTACACCAACGAGCCCAACGTCCACCTGCGGGACGAGCGGATTAGCGAGATGCACCAAGGTGCCATCATCGTCGAGACCCATGGGCCGAGCCTCCGGCCAACGACGCTCACGGCGAAGTACTGGACTGACCGCAAGACAACGGGAACAATGGAGTTCACAGCGCGCATCGACGAGCTATGTACGCGACTCGTAGATGCTCAACGTTCATTTTCTAATGTGAGAGGGACGTGATGCTGAAGATGTCGGACCATCCTCGTACTGCGCGTCCTAACAACAGCATGCAGCGGACGGCGCTGGGCGCCGCCGCTGATGCTGGGCGTTAGACAGCCAAGCCCAAGTGGGCACGATCACGCGCAAGTTCAGAAATTGGACGAAGTATGACGACGCACCTTTCGGCCCGACTGGCCTGGCACGACCGTGGATGGGACGGCCGCGTGTGCGACGCCCCGCATCTCAACGCCCACTGCATCGTCCACCAGCACATCCGCGACTCGCGGGACGACGACAAGGAGCGCGGGGCCGCGGGCACACCGCTCGCCGAGCTCGACGGGTGGTTGCCGCCCTGCTCCCGCGATCCGGCCACCTACGCCGACCGCGGCTTCGTCATCGTCCATCGAGACCCGCTTGAGTTTCGGAAGCTGCCGTCGGTCTCGGAGGACATCCCCCCCCACTCCTCCTGCCCGGCACCGTACCGTTGGATGCGCGAGGAGTTCTTCCAGGAGGTCTGCGAGGCGGAGGACCTGTCGATCCGGGGGCCGGACGACCCCCGGAGCAACGGGTGGGTCTTCGAGCCGGATCGTCAGCGGGAGCTCCTCAAGCGGTTTTGGGGGAAGCTGGAGCCCGAGAACTCCCTCATCTTCTACTACTGCAACCACGGCAATCCCCTCGACGAAAACACGCCCCGCCTCGTTATCGGCGTGGGAAGGATCGCCGAGGTGGGCCCGCAGCTCTACTTCGGAACAACGCCCAAGTACCAGGACCAGTATCCGGTCTGGTCGCGTCGCATCACCCAGGCCTACCCCGACCAGGGTGTTCGCATCCCGTACCAGGAGTACCTGCGGGACGGCCATCCCACGGACGGCATCATCTGCCGCGTGCCCCGGAACGCGCTGCTCCCCTTCTCCTACGGTGGGGAGCACGTCTCCGACGACGTGGCCGTCGCCATCTTGGAGCGCGTGATCCAGTGCGTGGAGCGCGTCGCCGCGGACGGCCACGTCGCAGGAGATTGGGAGCGTCGTCTTGCCTGGCTCAACGATGCACTGGCCGAGGCATGGAGCGACCGCGGCCCATTCCCCGGCGCCGGCAGCGTGCTGCAGTACCTCGGCTTCTCGAAGGGGACATCGTTCCAGCGGACCGTCCTTGCGCCGCTAACGAGGCAGTGCGAGAACCCGTGGGAGTACGTCCTGTCGATCCTCGACGGGACGGTCGAGCCGGACGGGGGACCCTACAGCGCCGGGCTCCTCAAAGCGCGGGAGCGATGGGGGCTCCTCAAGTCCCGCCAGGCACTCCTGTCCAAGCTCGCGCGGTTCGAGCTTTCTCCGGGCCAGGTCCAGCGGATCGCCAATCCGGACCAGCGAGCGGCGAGTGGCATCCACGACGCCGAGGACGCGCTGGTTGCCAACCCCTACATCCTGACCGAGAGCGACCTCGGGGCGGCGGGTTCCGATCCCGTGGCCTTGGAGACGATCGATCACGGTCTGCGACCCGAGGGGAACGCCGCGCTGTTCCCCGACGATGACGAGGTATCCCACGACGACAGGCGCAGGGTTCGCGCCGTAGGGGTCGCGGTTCTTCAGGAGGCCGCCGGCAGCGGGGACACGGTACTGACGTTCGACGACTTCCTGAGCCGCATCATCGGCCGCTTCCCGGAGCGCAGAGCGTGCCGCCCGGATCGGGAGATCGTGCTGGCCGAAGCGGACTTCTACCAGCAGCTCCTCTGGATGGTCTTCGACTCTGATCCCGAGCTGGTCGCGGTCAAGCATCTGCAGTCGCTGGAACAGCACGCCGCGTCGATGATCAAGCGGCGGGCAAAGAAGGCGAATCCCGCCGCCGATCCCCCGATCGACTGGCTCGCCGCGCTCAGGGGACTCTTCGGCGAACCGGAGTCCGACCGCGCGCGGGTGGCACTGGAAGAGAAGCAGGCGGCGCTGGGCACGCTGTTCTCTCGGAGACTGAGCGTCCTAACCGGCGGCGCCGGCACCGGCAAGACCTCGGTTCTCAAGGTCTTCCTTCAGGAGCTGGTCCGCGCCGAAGGTCGTCACCCGACACTCTTGCTGGCCCCGACCGGGAAGGCGCGTGTTCGTCTCTCGACAAAGACCGAGCGCAATGCGATGACCATCCATCAGTTCCTGCTGAAGCAGGGCTGGTTCGTGCCCGACATCTTCGCGCTCAAGCCGGAGAGCGATCTGAGTCCCTACCACGCGGCGACCGTCATCATCGACGAGTGTTCGATGATCCCGACGGACCTCTTCGGGACGCTGCTGCACGCCCTCGACTCGGGCCCGCTGAGTCGGCTGATCCTGGTGGGCGACCCGAACCAGCTACCCCCGATCGGCCCGGGGAGGCCGTTCGCCGACATTATCGACTGGCTGCAGAAGGAACACCCCGACTGCATCGCTTCCCTCGGCGTCTCCATGCGCACCGACGAGGAGGGTGATGCCCCCGCCGAGGACAGCGTCGCGCTGGCCCTCGCCGACGGCTACCGGGCATCGGTGGTCAGCCCGGGTGACGACGAGATTCTGGCCGCCGCCGCTCGGGGGGAGTCCAAGGGCGACCTCGAGGTCGTGTTCTGGGACGACCACGACGAGCTGCTCGCCAAGCTGAGGGGCCGAATGGCGGAGCTCCTCGGGATCCGAGACGACGACTACCAGAGCTTCAACCGTTCGCTCGGGATCGACACCAAGGAGTGGGTACGCAGCGAGGCCTGGCAGATACTCTCCCCGACGCGCGCCCAGCACTTCGGCACCGACGATCTCAACCGCCTGATCCAGATGGAATACAAGGGCGGGCTCATCGCCAACGCGAAGAAGCCTTGGTCCAAGGTGCCGCGGCCGTTCGGGGAGCAGGAGATCGTCTACACGGACAAGGTGATCCAGGTCGTCAACCGGAGCGTCCAGGGCTGGCCGAGAGATACGGGCCTGGACTACGTGGCCAACGGAGAGATCGGGATCGTTCGCAACACGACGAAGGGGAATCGGAGCGACTAACTTGATGTCGTGTTCTCGACGCAGCCCAACGTGTCCTACAGCTACTTCGGGAAGCAGGTTGACGACAACCTCAAGCTCGCCTACGCGCTGACGGTCCACAAGGCGCAGGGGAGCGACTTCCAGGTGGTCTTCCTGATCATCCCGCAGAAGGCGTCGACCCTGTCACGGGAGTTGATCTACACGGGGCTCACGCGCTTCCGGCGCAAACTGGTCCTCCTCATCGAGAAGGACATCGAGCCGCTGCGGCGGCTTCGCAGTCCGGACTGCTCGGACACCCGGCTGCGCAACACCCATATGTTCACCTTGGCTCTTCGACCGGACGACGTGAAGCGGCCTCACCTGGAGGCGCTCATACACCGCACGCGGAAGGGAGTCGCCGTTCGCTCGAAGAGCGAGGTCGTCGTGGCCGACGTCCTCGATGCGCTTGAGATCAGCTACGCCTACGAGCAGCCCCTCTACTCGCGCTCGGATCCGAAGGACTTCCGTCTCCCGGACTTCACCGCGAGCTTCGAGGGAGACGTCTACTACTGGGAGCACCTCGGAATGTTGAGCGTGCCGAGCTACCGCGAGGCGTGGGGGCGGAAGGAAAAGTGGTACGAGGAGAACGGCTACGCGGACCGATTGATCACGTCCGAGGACGGCCCTGACGGGAGCATCGATGCGGCCAAGATCGAGCAGATCGCTCGGGAGAGGATTCTCAATGAGTAGAAGACGACGACAGCGTCTCCGCACTGTAGAGGAGGCTGTCTAACAATGGCATGCAGCCGACGCGCTGCGCGCGCGGCTGATGCCAAGCGTTAGGCGCCAGCACTTTGCCACGTCGTCCTTCAGCGGGTGGAGACGGGCGTCGAGTGGGTGAGTACCATGAGGATGGAGGGTTAGCCCGCTGAAACTCGAGGATCTCCAACCCAACGCGGCCGTCCGCGGCCTCGTCCCGGACGCAACCGCCACGGTGGTAAGCACCCAGTGGCACGGCGCCGACGCGCTCACGCTGATCTACCGCTCGCCAGCCGGGAAGGTCGCCGAGGAAATCCTCTACCGGCACGACGAGCCGCGGCTCGAACTCGTCGAGCAGGGCCGTCCGTGGAGCTTCGACGGCGACGGCGCGCTCTTCCGATTGGTTTCGGAGGCGCACCGCATCCGCCTCGCGCACCTCTTCGATCCCGTACTTGCGGTCCACACCTCCCTCGTCGAGCCGCTGCCGCACCAGATCACGGCGGTCTACGAGGCGATGATTCCGCGCCAGCCACTGCGCTTCCTGCTCGCCGACGATCCCGGCGCCGGCAAGACGATCATGGCTGGCCTCCTCATGCGCGAGCTGATCCAGCGCCAGGATGTCGAGCGCATCCTCGTCCTCTGCCCAAAGGCGCTCACCGATCAATGGCGGCGTGAGATGTGGGAC
>JBOGXF010000135.1:0-7345 GCA_050694275.1 Actinomycetota bacterium | reverse complement strand
AGCCAGGGCCGCTCGCACGGCGCGCGACCGAAGGCCACGACGAAGGACGATCGCTACCGGTGCGCTTCTTCTTGCCGTCTCGGTCCGCGGGTCAACTTTTGCGGGAAGCGTCGGCCTCCTCGGCGCGTCCAAGCACCCGGAGCGACCCCGCGCTGGGCGCGAACGAGGATTCGGATCCGTCGCCCCAGCGGATCCCGATCAGGTGCTCGCTCACCGAAGTGACGATGCCGGAGCGGGCAGGGTCCCCCACCTTCTCGGATTCGATCAGCACCCGGTCGCCTACCTGGACCACGATTCCTCCCTTCCGGAAGCGGTTCACCCAACTTCGATCATCTCTCGCCCGACCGAAATCCGCACGCGGCGCCGACCCCCGGTCTCGGAGTTGCCCGACGGCTATCCTGCCCATCACCGATCTCACCGAAGGGAGCGCCCATGACCACCGCCACCCTGGACCTCACCACGGTCGACCATTTGCTTACGACCACCCGGACCGTGCGCAGACGGCTCGATCTCACGCGTCCCGTGGAGCCCGACCTGATCAGGGAGTGCCTCCGGCTCGCCGTGCAGGCCCCCACCGGTTCCAATCGCCAGGGGTGGCGCTGGGTCGTCGTCACCGATTCCGGAAAGAGAGCGGCGATCGCCGACATCTATCGGCGCGCGATCGGCGCGTACCTCGACGTCGGCCGGGCCGCACTCGATCCTGACGACAAGCAGATGGTGCGGGTCGTCGAGTCAACCGACTATCTCGTCGAGGTGCTCGGCGACATCCCGGTTCATGTCATCCCGTGTCTTCTCGATCGCCCCGACGACGCCGGACGCATGCTCGCCGCGGTGGGTTATGACGTCGAGCCCTGGTGCAACCTCGGGGCGTCTGGCTTCTACGGCTCGATCTGGCCGGCCGTGTGGAGCCTCATGCTCGCCCTTCGGAGCCGCGGCCTCGGGTCCGCGCTGACGACGATGCACCTCGCGCTCGAGAACGAGGTCGGGGAGCTGCTCGGTATCCCAGACACGGTGACCCAGGTGGGGCTCTTGCCGGTCGCGCACTACACGGGCGAGGACTTCAAGCCGGCCCGCCGGCGAGCCCCCGAGGAGATCACCTACTGGGACGCTTGGAAGAACACGACCGCCTGACTCGGGAGCCGGCTAAGCGGGAACAACCGTGGACGCGGGCGCCTCGCCGGTGCGGAGCATCCAGATCCCGGTCACCAGCGGGAAGATCGCGAACACGATGAAACCGAGAAAGCCGAAGGGACCCAGAAGACTGTCCTCGGCGTCTTCCGCCACGTTGCCGAACAGTGGCGCCAGGCTCCCCACCGCGCCGACCAGCGCGAATATCGCAATCCACTTGGGAAGCACCTTCGTCCTGAGTCCTGCGAGTCCCATCCCTCCCAGGAACGTTGTGAATCCTAAAAAGCTCGTCAGGAAGGCCCCGCTGTCGTAGCGAGCCAGAGCCTTGACCGCCTCGGGCTCGTCGGCGAGGGAGTCGACGTGCTGGAGAAGGCCACTTTGGGCCGAAAAGGCCGAGCCGATCATCGCCACGATGAAAATCGCGCCGAGCAGGCCGACGATGGCCCACGCATCGCCGCTTCCTCGCTCTGTGTTTCGCAGAAGGACGAAGAGTCCGCTCGCAAAGACGATGAAGAAGACGAAGGTGAAGTTGGTAACGGTCGCGTTGTAGCGCAGCGACCCCTCCTCGTCCGACACAAACGAAACCCACTCGGATCCGGGCTCCTCCAGGTCCGGAAAGTCTCCGGCCACAAAAAAGGTGGCAAGGAATCCCAGGAACATGAGGATCCCCGCGATGCCTGCGACGCGCCTGAAGCTCATGCCGCCTCCTCCCAATCGGCGTTACGGGTCGAGGATAGGGCAAGGCGCGGTCCCTGTCCCGAGATCTGGAGCTCCCCGTTTTCTGTTGCGAAACGGCCATTTCTGGGGTGTCTTCCCCATGCAAAACGCAGAACCGTGGGGTCCGTCGCGACGTCGTAAGGAGTGATGGAGTGGTTCGAGGAGGACCCGGGGCTTCCGATCAAGTTCGGCCCGTGCTCGAACGCCGAGTACGACCCCGAGCCACTGTCGCCGTTGCTGAAGGAGGTCATCCGCCGGGCGCGCGACGAGTGCGACCGGAACGCGCGGCGGACGGGGATGAGTCGGCGGGAGTTCCTGCTCTCTCTGTGCGGAGCGGCGACCACACTGCTCGTCCTCGATGCGTGCACGCGCGACGCCGCCCACCGCTCCGTCGGCGGCCGCTACCCGATCCCTCCCGAAGCGACGGCCGAGCCAGATGCGGCGCGCGAGGTGATCGGCGGCGAGGAGTTCGTCTTCGACATCCAAGGTCATTTGCTCGAGTACGACCTCAACCCCGCGACGCGAGGGGACTACTTCTTCGGGCAGGTGTTCCCACAGACGAACTGCGGCGAGGAAGACCCTCGCGCGTGCTTCTCGATCGAGCACTTTTTGGATCTCATGTTCGTCAGGAGCGACTCCTCGATGGTCGTCATCTCCGCTCTGCCGATCGCGCCCGAAGGAAGCCCGCTGTCGCTCGAGGTCATGGAGGAGACGCGCAAGCTGACCGAGGCGCTCTGCAGGGACGAGCGCGTGCTTCTTCACGCGCAGGCGTTGCCCAACGTCGGCACGCTCAAGGCCAACCTCGATGCGATGGAAGCCGTCGTCGCCGACCATCCCATCACCGCGTGGAAGGTCTTCACCAACTATCCGGACCTCTACGAGCGCAACCAGAACGCGTGGCGGCTCGACGACGCCGATCCCGAGCTGGCATTGGTAGGCGACGCCTTCATCGACAAGGCGGTGGAGGTCGGAGTGCCCACGATCTGCAGCCACAAGGGGTTCTCGAGGAGCAGCCCCTACGCAACCCCCGCGGACATCGGACGCGCGGCGCGCAAGCACCCCGAGGCGAACTTCGTCGTCTACCACTCGGGGTTCGAGACGAGCCATCCCGCCGAAGGCCCCTACACGAAAGCGACTGCACACCTCGGAATAAACCGGCTCATCACCTCAATGCTCGACAACGGAATCGGGCCGAACGAAAACGTCTACGCGGAGCTGGGCTCGACGTGGTGGAACGTGATGCGCACCCCCGACCAGGCGGCCCACGTAATCGGAAAGCTCTTGAAGTACGTCGGAGAGGACAACCTCGCGTGGGGTACGGACTGCCTCTTCTACGGGTCGCCCCAGGACCAGATCCAGGCCCTCCGGGCGCTTCAGATCACCGACGAGTACCAGGAGCGCTACGGCTACCCCAAACTGACGCGCCGCATCAAAGACAAGATCCTTGGTCTGAACGGCGCACGCCTCTACGGCGTCGAGCCGGTCACGACCCGCTGCGAGTTCACTCGGCGGGAGCTCGAGGAGGTCCGGAAGAAGCTCCCAGGACGAAACGAGACGCTGGGGCCACGCACCCGCGCCGAGGCGCGCACCTTCGGCGAGCACCACCAGGGGTGGCCGGGCTGATCCGCTCGGCCACCCAAGGTAATTCGCGCCCCGCCCCTCGTTTTGTGTTGCGAAACGACCATTTTTCGGTCATTCACGCATTCAAAATGCCTTCGGGGGCGAGAACCAATCGGTGGGGCGCGGAGTCTCCTCTGTGGACCTACGAAGGAGGCGACGATGGACAAGACCGGGCCCGGGGCTTTCATCTTGATAGTGAGCTTGCTGCTGGGGGCGTGCGGATCGCCACCGGAAGAGTCCGCGCAAGAGGACCTTCTTTTTCTCCAGACGGGGAGCGGTGTGGCCATCGTCGAGACGGGGGCGACCTCGCCGACCTTCCGCGATGGGGCGGTGGTCCCGTCGCGGGATTGGTCGACGGTCGTGCGCACCGTCACGGTCCGAAACGAGACCCGGCTCGAGGCGCTGAACCCGACTTCGGGAGTCGAGAGCTGGTCGATGAATCTCGCCGGGAATCTGAGAGTGAAAGTCGTCTCCGAGGACGGCGACCTCGTCGCGCTCGGCCCGGCGCGCGAGAGCCACTACAGCCAGGGGCGCGCAAGCACGAAGCTCGTGATTGCCGGCAAGGGCATCCCGGATCCCCGCACGATCAAGCTCGAGGGTAGTTTCGAACCCGAGGCGTTCTCGATCGACGGCCGCAGCCTGTTCGTTATCGAATACCTGCCCGCAAGAGCGCCTTCCAGCTACCGCGTGCGCCGTCTCGATCTCGAATCCGGCCGAGCAGGCGGCGTCTACACGGTCGACGAGGAGTTGCAGCAGGCGATGGGGGGAACCGCCCGGATCCAGGCGACGAGCCCCGACGGCAGGCGCCTTTACACGCTTTACACCCTCGACGGGAGCAAGGGCGCGAGCTACGCGTTCATTCACGTCCTGAGCCTCGACGAGCTGTGGGCTCACTGCATCGACCTCCCGCCCGAATTTGCGAATTCGAGCGAGTCGGCAACCGCGCTGACCGTGTCCCCCGACGGCAAGCGCCTGTACGTGGCCAACACCGAGGCGGGGGCCGTGGCCGAGGTCGATACCGACGAGCTCAAAGTCGTTCGGACCGGCGACATCGGCTCTCTTTTCGCAGGCCGGACTCACGCCGTTATCGACTCCGACCGTACGCTTTACATCGCGAGCGGCACCCGCGTGGTCGCCATGGCGATTCCTGACCTCACTCAGCGGGACTGGTGGTCGATGCCGGAGGAGATCACCGGCGTCCAGCTCGCGAGCGACGAGAGCAAGTTGTACGTCGGGCTCAGAAAGCGGATTGTGACGCTCGATGTCTCAACCGGCGAACAGCTCGGCGTGCTGGATCCTCCTGGCGTCAACCGTATCGACGGGCTTGGCCGCACGACTCGGTCATTGGACGAGGAGCGTACCGAGTTCGTGTGCGCGTGCTGAGCGATCGATAGCAGACGGCAGGGTTCTTCCTCTCGGCGCCGGGCACTGACGCGAACAGGCCCAACCGGCTCGTCCTCCTTCTCTATGTGGGCGTCGTGTCGCCCGGCATCGGCCTACTCGCCGCTTAGCCGCCCATTGGGCGATTCGGGCTCGCCCCCGGCGCGATTCCGTTCCGCGGCCCCCTTGTGGAAGTCGCTACAGGTGCCTAGCGTAGTTCTCGTGGATGTCGGGCAGACTGCAAATCCCGCACCGAGCTCCGCCGGGCCAAAAGCCGAGGCGAGAACGCTGCACGTACGGCTGCTCGGCGGAATGGACGTCCGGTACGGGACGGAGCGATTGGACACGCTCGAGTCTCCTCGCCTGCAATCCCTTCTCGCCTATCTCCTCTTGCACCGCGAGGCATCGCAACAACGCCGGCATCTCGCCTTTCTTCTGTGGCCGGATTCGACCGAGGCCCAGGCGAGGACCAACCTGAGACAGCTCTTGCATCATTTGCGCCACGCCATCCCACATTCCGACAATTTCCTGGACGTCGACGCCACCTGCATCCAGTGGCGATCCGAAGGGCCTTCCTGGCTCGACGTTGCCGAGTTCGAGCAGGCGGCCGGCCGCGCCGACGCGGACGACGCCGGCAGCAGAGAGGCTCTGGAACACGCGGCGGCCCTTTATGGCGGGGATCTGCTGCCCGAGTGCTACGACGAATGGATCCTTCCGGAGCGAGAAGCCTTGCGCGACCGCAACATCGAGCTCCTCGAGCGGTTGACGTCCATCCTCGAACAGGAACGGGATTATCAAGCTGGAGCACGATACAGCTGCTTATCCGGTGCGATCCGATTCGCGAGTCGACCTACCGGCGCTTGATGAGGCTGTATTCGTTGTGTGGGGATCGGGCGCGGGCGTTGCGCGTCTATCACACGTGCGTGACCGTGCTCGAGCGCGAGCTCGACGTCGAGCCCAGTTCCGCCACTCATGACATCTACGCGAATCTTGTCGCCGACGAGTCCGCTGTCAAAGATCGCCCCGCCGCATTCGTAACGGAATCTTCGCTCGTAGGTCGTCGCTCCGAATGGGACAGCGTCGTGGCTACGTGGCGCGAAGCGAGCGACGGCCGCGTCCAGCTCTTGCTGGTGACGGGCGAGGCAGGCATCGGCAAGACGCGTCTGGTCCAGGAACTCCAGACCTGGTGCGCGCGGCAAGGAGTCACCACCGCCCGCTCCCGTTCGTACGCAGCCGAGGGCAGGCTTGCCTACGGTCCGGTGATCGAGTGGCTTCGTTCGGAAGCCTTGCAGCCGACCCTTTCGAAGCTTGCCGACGTCTGGCTGACCGAAATCGCGCGGTTCTTGCCCGAGATCTTGACCGAGAATCCGCATCTGCGCCGTCCGGATCCGCTCGCCGGGAGCCAGGAGCGCCAACGCCTGTTCGAGGCGCTCGCGCGCGCGATCCTTGTCGGCGAGAAGCCGCTTCTTATCGTGCTGGACGATGTCCAGTGGAGCGACCAGGACACGCTCGAGTTCTTGCACTACCTCATCCGCTTCGATCCCGACGCCCCCCTGCTGGTGGCATGCACCGCACGCTCCGAGGAGATCGGCCCCGATCACCCCGTTGCATCCCTCGTCGCCGGAACGCGCGCCTTCGAGCGACTCGCCGAGATACCGCTCGGTCCACTTGCCGCGGGGGAGTCGGCTGCGCTCGCGGAGCAACTCTGTGAGCGGGAAATCGAGCCGGAAGTGGCTTCCCGCCTGTACCGCCAGACCGAAGGGAACCCCCTCTTCCTGGTTGAGTCGGTGCGGGCCGGACTTTCCGCCACGGAGACGCCGCCAAAGGTCCAGTCGGTGATCGAGGCTCGCCTGGCGCAGCTTTCGCCGTCGGCGCGCGACATGGTCGGGCTGGCTGCAGCCGTGGGGCGAGAGTTCACCTTCGCCGTCATACGTGAGGCCGGTGCGCAGGACGAGGACACACTTGTGCGCGGGCTCGACGAGCTGTGGCAGCGCCGCATCATCCGCGAGCAGGGTACGAATGCCTACGACTTCAGTCACGACAAGATCCGTGAGGTCGCATACGCGCTGGTCGGGCCGGCCATGCGTACGCGGCTTCACCTGAGCATCGCCGGCGCGCTCGAGTCGATCTATGCATCCGACCCCGGGGGGATCGCTGGCGAGATCGCCTCGCACTACGAGCGCGCCGGTCTTCCCGAGAACGCGGTTCCCTGGTACCAACGCGCGGCCGAGGTCGCCCAGGCCGTCTTCGCGAACGAAGATGCGATCGCGTTCCTGAGGCGGGCGCAGGAACTTCTCGAGAGACTGCCGTCGGACAGGACGCGCGACGAGCAAGAGCTCGAGCTCATGACCGCTCTCGGTGTCCCTCTGGTCGTAGTGGGTAGCCGCCAGGACATCGTAGAGGTTTTTCCCTAGGTTCCAACCGTCACGACATCGTAGAAACATTGGGACCTAACCTCCTGTTGCATCTTGCCGTTCGGTGACGGAAAGAGCAACTATCT
>JBOGXF010000134.1:0-28021 GCA_050694275.1 Actinomycetota bacterium | reverse complement strand
CGGAAGGACCGGTGGGACTGATCGGCGCGGGCCGCATCGCGGGGCAGGCTCTCGAGCAAGGGTTGCTCAGTCTCGCTCAGTGGATCGCGGGGCTCACGATCTTCATCGGCTTGATGAACCTGCTGCCGCTCCCGCCGCTGGACGGCGGGCACCTTGCCGTCGTCGCGTACGAGGCGGCGACCGGCAGGACCGTCGACGTGCGAAAGCTCATTCCCATCGCCGCGGCGGTCATCTCGTTCTTCGTGGTCCTCTTCCTCGCGGTGCTCTACCTCGACCTGGCGCGTCCCATCGAGGTGCCTTTCTAGAATTTCTGCCGAGTGGTCGTAGAACGCCCTCCGAGGGCGCGTGGCGACCACTCGGCAAAGCGGCCTTTAGGCTGGGATCGCTATGTACGAGCGCAGGAAGACCCGCCAGATACACGTCGGCCGCGTCGCCATCGGAGCCGATGCCCCCGTCTCGATCCAGTCGATGACGACGACCAAGACCGATGATGTCGAGGCGACGCTCATCCAGGTGCACGAGCTCGCCACTCAGGGGGCCGACATCGTCCGAGTCGCGGTCCCTCACGAAGGCGACGCCAGGGCACTCCCGATGATCGTGCAGGAAGGCGGCGTGCCGATAATCGCCGACATCCATTTCTCGGTTCGGCTGGCGATGATGTCTCTCGAAGCGGGCGTGCAAGGGTTGCGCATCAACCCCGGCAACATGCGGAATCCGAAGCACGTCAAGGAGGTCGCCGAGGCCGCCAAGGAGCGCGGCACTCCGATCCGGATCGGGGTGAACGCGGGCTCGCTCGACAAGAAGCTGGTCGCCAAGTACGGACGCCCGACGGCCGAAGCCCTGGTCGAGAGCGCGCTGAACGAGATCGGGCTCCTCGAGCAGCACGGTGTCTCCGCCATCAAGGTCTCCGTGAAGCACCAAAACGTGCCCGAGATGATTCGCGCCTATCGCCTCCTCGCCGACAAGACCGACGTCCCGTTCCATCTCGGGGTGACCGAGGCGGGGACACCCAAGCAGGGGGTGGTCAAGTCCTCGATCGGTCTCGGCACGCTTCTCGCCGAGGGCATCGGCGACACGATCCGCGTGTCTCTAACCGCCGACCCGGTCGAGGAGGTCAAGCTCGGAAAGCAGATCCTTCAGGCCCTCGGTCTGCGCGATGACTCGTTCGATCTCGTCGCGTGCCCGTCGTGCGGGCGGGCGGAGCTGGACGTCTTCGAGCTTGCCAACAAGGTCGAGGCGGCGATCGAGAAGATGGATCTTCCGCCGATGCAGATCGCGGTGATGGGCTGCGAGGTGAACGGTCCCGGCGAGGCGCGCGACGCAGACATCGGCGTCGCCGCCGGTCCCGGTCGCGGGCTCCTCTTCTCCAAGGGAAAGCAGATCGGCTGGGTGCCGCACGACCGGCTCGTCGAGGCGCTGCTCGAGGAGACCGAGCGCATCGCGGCCGAGATCCGGGCTGCGGGCGGGACCGAAGAGGGCGCCTCGGTGGTGGTCAGGGGGGCCGGGCGCCGCGCCCCACTGACCACCCAACCGCCGACTGGTCGCTGAGTCGGCTCCAGACTCACCGAGCGACCACTCAACGTGTGAGGGGGGTCAGCGGCGTGTGGCGATCGTGATCGTGACGGTCGAGCCCGCCTCGACGAGCGTTCCCTCGCTCGGCTCGCTGTCTACGACCGTGCCCGGCTCGGCGTTGGGAAAGACCTGCTGCTCGACCTCGACCCTGAATCCCGCGGCCTCGAGCAGATTCCTGGCTTCCTTCACGTCGCGTCCGGACAGGGCGGGCACGACGACTTCGTCGCTTTCTTCGGTCTGCTCCTGTATGCGGGGCTCGGTCCCCTCGTTGCACGCGCTCCCGAGCAGCGCGAGCAGGACGAGCGCGGCGACGAGCCGGTTCGACGGCCGCGGGGCTCCCACGCTCTGCCTCCGTGCCCCGCCCCTACCTCCGCCCTGCGTTCGGTCGCTTCCCGTGATTCGCCTTGCTCTTGCGGCGCGCCCGGCGCTTGCGAGATTTCTTTGCCACTGACGTCCTCCCATGGGTTCGGCGACACCTTCGACGAGATACCGCTGTGGTAAGCTCAAAATCTACTCTGAGCAGGACTTTCGCGTATAAGGCACGACAGGGTAAGCAGCAGGGAACGAGATTTGCCGGGAGCCCCTCGCAGGAGGGGCTTCATTCTTGAGGAGGGGCATGGGCGCTCTGGAGGAGGTCCGGGACCTCGCCGAGGCCGTCGCGCGGCGCCGCTCCTTGAGGCTGTGGGACGTCGAGGTCGGCGGATCGCCGGGCCGGGCAGTCGTCAGGGTCTACGTCGACGCCGACGATGGGGTCGATCTCGAAACGGTCACCGAGGTGTCCGAGGAGTTGTCGCGCGGCCTCGATCTGAGAGACCCGATCCCGGGCGGCTACACCCTCGAGGTGTCTTCGCCCGGCCTCGAGCGAAACCTCCGCTCTCCGGAGCACTTCACGCTTTCGGTGGGGCGGCGGGTGATCGTCAAGACGAAGGATCGTCTCGTTCCCGACAGTCACCGCCTCGAGGGCACGGTGGTCGAGGCGCACGAGAGCTCGTTCCTTTTGTCGCTGGACGACGATGAGGTTGAGGTCCCGTACGACGCGGTGAAGTCGGCGAGGACGGTCTTTGAATGGTGATATACGGAGAAAGGGAAGCAGCATGAAGATCCCCATGGACTCGCTGCGAGAGGTCGAGCGCGAGCGGGGTATCGCGTTCGAGAGACTCGTCGAGGCGATCGAGAGGGCGCTCGCGTCCGCGTACCTGCGGATGACGAACGCGATGGAAGACGAGACGCGTTCGGCGCGTGCCGAGATCGATCGCATTACCGGCGACGTCGCCGTGTACGCGCGCGAGGTCGAGATCGACCCCGAGACCGAGGAAGAGACTCTGATCAAAGAGTGGGAGGACACCCCCGCCGACTTCGGACGCATCGCCGCCCAGACGGCCAAGCAGGTCATCCTCCAGAGCCTGCGTGAGGCCGAGCGGGACATCACGTTCGGCGAGTATTCGGGGCGCGAGGGCGACATCGTTACCGGCATCGTGCAGCAGCACGACCATCGCTACACGATCCTCGACCTGGGCAAGGCCGAGGCCCTGATGCCTCCGAACGAGCAGATTCCTCACGAGCGATACGAGCACGGCGCTCGTTTGAAGGCGTACATCGTCGAGGTGCGAAAGTCCTCGCGCGGCCCTCAGATCATCGTGTCGCGCACTCATCCGAACCTCATCAAGAGGCTTTTCGAGCTCGAGGTCCCCGAGATCCTCGATGGCGTGGTTGAGATTAGGGCCGTGGCCCGCGAGCCCGGGCACCGCTCGAAGATCGCGGTGTCGTCGAACGATCGCAACGTCGACGCGGTCGGTGCGTGCGTCGGGTCGAAGGGATCGCGCGTGCGGATGGTGATGAACGAGCTCAGGGGCGAGAAAATCGACATCATCAAGTGGACCGACGATCTCCAGGATTTCGTCGCGAACGCGCTGTCGCCGGCGAAGGTCAAAGAGGTCCACATCCAGGACGACGGGCAAACCGCCCTCGTGATCGTGCCTGACTACCAGCTCTCGCTCGCCATCGGTAAGGAGGGGCAGAACGCCCGGCTGGCGGCACGACTCACCGGGCTCCGGGTGGACATCAAGTCGGAGTCGCAGGTGCGCCAGGGGCATGAGGCCGAGGCGGCCGGCGATGCGGCCGATGCGGCCGCGACCGAGGCGCAGGCCGGCGCGACGGACGGGGCGGGCGCGCCGGAACCGGCCGGGGACGTCGCGGCCGATGTCTCGGGCGAAGTCCCCCCGCCAGAGGAGAGCGTGGCGTCGCGGCCCGAGGAGACGGCGTAGTCGGAAGACCGCGTAGTCAGTCGGAAGGTCGAGCCGAATAAGATGGTTCCTGGCCCGATCAGGACGTGTGCGGGCTGTCGCAAGAAGAGACCTCAGGCCGAGCTGCTCCGGGTCGCCAGGGACGTCCACGGAGCGGTGAGCGTGGACCGATCCGGGCTTGGGGGGCGGCGGCCGGGCAGGGGCGCATACGTGTGCCCGGAAGTGTCCTGCGTCGAGGCCGCCCTCGATTCGGGGCGGGTGGCCCGCGGGCTGAGGGTCCGGGGCGGTTTGCCCGAGGGGCTCAAGAATGAGCTCCTGAGATATGCCACCGCGAAAGGAAGCAATGGCCAAGCCAAGGGTTCACGAGGTCGCTAAAGAGCTCGGACTCACCTCCAAGGAGGTGCTCACGCACCTGGAGAAGATCGGTGAGGCGGTGAAGAGCCACTCCTCTTCCATCGCCGAGGAGCTCGCGGAGCGCGTCCGCGCGGAGCTGGGCGATGGGGCCAAGCCGGCCCCGGCTAAGGCCGCGGCCAAGAAGGCCCCGGCAAAAAAGGCTCCCGCCAAGAAGGCCCCGGCCAAGAGGGCTCCGGCGAAGCCCCCCGAGCCCGCCCCACCCGCGGTCGAGGTACCCGAGCCCGCCCCCGAAGCCGAGGCGGCACCCGAGCCGGTCGAGCCCCCCGCCGAGCTCGAGGCCCCGGCCGCGGCGGCGGCCCTGCGCGTGCACCGGGGCATCACGGTCCACGATTTCGCCGAGAAGATCGAGCGCTCTCCGGCGGAGGTCATCAAGCTCCTGATCGGTCTTGGCGAGATGTACACCGCGACCCAGTCGATGAGCGACGAGGCGGTGCTGCTCGTCGCCGACGAGATCGGCATCTCGACAGAGATCGTCGATCCCGCCCAGGAGGAGATGGAGGAGGAGGCCGCCGTAGGGGTCGAGGAAGAGGGTGACCTCGTCGATCGCGCCCCGGTGGTCACGGTCATGGGTCACGTCGACCACGGCAAGACCTCGATCCTCGACGCGATCCGGCAGACCGACGTCGTCGCCGGCGAGGCGGGGGGCATCACTCAGCACATCGGGGCCTACCGCGTCCGACACAACGGTCGCGAGATCACTTTCATCGATACCCCCGGCCACGAGGCGTTCACGGCGATGCGAGCTCGCGGCGCGCAGGTGACCGATATCGCCGTGCTCGTTGTGGCAGCCGACGACGGCGTCATGCCGCAGACGGTCGAGGCGATCGATCACGCGCGTGCAGCCGGGGTTCCGATCGTCATCGCGGTGAACAAGATCGACCGGCCCACCTCGGATCCGGCACGGGTCCGTCAGCAGCTCTCGGACCACGATCTGCTGCCTGAGGAGTGGGGTGGCGAGACCGTCTACGTCGACGTCTCGGCGAAACAGAGGACGAACATCGACGGGCTGCTCGAGATGATCCTGCTCACCGCGGACATCCAGCTCGAGCTCAAGGCCAACCCCGACGTCGCGGCGCGCGGACACGTCATCGAGGCCCACCTCGACAAGGGGAGAGGCCCCGTCGCGACCGTGCTCGTGAAACGGGGGACGCTGCGGGCGGGCGACCCGCTTCTGGCCGGCATCGCGTGGGGTCGCGTCCGGGCGATGCTCGACGAGCGCGGCAACCAGGTCGACGAAGCCAAACCGGGACAGCCGGTGCAGGTGCTCGGATGGCAGGAGGTCCCGGAGGCAGGGGACGAGTTCAGGGTGCTCGACGACGAGAGGGAGGCTCGCGGCATCGCAGCCGAACGAGGCCAGCACCGTCGCGCCGCCGAACTGGTCAGCGCCGGCAAGTCCTCGCTCGAGACGCTACTGGCGATCACGCAGGAGGGCGGCGAGGTCCCGACGCTCAATCTCATCCTCAAGGCAGACACCCAGGGTTCGCTCGAGGCGCTCGACGACGCGCTCGCCAAGCTGGACCAGTCGCTCGTCAAGATCGACATCATCCGAAAGGGGGCAGGCGCGATAACCGAGAACGACGTCACGCTCGCAGAAGCATCCGAGGCGGCCATCATCGGCTTCAACGTCGTGCCCACCGCGCAGGCCCGTCCGCTCGCCGAGGATCGCGGCGTCGACATCCGTGTCTACCGCGTGATCTATCAAGCGATCCAGGACATCGAGAACGCGGCCAAGGGCCTGCTCGGGCCCGAGATGCGCGAGGTTCCGGTCGGGCAAGCCGAGGTGCGGGCGACCTTCAGGGTCCCGAGGATCGGGACCGTTGCGGGCTGTTACGTCACCGAGGGCGTCATCCGTCGCAATTCGAAGGTGCGGCTCGTTCGTGACGGCACGGTCATCTACGAAACCGGAATCTCCTCGCTCAAACGCTTCAAGGATGATGCGCGCGAGGTCGCGACCGGGTACGAGTGCGGGATCGGGCTCGAGGGCTATCAGGACATCAAGGAAGGGGATGTCATTCAGGCCTTCGAGGTCCAAGAGATCGCCCCTTAAGCCGGCCCTTCGATGTTCGTCGGCGTCGGCCGGTTCGAGCTGTTCATCCCGGCGAGCGGATCGCTCAAGGACAAGCGTCGGTTGCTGCGTTCGGTCACGATGACGGTGCGTAAGAAATTCAACGTCGCGATCGCCGAAGTCGACCATCAGGACCTGTGGCAGCGGGCCGGTTTCGGCGTGTCGTGCGTGGCCGAGTCGGGGGCCCACTGCAAGAAGGTGTTGCAAGAAGTCGAGAAAACGATCGCCAGGACCGCGGTGGGGCGGGCCGAGATCGTCGACCGCCGCGTCGAGATTACGTCCCTGGAGGATCTGTGACCCAGAGAACGGAGAAGGTCCAGAAGGTCGCGCTCGAGGTGCTCGGCGAGGCGATCCACGATCTCAAGGATCCGCGCATCGGTTTCGCCACCGTCACCGCCGTGCGGGTGACCCCCGATCTGCGGCACGCGCGCGTCTTCGTCAGCATCCTGGGAAGCGAAGAAGAACGCGAGGAGACCATGGCGGGACTCCGGAGCGCGGCCCCCGTGTTGCGTGCCGAGCTGGGCCGGCAGATACGCCTCAAGTACCTCCCGGAGCTGACCTTCGAGCTCGACACGTCGCCGCAAGAGGCCCAGCACCTCGAGGAGCTGTTCCGAAAGCTTCACGAGGAAGAGGACTGACCGTTGCGCTACGGGACAGAGGACTGGGACGAGGTCGTCGCGGCGCTCGGCGACGCGTCGGAGGTCGCGCTCGCCACGCACGTCAATCCCGACGGCGATGCGCTCGGCTCCCTGCTGGCGATCGCGCTCGGGCTCGCCAAGCTGAACAAGAAGGTCCATCCCTCGTTGGGGGCGTCGGAGAACAAAGTCCCTGCGTCCTACGCTTTTCTTCCGGGAGTCGATCGGCTCGTGGGGGCCGACGAGGTTCCTCCAACCCAGGCTTTCGTGGCGCTCGACTGCGGAGCCGCCGATCGTCTCGGTGACCTCGAGGATGTCGCGCGCGCGTCGGACTGTCTCATCAACATCGACCATCATCCCGGGAACGAGAGCTTCGGGACCCTCAACGTCGTGGTCCCGACGGCGTCGTCGACCGCAGAGCTCGTCACCCGCTTGCTCGAGGATCTCGGGGTCGATCTCGACAGCGACATCGCGACCTGTCTCTACGTCGGGGTCGTGACCGATACCGGTCGCTTTCAGTACGAGAACTCGTCCCCCGACACGCTGCGGCTCGCCGCCGACCTCATCGCATACGGCGTGCACGTGCCGTCGATCGCTCTCGAGGTGTTCGAGTCGTCCCCGTTCGGCTACCTGAAGCTCCTCGGGCACGTGCTCGAGCGCGCCACGCTGTTCGAGGACGAGCGGTTCGTGTACTCGTGGATCACGCTCGCCGATCTGGAGGACACGGGCACCACGCCGGCGGACACCGAGAAGCTGATAGACGCGGTGCGTGGGACGCGGGATGCGGACGTCGCCGCGGTGTTCAAGGAGCAGGAAGACGGAAAGTTTCGGGTGAGTCTGCGCTCGAAAGGGCCGGTAAGCGTCGGCGAGATCGCCCGCGCCCAGGGTGGGGGCGGGCACGAGCTCGCGGCGGGGTTCACTGCGGACGACATCGAGAGCGGCGTCGCGATCATCAAGGCCGCGCTGTGACCGCAGGGGTTCTCGTTATCGACAAGCCTGCGGGGATGACCTCACACGACGTGGTCGACGAGGTGCGGGGTCGGCTCCGCACCAAGAAGGTGGGCCATGCAGGGACCCTCGATCCCAACGCCACCGGACTTCTGATCGTGGGAATCGGGGTGGCGACGCGTTTTCTCACTTACGCGCAACACGGGCCCAAGAAGTATCGGGCGACGGCGCGCTTCGGCGCCGCGACCTCGACCCACGACGCGTGGGGAGAGATCGTCGAACGCAAGGATTGCGCGGGCCTCGACGAGGCAAGACTA
The DNA here is from genome assembly GCA_050694275.1 of Actinomycetota bacterium. Taxonomy (GTDB): domain Bacteria; phylum Actinomycetota; class CADDZG01; order CADDZG01; family WHSQ01; genus JBOGXF01. The sequence continues at coordinate 19,827 of JBOGXF010000134.1, read as the reverse complement.
AAGACCGCTCTCGGGCAGTTCACCGGGGACATCGAGCAGGTTCCGCCGATGGTGTCGGCCCTCAAGGCCAAGGGCGAGCGTCTCTATGCCAAAGCCCGCCGGGGCGAGGAAGTCGAACGCGCTGCACGCGCGGTGACGGTCCACGAGCTGAACCTGGTCGCGTTGCGTATCGCCGCCGACCCGCCGGAGGCGGACCTCGAAGTCGTCTGCTCGGGCGGCACATACGTCCGCACTCTGATCCACGACCTCGGCCACGCGCTCGACTGTGGCGCGCACATGTCGGCGCTGCGCCGGATGGAGACCGGGGGCTTCACCGAGGCCGACGCGGTCGCGCTCGACGACGTGTCGCCCGATGCTCTCCGGCCGCTCGTCGACGCGGTGCGCGAGCTGCGGCGCGTTGTCCTGGACGACGACGACGCGGCCCTCGTCTCGCACGGTCGCCCGCTCCCGGTGCGCGACGAGAGCATCGCCGACGGCGAGCCGGTGGCGCTGACGTCGGGCGATCGCCTGGTCGCGGTGTATGGGCGCGCAGGCGACCGGCTGATAGCGGATCGTGTGGTGGGCTCGGCGTGAAAACGCTGTTCGGGCGAGACGCGCTCGCGGTCACCGAGCAGGGGAGCGCGGTCACCATCGGGACCTTCGACGGGGTGCACGTGGGGCATCGGGCGCTCATCGCGCGCACGCTCGACGCGTCCCGCGCGCAGGAGCTGGAGTCGGTCGTGGTGACGTGGGACCGCCATCCCGCCGCGACCCTCCGTCCCGACGCGGTTCCGCCCCTGCTCACCACGCCCGAGCGAAAGGTCGAGCTGATCGAAGAATGCGGCGTGGACACCCTCGCGATCCTGCCCTTCGACCGGGAGCTCTCGTCGTGGCCCCCCGAGCGCTTCGTCGAGGACGTCCTCGTCTCGGGCCTCGGGGCGCGCGCCTTGGTGGTTGGCGACGGGTGGCGCTTCGGCCGCAAGGCGACCGGCGACGTCGCCTTGTTGCGCCGGCTGGGAGAGGAGATGGGGTTCTCGGTCCGCTCCCTCCCCCTCGCCGAAGTCTCAGGCGGTCCCGCGTCTTCGACCCGGGCGCGCGACGCGGTCGCGGCCGGCGACATGGAGCTTGCCCGGGCCATCATGGGACGGCCCTTCGACCTCGACGGCGAGGTCGTGCGGGGAGACGACCGGGGGGTTGCTCTCGGATTCCCGACCGCCAACATCGCGATCGACGAGGCCTACGCGCACCCGCCGACCGGCGTCTACGCCGGCCGGGCCGGTCTCGATGAAGAGATCCATGCGGCGGCGATCAACGTCGGCGTCAACCCGACTTTTGGAGTCGACGAGGCGGACGTTCGCCCCCGCATCGAGGCCTACCTGCTCGACTTCTCGGGCGATCTCTACGGCCGGGTGCTGCGCGTGGAGTTCCACAAGCGTCTCAGAGACGAGCGCAAGTTCGATTCGGTCGAGGGGCTCATCGACCAGATCGCCCGGGACGTCGAGGCTACGAGAGCGCTGACCTGCTAGGATGATGCACCGTCCGCCCAATGGGCGATCTTCGCAGGACCACCTACGGGAACCACAACAGAAGGGCAATCGAGCACCGCGCATGGCTTTGGTGAAAGAAGATAAGGACAAGATCATCTCGGAGTACGCCCGTGCCAAAGGTGACACGGGCTCCCCGGAGGTCCAGATCGCCCTGTTGAGCAGGCGCATCTCCGAGCTGACGGACCACCTCAAGACTCATCCCAAGGACCATCACTGCCGGCGCGGCCTTCTCGTGATGGTCGGTCGCCGGAGAAGGCTCCTCGATTATCTCCAGCGAGAGGACGTCGACCGTTACCGCTCGCTGATCCAGTCGCTCGGCCTCCGGCGGTGATGCGCTTGTAGAAAGGAAAGTGTGACCGGCACGCCAGAAGAGGGCCGGATCCGGCGTCGGTTATCAGTTGCAAGCTCGTCTTCGTGTCCCGACGGCGGTCTTCCAACTGAGAATCGGCCCGGCTGGCACCTCTTCTTGGCACAGCTCCGCGGCATTGGCCGCGGGGCGAGAGTCTCAAGGAGGGAAGCAAATGATGCCGGAAGGTAAGTCAGTCGAAAAGAAGATCGGCGACAAGGTATTCAGGTTCGAAGCCGGACGCGTCGCCGGACAGGCCGGCGGCGCGGTCATCGCGCAAGTCGGTGAGACCACGCTCCTGGCGACGGCCACGGCGTCGAGACCGCGCGAGGGAACCGACTTCTTCCCGCTCACCGTCGACGTCGAAGAGCGCATGTATGCCGCGGGAAAGATCCCGGGTGGATTCTTTCGCCGCGAGGGCCGCGCGTCGGAGAAGGCGACGCTTCTTTGTCGTCTCATCGACCGTCCGATGCGACCGAGCTTCCCCGACGGGTTTCGCAACGAGGTCCACATCGTGATCACCGCTCTTGCGGTCGACAACTCGAACCCGATGAACGTGTTGTCGGTCAACGCCGCCTCGGCGGCGCTTTGTATATCCGACATCCCGTTCGAGGGGCCGGTGGGATGCGTGCGCTTGAGCCACGCCGATGGGGGGTGGGTGGTAAACCCGACCCACGAAGAAGAGGAGAGCTCCACGATCGAGCTCGTGGTCGCGGGGCGCATGAACCCGTCCGGCGAGGTCGACATCATGATGATCGAGGCGGGCGGGTCGGAGCACCTTTTTGATCTCGTCGAGGACGGCGCACGGGCTCCCGACGAGGAGCTTCTCGCCGACGGGATCGAGTTCGCCAAGGGCCCGATCGCGGACGCTATCGGCCTTCAGAACGATCTCGTGTCCGTGGCCGGTAAAGAGAAAGGGGTTGCCGGCGAGCATCCCGACTTCCCGCTGTTCGTGGACTACTCCGACGATGTCATGCAGGCGGTGAAGACCGCCGCCGAGAGCCACCTGCGTGAGGCGATCGCCATCACGTCCAAGAGCGCCCGGCGCCACCGTCTCGCCGAGATAGAGGAGACCGTGATGGAGGGTCTCGCCGAGGAGCTCCCGGATCGCCAAAGCGAGATCAAGGCCGCGCTCAGATCCCTTATCAAGGAGCTCGTGCGCCGGCGCATTCTCGACGAGGGCGTCCGGGTCGACGGACGCAAGCCCGACGAGACCCGCCCGATCTGGGCTCAGGTCGGGGTCATCCCACGGGTGCACGGCACCGGCCTGTTCACGCGCGGCGAGACGCAGGCGTTGTCGTTGGCCACGCTGGGGATGCAGCGCATGGAGCAGATGATCGATGACCTCTCGCTCGAGGAGCGCAAGCGGTACATGCATCACTACAACTTCCCGCCGTACTCGACCGGCGAAGCCGGTTTCATGCGCGGTCCCAAACGCCGCGAGATCGGCCACGGTGCGCTGGCCGAGAAGGCCCTCGAGCCGTTGATCCCGCCGAAGGAGGACTTCCCCTACGCGATCCGCGTGGTGTCCGAAATCCTCTCGTCCAACGGCTCGACGTCGATGGCGAGCGTGTGCGGATCCTCGCTATCGCTGATGGACGCCGGGGTCCCGCTGCGCGCGGGGAAGCACGTCGGTGGGGTCGCCATGGGACTGATCGCCCAAGACGGCAAATACGTCACCCTGACCGACATCCTCGGCGACGAGGACGCGTTCGGCGACATGGATTTCAAGGTCGCCGGAACCGAGGACGTCGTCACCGCCCTTCAGCTCGACACGAAGATCCAGGGCATCCCCGCTCATGTCCTCCGGGATGCGCTTCTGGAAGCCAAAAAGGCGCGGCTGCACATCATCTCGAAGATGGTCGAGGCGCTCCCGGGCCCACGAAGCGAGCTCGCTCCGTATGCCCCGCGGGTCATGGCGATCACCGTGCCGCCCGACAAGATCGGCGAGGTCATCGGGCCGAAGGGGAAGACGATCAACATGATCGTCGAGACCACGGGGGCCGAGATCGACATCCAGCAGGACGGAACCATCCTCATCGGATCGGCCGATCAGGAATCGGCCGACGCAGCGGCAAGCCTCATCGACCAGATCGCGAACCCGAAGCTGCCCGAGGTCGGGGAACGGTATGCGGGAGAGGTGGTCAAGACGACCACCTTCGGCGCATTCGTCAACATCTCGCCCGGGCGTGACGGGCTCGTTCACATCTCCAAGCTGGGTGAAGGTCGCATCGACCGAGTCGAGGACGCGGTCAACGTCGGCGAGGAGCTCGAGGTCGAGGTCACCGACATCGACAGCCAGGGCCGGGTGTCGCTCACGCCGGTGACGTGGCTGGAGCGACAGGTCGAGCAGGGCAAGACGATCGAGGAAGCCCGCGCCGCCGCAGTCGGCGGCGGCGGCGATCGAGGGCCGCGCCGCGAAGGAGGGCGCGACCGAGGTGGGCGCGACCGGGATCGCGATCGTGACCGCGGGGGCCGGGGGCGTAGCGACCGCGGCTCCCGGCGCGAGCGCGCGCCGCGGCGGGACGAGCGCGAGTAGGTCCCGATTTTGGCTTTCGCCCGCACCACGCTCGATTCCGGAGTCACCGTTGTCACCGAGAAGATGACGTCGGTCCGCTCGGTGACCGTCGGGTTCTGGTTCGACGTGGGGGCGCGCGACGAGCCGGACACCATCGCGGGGACATCCCACTTCCTCGAACACCTCTTGTTCAAGGGGACCGCGGGCCGGAGCGCGAAGGACATTGCCGACGCGTTCGACGCCGTCGGAGGCGACATCAATGCCTTCACCAGCAAGGAATACACGTGCTACTACTCGCGGGTCCTCGACAGCGACCTGCCCATGGCGCTCGACGTGCTGGCCGACATGCTGACGAGCTCGACGCTCGCGTCCGACGAGTTCGAATCCGAGCGGCGGGTCATCCTCGAGGAGATCGCGATGCACGAGGATGCACCCGACGAGCTCGTACACGACATCTTCTATCGCACGATGTGGGACGGACACGCTCTCGGCCGTCCGGTCCTGGGCTACAACGAAACGATCGCGTCGGTGAGCCGCGGTCAGGTCGTCGAGTACTGGCGCGAGCGTTACCTCCCTCCCAACATGGTGGTCGCGGCCGCGGGCAACGTCGATCACGAAGACCTGGTGGCACGAGTCGGCGCCCTATTCCCTTCGGCCGGGGGACGCCGGACGCTGCGCAGCGGACCCCCTCCGGTGCCGGCGGCCGGCGCGCACGTGGTGAAGCGCCCGACCGAGCAGGCTCACATCGTTCTCGGGATGCCCGGTCTGCCGCGGGTGCACGACGACCGGCATGCGCTTGCGGTGCTCGACACGATCCTCGGGGGTGGGATGTCGTCGCGACTCTTTCAGGAGATCCGCGAGAAGCGGGGCCTCGCCTATTCGGTGTACTCGTACAGGTCCTTGTTCGCGGACGCCGGCACTTTCGCGGTCTACGCCGGCACAACCCCTCAGAACGCCGAGACGGTGATCGATCTCGTGCGAAAGGAACTCGACTCGATCTTGACCGAGGGCGTCAATGAGGCCGAGCTCGAACGGGCCAAGGGCCACATCAGGGGATCGCTCGTGCTGTCATCGGAAGATCCCGGCAGCCGCATGAACCGGCTCGGCAAGCAGCAGCTCACCACCGGCGAGATCCTGTCGATCGACGAGCTGATCGAGCGGTTCAACGCGGTCGCCATCGACGACGTGAGACGGGTGGCGGAGCGCGTGGTCGGCTCGAAACGCTTCCAGGTGACCGTGGTCGGACCGTTCGACGAGGGCGCCTTCGACCAGTACGCGGCATGATCCATGGGCATTAGGGTCGGCGTACTCGGAGCGGCCGGGCGGATGGGCACCGCGACCTGCGACGCTGTCGAGGACGACGAGGGTCTCTCGCTGGTCGCCCGAGTGGGCCGTGACGACGATCTCGACCGGCTGGTCTCTGCGGGGGCCGAGGTCGCGGTCGACTTCACCACTCCGGGGTCGGTCAAGGACAACATTCGTTTCTGTGTGACCCACGGGGTTCACGCGGTCGTCGGCACGACCGGCCTGTCGGCCGGTGACTTCGAGGAGATCGAGAGCTGGACCGAAGGTGGAAGTGCCAACGTATTCGCCGCTCCCAACTTCGCGGTCGGAGCCGTGTTGATGATGCGGTTGGCGGCCCAAGCGGCACCCTTCTTCGATACGGCCGAGATAATCGAGCGCCATCACACGAAAAAGCGCGACGCGCCGTCGGGGACCTCGCTCCGCACCGCGTCGCTCATGAACGACGCGCGCGGGAAGCCGTGGCAAGTCACAGAGGGTGCGGCGCGGCTGCTGGAAGGGAGCCGGGGCGGAGACGTCGCCGGTATCCGCATCCACTCGTTGCGGGTCACCGGGTCGGTCGCCCATCATGAAGTTGTCCTCGGCTCGGAGGGGGAGACCTTGAGCATTCGACACGACTCGCTCGACCGGAGCTCGTTCATGCCGGGCGTCCTGCTCGCCGTCCGAAGGGTTCCTGCTCTGCCCGGTCTGACGGTTGGGCTCGAGCATCTGCTCGATCTGTGACGAGAGTCATCCGCGCGGTCCTCCTGGCGCCGGTCGCTATCGGCGCGTGCTTTGCGGGCCGCAATCCCGACGTCTCTCCGTCCGGCGAGGGCCTTCCGCGTCTGAGCCTGGCCTTCCCAAAGGCGGTGAAAAGCGGCACGACCGAGATCGCCGTGGTCGAGGTCACGAACCCGGGGCCCGGCGACATGGACTCGGTTCTCGTTGCGTTCTCCCGGGTTGGGGCGGCCGGGGCCACAGAGCTTCCGACCCCGATCGTGGATTCCGGAGTCGGTGGACGCAACCCGGCCGTCGTCGGCATCGAGCCGGAGCCCAACTCGGTCTCCAACGACGCCGTCGTGTTCGCCTTCGACGGGCTCGAAGAGGGCGAGTCGGTCACAATCGAGTTCACGCTCAGGATGCCCGACGAGCGCGGTCCGGCCGCGAATGCCATCATCGTCTACGACGGGCAAGATGTAGGGCGAGCTCGGGGCGTGAGGCTCGAGACGATCCTGGAGTAGGACCCGGCAGAGGAGGCAGCTATGACCACGGCAAGGTTCGGCGAGGTGCTCACCGCGATGGTGACTCCGTTTTCGAATGACGGCTCGCTCGACGTCGACGGGATCCGCGCTCTCGCCTCTCATCTCGTGACGCACGGCTCGGATGGGCTCGTGGTAAGCGGCACTACGGGCGAGTCCCCCACGTTGTCGCACGACGAGAAACTCACCCTGTTCGAGACGGTGGTCGACGAGGTCGGGGGCCGCGCCTCGGTGATCGCCGGGACCGGAACGTATAACACCGCGGAGTCGATCGAGCTCACGAAGGAGGCGTGCGAGCTGGGGGTGGACGCGTGTCTCGTCGTCACGCCCTACTACTCGCGGCCCCCGCAGAACGCGCTGATCGCTCATTTCAATGCGGTGGCCGACGCGTCGAGCGCGCCGGTGGTCATCTACGACATCCCGCCCCGCACCAACCGGCGCGTCGAGCGCCCGACGATGGTGACGCTCGCCGAGCACGAGCGCATCGTTGCGGTGAAGGATGCCGTCGGTGACCCGAGCGAGACGTCCAGGCTGCGCGCCGACCTCGACCGCGCCGGCCACGAGGACTTCGAGATCTATTCGGGCGACGACCCGATGCTGCTCCCGCATCTCGCCGCCGGGGCGGTGGGGATCATCTCGGTGTCCTCGCATCTCGTCGGCGCCCAGATAAAGCAGGTCTTCGCCGCGTGGAACGACGGCAAGACGGACGAGGCGAGACGCATCTACCTCGAGCTGCTGCCGCTGATGTCGGTGATGATGGGCATCACGTCGAGCCCGATCCCGATCAAGGCGGCCGCCGCCATGATCGGTCTCCCGGTGGGAGAGCCCCGACTTCCGCTCGTGCCTGCGACCGCCGACGAGGACGCCGCGATCCGCACGGCCCTGGAGAACGCCGGGCTCCTGTGAGATCGTGAGCCGCGGCGCGCGCGTCATCTTCCTAGGGGGTTTGGGCGAGATCGGCCGCAACATGTTCGCGGTCGACTCGGACGGCGCGCTTCTGGTGCTGGAGGCGGGCCTCTCGTTTCCGAACGACGAGATGCTGGGGGTCGATCTTGTCCTTCCCGACTTCTCGTACGTGTCCGAGCGCGCCGATCGTTGCGTCGGGATCGTCCTGAGCCACGGCCACGAGGACCACGTGGGCGCGCTCTCGTGGCTCCTCAAGGAGGTCGACGCGCCCGTCTACGGGACGCCGCTGACCCTCGGGATCGCTCGCCGGCGTCTCGACGAGTGGGGCGTCGAGGGACGAATGGTCGAGATCGAGGCGCCCTCGAAGCGGGACATCGGTCCCTTCTCGTGCACCTTCCTCGCGGTGTCGCACTCGATCCCCGATGCGGTCTCGATCGCGGTGGACACGGACGACGGACGAATTCTCTACACGAGCGACTTCAAGATCGACGAGACGCCGATCGACGGCCGGCTCACCGACCTCGATGGGTTCGCCCGCCTGGGCGACGAGGGCGTCGATCTCTTGTTGGCGGACTCGACCAACGCGGAGACTCTCGGACGAACTCCCTCCGAAGCGATAGTGGGCGACACGCTGCGCGCAATCTTCGCTCGCGCCGGGCGCCGCATCATCGTGGCGTGCTTCGCCTCCAACCTGCATCGCATTCAGCAGGTGTGCGAGATCGCGGAGGAGTCCGAGCGGCACGTGGCCTTCGTGGGGCGGTCGATGGTGAACAACGTCGAGGTCGGCCGCGAGCTCGGCCACATCAGGGTCGAGGATCGGACGATCGTGGACGTCGAGGCCATCGATCGAGAAGATCCGGCGCGCATGGTGATCGTGTGCACCGGATCCCAGGGCGAACCCCTGTCGGCGCTCGCGCTCATCGCTTCCGGCGAGCACAAGGCGGTTAAGGCGGTGCCGGGGGACACGGTCATCCTGTCGGCGAGCGCGATCCCGGGCAACGAGGCCGCGGTTCATCGCGTGATTAACGGCCTGTATCGGTGCGGGGCGGATGTGTACCACGCCGAGACGAGCCCGGTACACGTCTCGGGCCACGCCGCGTCCGACGAGCTTCGTCACATGCTCAAGCTCGTCAGGCCGCGTCACTTCACTCCGGTCCACGGCGAGTTCCGCCATCTTGCGATGCACGCAAAGATCGCCGAGGAGGAGGGCATTCCGTCCGAGGCGATCACGATCGTCGAGGATGGCGACACCCTGTGGCTCAAAGACGGCAAGGTGACGCGTGGGGACCGTGTGAGCGCCGGGATGGTGCTCGTGGACGGTCTCGGCGTCGGAGACGTCGGACCCGTCGTGCTGCGCGACCGGAAGCACCTCGCCGAGGACGGGATCCTCATCTGCGTCGTGACGATCGACGCCCAGAGCGGCGAGATCCTCGCCGGCCCCGATCTCATCAGCCGCGGGTTCGTGCACATCGACGAGTCGAGAGACTTCATCGAAGAGGCCGCCGACCGGGTCGCCGACGCGCTCGAGGCGCTCGAGGCCGAGCAGGTGACCGACTGGGGCGCCATCAAGAAAACGTGTCGCCGCGCGCTCGGCGAGTTCGTGTGGCACCGGACCCGCCGCCGGCCGATGATCCTGCCGGTGATCATGGAGGTCTAACCCCTAGCCCAGGCCAAATCGCCCTTTGTGCAACCGGCGTGCCGGGATGCGGACCAATGTTGCGCAGAGGCGCGAATGGCCCCAAAGCCTGTGATTTGAGTCAACTGTTGTTAGAGTTGAGCCTCAAGTGAGCACTCGGACACGCCGCCGTGGACGTGCCCCCTCGCGCCGACCGTCGTCGCGTGGGCCGCGGCGCCGTGCGCCGGCACGCCGGGCGCGGCGGCCCAACGTCGTCTCGTCGGCGGCCCGGTGGACCGCCTATCAGGTCGCCAACGCCCCGTCCGAGGCATGGGGTCTCGTGGTCGTCTTTGTGGGCACGATCGCCGGGCTCGGCATCTACACCGGCGGTGCCGGGCCGGTGGGCGCCGCGTTCGCCTATGTCTCGACCCTCGCGGTCGGGCGGCTCGAAGTCGTCGTCCCGGTCGCCCTGGCGGGGGCCGGGGTGCTCGTCGTCGTCCCGTACACCCGCGACCAGGTCGCCCGCATCATGGTCGGGGTCGGCCTCTGCACGATCGCGGCGGCCGGGCTCGTGCATCTCGGTCTCGGCAACAGGCCGGTCTCGGCGACGATCGACAAGCTGCAGGGGATCGGGGGAGTCCTCGGGGCGCTTGCGGCCCGACCTCTCTCGGAGCCGGCGGGGGCGTGGCTCTCGTGGATCGTTCTGCTCGCCGCGTTCGGGATCGGGCTCATGGTGATTACCCGCACGCCCTTCTCGACCGTGGCCGAATGGGCACGTTATGGGGCCGCGAGCGCGGTCGCGTTCGTGCGGGCCCTCGCGGCGGGGGCTCTTGCCGACGAGGAGGAAGAGGAGTACGACGAGGACGAGGAATACGAGGACGAAGAGGAAGCCGCCGGCGAAGGGTCCGGGCGTCCGGTGGGAAGGGCCTCGGCTCCGGCCGAGGCACCGGTGCCCGGCCTCAAGGCCGGCCGTCCCGCCCAGCTCGCGATGGCGGTCGGCGACTCGAAGTCCTACCGGCTCCCGGCCCTCGACATCCTTCAGACCGCCGGTCGGCGAGAGGTCTCCGCCCGTTCGATCGACGAGACGATCCGCATCCTCGAGGCGACCCTCGAGCAGTTCAGCGTCGACGCCTCGGTGACCGGTTACACGGCGGGGCCGACCGTCACCCGGTTCGAGATCGAGCTCGGGGCCGGGGTGAAGGTCAACCGCGTCCTGTCGCTGTCCAACGAGGTCAAGTACGCCCTCGCCTCGGGCGAGCTGCGCTTCCTCGCTCCCATTCCGGGCCGCTCGGCGATCGGGGTCGAGGTCCCGAACCGGGCGCGCCAGCTCGTGACCCTCGGGGACGTCCTCCGCTCGAACGAGGCGCAACGAGACAAGCATCCGCTGACGGTCGTCTTCGGCCAGGACATCTCGGGCGAGGCGGTGATGACCAACCTCACCGACATGCCGCATCTTCTCATCGCGGGAGCCACCAACTCGGGCAAGTCGTCGTGCATCAACTCGATGATCACCTCGATACTGATGCGCGCCCGGCCCGATCAAGTGCGGATGATCCTCATCGATCCCAAGCGCGTCGAGCTGACCCATTTCTCGGGCGTGCCGCACCTTCTTACGCCGGTCGTCACGATCCCGAAGAAGGCCGCGTCCGCGCTCGGCTGGGTCGTACGCGAGATGGAGATGCGCTACGAGACCCTCGCGCATTACGGGATGCGCAATCTCGAGTTCTACAACGATGCCGTCGGTCGCGGTGCAGTGGTGAAACGTAACGACGACGACCCCGATCCCGAGGCACTTCCGTACGTCCTCGTCGTCATCGATGAGCTGTCGGATCTGATGATGGTTGCGCCGCGGGATGTCGAAGCCGCGATATGTCGGATTGCACAGATGGCGCGCGCGGTCGGCATCCACTTGGTGATCGCGACCCAGCGTCCATCCGTTGACGTCGTCACCGGTCTGATCAAGGCGAACATCCCATCGCGGCTCGCGTTCAGCGTCGCGTCACAGCAGGACTCGCGCGTGATCCTCGATCAGGGCGGAGCCGACAAGCTCGTGGGTCATGGGGACATGTTGTTCCTTCACGCGAACTCCTCGAAGCCGCGGCGCATCCAGGGCGCGTGGGTGACCGAGAAGGAGATCGCGGCGGTCGTGGGACACGCGCGCCGGCAAGGACAACCCGACTACATCGAAGGCGTCACCGCGGACGAATCGATCGGGGGCATCACGACCGACGCCTCGGGGGACGACGAGCTCCTCGAAGAGGCCCTCGATCTCGTCGTGCGCAGCGGTCTCGGCTCGACCTCGATGCTCCAGCGCAAGCTCAAGGTGGGGTTCGCGCGCGCCGGACGGCTCATGGACCTGCTCGAGCAGCGAGGCATCGTGGGCCCGTCGCACGGCTCCAAGCCCCGCGACGTGCTGATGACCCCCGAGGAGCTGGATTCTCGCCAGTCCGACGAGGCTGCCGAGGCCTAGGGTCCGTCCACCTCGCGGGGGCCCGGTCGGGCGCGCTCGGCGCGCTCCTATAATGGCTTCGGCCCAGGCAACACGTCGACTAGTTGATTACCGGAGCGCCGTGACCGAACCCACGATGGGGGCGTACCTGCGGGCAACTCGGCGCAAGCGCCGGGTGAGCATCGAGCGGGCGGCCGAAGAGACCAGGATCCGCGCGGACTTCCTCATGCGGATGGAGTCCGACGAGTTCGATTTCCTCGCTCCCGCATACGTGCGCGGGTTCCTGCGCTCCTACGCGCGTTACTTACGAGTCGACCCGGACCCGTTGGTCACTGAGTTCGACCGCCGTTACGGTACGGGGCGCACCGATACCGATCAGATCGTGGCTATGGAACGACGCGCCCGTAAGGCCCCGCGCGAGCGTCGCCGGCTGAACTCGTGGGCGGTTGCCGCGACTGCGGCCGCAGGTGTTCTCGCCCTCATCAGCCTGCTCGGGATCTTCTCTGGTCCAAGCGATCGTCCGGCGCGCACCGGATCGACGCTCGCCGAGGAGTCGCCGACCCCAAGCGCGACTCCCACCGCCGAGTCCACCGAGGCTCCGGAAGAGGCCGACGCCATCGCGTTCGACGACGGCATCACGGTCGAGATCACCGCCGCACGCGACGCGTGCTGGGTTGACGTCACGGCCGATGGCTCGCACGTGTACACCAGCCCCGGGTCGGGGCTCCCCGTCGGAGAGACGGCCGGCCCCTTCACCGCCGACAACACAATGGACATCGTGCTCGGAAACGCAGGCGCGGTCGACATCGTGATCAACGGTCAGACGTTTGAGAATCTCGGCGCGCCGGGCGAGGTTTTGACGCTGAAGCTCCCGCAGGACGCCGAAGCCCTCTTCTAGGCGGACAGGACTTAATCCCATGCCGAAGGTCGCGATCATCACCCTGGGGTGCCCCAAGAACGCCATCGACTCTGAGGGCCTCGCCGGGCTGCTCGGCGCTGCCGGGCACGAGATCACAGACGAGCCTCAGGGCGCAGATGTCGTGCTGGTCAACACCTGCGGATTCATCGATCCCGCCCGGCGGGAGACGATCCAGGAGGCCCTCGACCTCGCCGAGCTCAAGGACACCGCGGGTCTCAAGGGTCTCGTGCTGACCGGATGCCTGGTGGCGCGCTCGGCCGAGGAGCTGGCGGATTCCCTGGGCGAGGTCGATGCATTCGTCGACTTCGCCGCTTACCCGCGCATCGCCGGCATCGTCGAACGGGTGGCGGCCGGCACGCTCGAGCACAGGATCCACGGCGATCCGGGCACGCGCTTCGACCCCGCGTGGTGGGACGGGTCGATGGCGGCGAGCCCCCGTCTGCGTTTCGGCCGTGCGCCGTGGGCCTATCTGAAGATCGCCGAGGGATGCGACCGAGGGTGCACGTTCTGTGCGATCCCTTTGATGCGGGGAAAGTTTCGCTCCCGCTCGCCCGAGATCATCGTGGACGAGGCGCGTCGTCTCGCGGCCCAGGGAGTATCCGAGCTGTCCCTCGTGAGCCAGGATTCGGTCATGTGGGGACGCGATATCGGAGCCGGCTCACTCGCGACGCTGTTGCGCGCGCTCGAGGGGATCGACGGCATTCGCCGGATTCGGCTCATGTATCTGCATCCACAGGGCGTGACCGACGAGCTCATCGACACCATCGTGTCGTCGCACACCGTTGTGTCCTACTTTGACCTGTCGCTGCAACACGTCGCGCCGCGCGTGCTGAAGGGCATGGGCCGGTGGGGAGGACGAGATCGCTTCGAACGCATGATCGCCAGGATCCGCGATCTCGATCCGCTCGCCGGCATCCGCACGACCTACATCTGCGGCTTTCCCGCCGAGACCGACGCCGACTCGGCCCAGGTCGAGTCGTTCGTCGAGCAGGCCGACGTCGATTGGATCGGCGTGTTCACTTACTCGCGCGAAGAAGGAACGCGATCCTTCGGCATGAACGAGCAGATCCCCGAAGCGCTCGCGCGCGAGCGGGCGGAACGAGTGAGGATGGCGGCCGAACCGGCGATGGAACGCCGCGCCCGGTCGCTCGTCGGAGGATCCTTCGAGACCCTGGTCGAGCGGTTCGATCGCGACGACGACGCGTGGATCGGGCGCAGCAAGCGCGAGGCGCCGGAGATCGACGGCGAGATCCGGTTCACGTCCGATGCGCCGCCGAGCGTCGGCGACTACGTCGACGTCGCGATCGTCGCCAACGAGGGCGCCGATCTCATCGGCAAGCACCAAATCGGTTAGCCACGCCGGCTGCGGTCCTCGATCTCGACGTCGTCGCCGAGCGAGTTCCTCAGGGCCCCCGTGAACGTCGCCCACTCCGATTCCGACATCGTGAGGGTCCCGGAGTGGACGAGGTGATCGTGTCGCCCCGCGAGTACGTTCACCGTGACCGCCATCTCGTTGCCCTCGTGCTGGGTCTGGTACCGCCCCAGCACCGTGAGCCGGAACCTGTGCCCGTCGCCCATGCCCTGTTCGCCTCCCCAGATCTCGCCGAGTGGTCGCCACACCACCTCACAGGTGGTCTCACGACCACTCGGCGGATTAATTGAGGGAAGCGTAGAGGATCGTCAGGCCGATGGCGTTGTTGAGCGCGTGCAGCATCATGGCGGGATAGATGCTGTCGTAGCGTTGGGCGACGAGGGCGAGGGCGATGCCCAGGACGAACAGGGCCGGGATCAGCGTGGGGATGAAGTGAGCCACGGCGAAGATCGCCGCAGACACAAGCACCGCATAGGTGACGCTCTTCTTGCCCCGGAGGTAGCGATAGATGAGGCCGCGGAAGATGAACTCCTCAACGATGGGGGCGACCAGCACCCCAACCAGGAGAAGCAGCAGATAGTCGGATGAGGTCAGGCTCGCCTCGCCCCCGAGCACCTGCTCTTGCGTGCTCGGAACCTCTCCGAACAGGACGCGACTCACCTGCACCGCGATGCCGCTCAGGATCATCATCGGCAGCACGACCAGGAACATCAGCATCACCGGTCCGGCCCCGGCCGGCCGCAACCCGGCATCGACCCAGGACGCGCCGTTGCGCTTCAGCACGAAATACCACCCCGAGATCAGCAGCGACGCGTAGATGGTCGAGCCAAAGACCGCGAGCTGTGCGCTGGTGGACATGTCGAACCCGGGCGAAAGTGCGGCTACCAGGACGATGAGGACGATGAGCACCGCCATGCTGCCCACGACGCCGACGACAAACGCAAGAACTATGTCCCGTGCCCTCCACGGCGGGGTCGCGATCCCTTCGTCGGGACCCTGTTCGGTCGGCTCGGCGGCGAGGGACGACATCGGTCCTTCTTACACGATGGCGCGTGGGCTACGCTGCATATCCGGTGTGGGTCACATGAGTCTTCCCAACTGGATCACGGTCGCTCGCATCGCGCTCGTGCCCGTCTTTGTGGTATTCGCATACGGAGATTCGGACGAGCGCGCCTTGGGGGCGGTGATCTTCATCGCTGCGTCCCTGTCGGATTTCCTCGACGGGTACCTCGCGCGCAGATGGGGGCTCGCGTCGCGCGTGGGGGAGTTCCTGGATCCCTTGGCCGACAAACTGCTCGTCGGCGCGGCCCTGGTGGTGCTCGTCGACACGAGAGAGTTTCCGCTGTGGGCCGCCTTGATCATCGCGGCCAGAGAGATCTACATCCAGATCTTCAGGACCCGGATCGTGCGCGGCGGCGGAGAGATGCCGGCATCGTGGTGGGGCAAGGCCAAGACGCTGTTGCAGACCGTGATGGTGTCGTGGTGGCTGCTCCCCGGGGACGTGGGCTTCTGGCACTGGTTCTGGCTGACGGCGGCTGTCACCGCGACGTTGTGGTCCGGCTACGAGTACGTGATCAGGACTCGCGCCCAAAGGGTCGAAAGAGCCGCGCCGTGAGGGCCGAGGTCGTCGGAGTCGGAACCGAGCTCCTGCTCGGTCAGATCGTCAACACCAACGCTCAGAGAATCTCGCGCGCCCTCGCCGACATTGGGGTCGGCGTGTATTTCCATACCGTCGTGGGCGACAATCTCGAGCGAGGCCGCGACGCCCTGGCCGCGGCCCTCGAGCGCTCCGACGTCGTGGTCGTAACCGGGGGACTGGGCCCGACGCCCGACGACATCACCCGCGAGATGGTCGCGGCGACGTTCGGCCGGACGCTCGTGAGGGACGAGCGGCTGGTCGAGATCATCCGAGGGTTCTTCGCCTCCGTCGGGCGGGAGATGCCGGAGGAGAACCTCAAGCAGGCCGATGTGCCCGACGGCGCGGTCGTTATCGATCCGGAGGGCACCGCGCCGGGCTTCTACCTCGAGGCGGACGACAAGATGGTCGTGGCGCTGCCCGGGGTGCCGTGGGAGATGCAGGCGATGCTCGAGAAGGTGATCCTGCCGCTCCTGCGGGAGCGCACGGGGGCCGGCACGATCGTGAGCCGTGAGCTCTACGTCATCGGCCTGGGCGAGTCGGCGACGCACGAGAAGATCAAGGACATCGTCGCCGCTCAGACCAACCCGACCATCGCTTATTTGTCGAGCAAAGGGCAGGTGCGCGTCCGGTTGACCGCGCGTGAGGCGAGCGAGGCCGCGGCGCTCGCGGTGATCGACCCGGTCGCCGAGCAGATTCGCGAACGGCTCGGCAACGCTGCGGTCGCGGGGTTCCCGGAGTCGCTCGCCACGGCCGTGGGGGCATTGCTGCGGGAGAGAAAGGAGACCATCGCGGTCGTGGAGTCCCTCACAGGGGGATTGATTGGCGCCGAGCTAACCGCGCAGCCCGGCGCCAGCGACTACTTCATCGGATCCCTCGTTTGCTACACGGACGAGGCGAAGCGCGCGGTCGCGGGCATCGATCCGGCGATCCTCGACGCGCCCGGCGCGGTGAGTGCCGAATGTGCGGGGGCGCTCGCCGAGGCGGCCGTCGCCCGCGTCGGCGCGGACCTCGGGCTTGCGGCGACCGGAGTCGCGGGGCCCGGCGCGCAATCGGGGATACCCGCCGGCACGATCTTCGTCGCCGCCGCTTACCGCGGCCGCACGGAGAGCCGCAAGGTCCGCGGCTACGGTGACCGTGACAACGTGCGTGCGGTCGCGGTCACGAGCGCGCTCGACCTCGGCCGCCGCATGCTCGAGGCATGAACGAGGTCACCAAGCTGCGGCTCTTCGTCGCGGTCGACGCGCCCGAGGATCAGCTCGCGCGCCTCAACCATGCGATCGCCCCGCTCAAAGAGCAGCACGAGAAGGCGCGCTGGCTTCCACCGGCCAACCAGCACGTCACGCTCAAGTTCCTCGGCTCGACGCCCTCGGACCGCTTCGACGCGGTCAAAGAGGTGATCGACGTCGTCGCGCGGTCGCACGCCCCGGCCGAGGTGTCCGTGGCCGGCTTGGGAGCCTTCCCGAGCCCCCGGCGGGCCCGCGTCCTGTGGGCCGGGATCGACGATCCGGCGAGCCTCCTCACCGGGCTTGCGGCCGATCTCGCCGGCGCCTTCGAGCCGCTCGGCTATCGGGCCGAAGCGCGGGCGTTCACGCCCCATCTCACCCTCGCCCGCTTCAAGGTCCCCGCTCGTCTGGAAGGTCTTCCCGAAGGGCCGGCCTTCGACCCCTTCGTCGTCGATCGCGTGCTTCTCTACCTCAGCCGCCTGCACCCGCACGGGGCCCGCTACGAGGTGCTCGATCGGTTCGCCTTGTCCGGGTAAACGCCCTAATCTGATATTCAAGAAGATGATGCATCTCGCCCCGAGGGCCCCGTGGAGCTACGTCGCCGGCCTCAGCGTCGCCGGGGTCGTGGCCGCTCACACGGCCTCCTACGCGCTCGTTCACCCCGATCCCCACGCCAGCGCCGTCACCCTCCATGTGTCCGGCCACGGCTACTGGGACCTCGCGGTCGCAGCAGCGGTGGTGTTCGGGGTGGCGTCGGTGCTGGGGCGCACGACGGGGGCATTCTTGTCCGCCCGTACGGCGTCCGGCGAACCAACAAGCCTGCGCTCTCTGTGGGCCCGGCTGGCGCTCGCTCAGGTCGGGTTCTTCTTGGTCGCAGAGGTGGTCGAACGGATATTGAGTGGAACGCTCGGCGCCATCGTGAGCGAGTGGGCGGTGTGGCTCGGTTTGCCGGTTCTGCTGGCGATCGCGCTGCTGGGGGCCCTCGTCCTCCGAGTCGCGGAGTGGGCCGGCGTCGCGGTCGCCCGCCGCACGCGCCGGCCTCACTCGCACACCACAGCCGTTGCATTCCCGGTCGCAATGATCTCGGCGGTGCGATCGACTTTGCTGGACCGCGGCCGCCGCACGCGCGCTCCTCCTCTTCCGGTCGCTTCCTGACCGCGCGCCCGTTCGGGCGCGACCGCGATCCAAAGGAGGATCCTTGCGCCGACTTGTATGGCTCGTCACCGCCGCGGGGCTCGCCGCCGCGGTCTACGCGCCGTCGGCCTCTGCCCACGGTGTGATCGATGCCGCCGACCCCGCCGTAGGCGCGCGCGTCCAGGGCCCGCCCGAAAGCGTGGTCCTGACCATGACCGAAGCGCCCACCCAGGGCTCGATCTTCGTGGTGACCGACGGGTGCGGCGACGAGGTGTCCGGGCTCGCGCAACTCTCCGGCGAAGAGGTCACGATTCCCGTCGAGGGCGGCGAGCCGGGTCCGTGGAGAGTCCGCTTCGAGGCGCTGTCGTCGGTGGACGGCCACCTCGTCCAGGGCGGGTACAGGTTCAGGGTCGCCGGCAACAAGGATTGTTCGGCCCCCGACGAGGATGGCGCGGAGTCGCCGCCACCGGTTGCCGGGGGACCGGGTGACCAGGGCTCGTCCTTTCCCGTCGTGCCGGTGGCGCTCGGCACCGCCGGAGTTATAGGGATCGCGGTCCTGGCGAGGTTCATGGGCACTCGGTGACCTCGGGGATGATCCTCGCCCACGGCGTGGGGCGCGTCTACGAGCTCCCCTTGCCTCTGTCCCTTTATCTCGGGGGCGCGGGAGCGACGGTCCTCGTGTCCTTTCTGATTCGCGCCCTCGCGCCGGGAGAGAGACCGCTTGCTCGTCCCCGGCGACTGCTGGGGGCCGGGGGGGCGCGCATCCTCGCGAGGGTCCTGCGGATCGGGGGCGCGGTCGCGCTTGTCCTCGCGCTGGGTGCGGGAGCCCTGAACGACGAGGGCGGTCTCACCACGGCCCCCCTGTTGCTCTGGGTCGGGCTGGTGGTGGGGATGATCGTCCTGTCGAGCGTGATCGGGGGCGCGTGGCGCGCCGCCGATCCGTGGGCGGGACTGGAGCGCCTGTACCGGGCCCCCGAGCAGGACCCGGTCGCGACCTCGGCCCCGCCGTGGTGGCTCGGGCCAGCCTCGCTCTACGCGCTGTTCTGGTTCGAGCTCGTGTCCGGCGTCGGGTTCGACGGCTTCTGGGTGCTCGTCGCGCTGCTCGTGTACTCGCTCTACGCGCTGTCGTTCCGAGAGCGCTGGGGCGAGAAGTGGGCGGACGCAGATCCGCTGTCGATCCTGTTCGGGTTTGCCTCACGCGCCGCGCCGCTGCGGCTGCGATCCGACGGCATCTTCTACGTCGGCCCGCTCGCCGGCCTCGACGAGCGGCGCGCGATGCCCCTCACGCTGTTCGCGTCGCTGTTCGTCATCCTGGCCTCGACGACGCTCGACAACGTACGCGAGACCGTTGGATGGACGAGCTTCAAGTCCTCGGTGGGGCTCGAGGCGGTGCCGAGCATGATCGTGGACAGCGCGGCCCTCGCCCTGTTCACCCTGTTGTTCTTTCTGCCGCTGCTCCTCGCGGTCGCGATCGCGCGGACGTGGCTGGGTCGCGATCGCTCCGTAATCGAGGTCTCGAGGCGCTTCGGGTGGTCGCTGATTCCGATCGCCATCGCTTACGTGCTCGCCCACAATGCGCCGCTTCTGATCATCGGTATCCCGCAACTCGTGCGCGAGCTGTCGGATCCGTTCGCGCTGGG
>JBOGXF010000133.1:0-48402 GCA_050694275.1 Actinomycetota bacterium | reverse complement strand
GGCCGGCGCGGGGGCCGGCGCGGGGGCCGGCGCGGCCTCTGCCGCGGGCGCCTCCTCGGGAGCCGCTTCTGGCTCGGGCACGGCTGCCTCTTCCGGGGCGGCCGGCTCCTCCGGGGCGGCTGCCTCTTCCGCGGCCTCCTCGGGAGCCGCTCCGCCGTCCTCGAGATGGGGCTGGGCCCCCGGCCACCACTTCGCGTCCTTGGGATGCGGGGAGCCGGCCTCGGCGCGGGAGCGCGCCGCCTTGGCGCGTCCTTCCGCGACGGGAGCGCTCGAGCCCTTTGATTGCTCTTCTTTCAGTACCTCTTGATAGATCGCTTCCGGATCCACTCAGAGCTCCATGTGTGCCAGGCCCGTGGGACGCGGTAAATCTACCGCGCCGTGCCAGATTTTCAGGCGCTGCGGTCGGTCGCGGAGCGAGCGAGCGTGCCCAGCGCGGCGCGCGCCTCCTCGTCGACGTCGAGATCGGCGAGCGCGGCGCCGGCCCTGTCCACAAGTTCGCTCAACAGCCCTTCGGTGGCCACCCGCGCCCCGGAAGATTCGACAAGAGCCTTGAGCCTCTTGATTTCTTCGGGGCTCACTGCCGCCCCGGCCCCCCAGCGGGACAAGAAGAACGTTCGCTCCTCGCCGGCGAGGGCGGCGACCGCCTTGGCGAACAGGATGTTGCGCTTCCCCTCTCTCAGATCTGAATCGACCGGCTTCCCGGTGCTCGCCGGCTCGCCGAACGTTCCGAGAAGATCGTCACGCAGCTGGAACGCCTCACCCAGGGGTCTCCCGAACCGGGCGAGGCCCGCAAGCAACTCGTCCTTCGCGCCGCCAAGCGATGCGCCGATGAGCATCGGCTCCTCGACCGAGTAGCAGCCCGACTTCAGAACCGCGATCCGGCGCGCATCCTCTTCTGACATCGCCGGCTCCCTCGAATAAGCAAGTTCGAGGTACTGACCCGCTATGACTTCCCTGCGCATCCGCGAATAGGCGTCGAAGGCGCACAGGACCATCTCGGGAGGAAAGCCGGATCCGGCGAAGAGTGCGTCTGCAAGCACGAGGGCGAGATCCCCCGCGAGCAGCGCGACGCTGGTCCCGTGCTTGGAATGAATGGTTGGTTCCCCACGACGTTCGTCGGCCGCGTCCATGATGTCGTCGTGCACGATCGCGAAGGTGTGTAGAAGCTCGAGGCTCGCCGCCGCCCTTACAATCTCGCCGCCGTGGCTTCCGTGCGCCGATCGGAAGCCCCAGTAACAGAACGACGGTCTGATTCTCTTTCCGCCGGCACGCGCCAGCCGGGCGAGCTCGTCGATGAGGGGGACCGCCTCGGGCAGCTCCTCGCGGTTTCGGTCGAGCCACGCGAGCAACTCCGCATCGACTGCCGCCTGAAGCTCCTCGAGCGACGGAGAGAACGCGCTCATAGTCGCGACTACCCTAAGTCCGTGCGCAGATACATTGTCGTCGCTGTGACGTTGACACTTCTTGTCCCCGCTTGCGATGGCGGAGACGACGCCGATGCGCCGGCCGAGGTCACCGGGGTGGTCGTCGAGATCGACTCCCGTGGCCTGGGGGACGTACGCGGCTTCACGGTAAGAGACGGAGACGAGGTCTACGAGATCTCGATCGACCCCAATATCGATTACGGCTTCAATCTCGGTCACCTGAACGAGCACAGGGCGACGGCCGAGCCGGTTCGGGTCGAGCTCGAGGAGCGCGGCGACCAGTTGGTCGCGCGGTCGATCGAGGACGCCTGATCCCAAGCGCGGAGCTACAACTTCTTGAGCGCCCCAGTCAGCTCGCGTTGACTTAGCACCACGTCGTACTTCGCCACAAGCTTGCCGTCCGAATCGACGACAAAAACCCAGGGCTCGCTCGGAAGCCCCCACTCATGGACCACGTCGATCGGGACCAGGTCGGGGGTCTTGTCGAGATCGTAGGGCTCGACGTGGATGAAGGTCACCTTCGGGAACTCGTCGGCGACCTCCTGAACCTCCTCGAGGATCGGACCGCAGGTCTGGGAGGTGCAGAACTTCGGCGTGGCAAACGCAACCACGAAAGGCTTGTTCTGCCTGACGGCCTCGGCGACCGACGTCGTGTAGAAGCGACGTACGGGAGTCTGATCCGTCGTGATCTCAGACAGCTCGTCGACGTCGTCGATCGTCGGCGTGTCCGATGCGGGAACCGGCTCGCCGATCGCCGGGGTCGTGCCCTTCTTGCTTACCGTAAGGCTCGCCCGCAGCGTCTCGTCGTAGCCGTCCCCCTCGATGTCGACCTCGGCCCCCCACTCGCCGGCCGAGTCGAACTCCACGTAGGAGACGTAGAGGCCGCGAAACTCGTCGATCCGCGCGAACTCACTCTCGGTCGAGAACTCGGGGGTGGGTTCGCTCTTGCTCAGGTCGAAGAAGGTCAGGCCGACATCGATCTTCTCCGAGGCGATCGGGGCATCTTCCTGGTTGAGAAGGCCGATGAGGAGGCGATTCTCGCCGACGGTCAGCTCGCTCGAGGCGAACACGGGGTAGGCCGCAGCATCCGTAAACGGCTGGTTGAACGAATCCTTTTGGCCCGCGTTGTCGTCGCCCGAGCCGCCGGGCGCGTCGTCGTCCCCGCCGCACGCCGCGGCGAGAAGAGCGAACGCAAGGATTACGGGAACCAGCCGGCTTTTCATCAGCGACACCAGGGTAATCGCGCCCGCGCGCTACTCGTACACCGGTAACATGACGCCCGAATGGACTCGCTGCGCCGCCTCTCGATTGCGTCGCTCGGCGCGACGTTTCTCCTGGTAACGATCGGGGGCCTCGTGCGCGCGACCAAATCGGGCCTCGGCTGCGGCACCGACTGGCCTCACTGCAACAGCCACCTGATCCCCGCGTTCGAGAGCAGCGAGGTGCTCATCGAGTACTCGCATCGCCTCGTCGCCGGCGGGCTCGTGCTCCTGCTTGCCGTGCTTGCTTTCCACGCGCTCCGCAGCCATCGGGACGACCGGCGGATCCTGTGGTCGTCTCTCGCCGCGTTCGGGCTCGTTCTGTTTCAGGCGGTGCTCGGAATGGTCGTCGTCAAGCTCGAGCTCGAGGCCGAGTCGGTCGTTCTCCATCTCGTGACCGCAATGGCCTTGCTTGCCACCCTCGTCTACCTCGTCGCGCTGGCGGTGCGAAGAAGGGGCGAGCCCCTCGCGCCGACCGACCGAGCGTTGGGCAGACAAGCGAGGCTGGCCGCCGGGGCGGTGCTCCTGCTGCTCATGGTGGGGTCCTATCTCTCTGGCGTGCCCGACGCCGGCAACGCGTTCGGCGACTGGCCCCTGATGGGAGGTCGTCTGGTCCCAGACCTTGGGGTCGAGCAGTTCGCCGTCCATTTCCTTCATCGGGCGCTTGCCGCCGGGGTGGCGGTCGTCGTGCTCGTCGTCGGCATCCGCTTCGTCAAGCGCAAGCAGGAGCTCCCCCTGCAGGCCAAGCTCGCGCACAGCGCGATGGGGCTCTATGCCGTCGAGGTCGCCGTCGGAGCCCTCAACGTGTGGACCGGGCTCGCCCCGGTGGCGGTCACGCTGCACCTCGCGGTGGGAGCGCTGATCTGGGGATGCTTCGTTGCACTCGCGGTCGTTACCGACTCGTCGCTCGCGTACGCGGCCGCACGGATCCCCGCGCAGAGTCCTCGGGGGGCCGAAGCATGAAGCGGCTCGTGATCTCCGAAAACACGGGCGCGCTGACGATCGAGGAGCGCGTCGAACTGCCCGAGCGAGGCAAGCCCGGACTCGGAGACAGGGCGCGCGCCTACCTCGCGCTCACCAAGCCACGCATCATTGAGTTGCTGCTCGTAACGACGGTGCCGGCGATGATCGTCGCCGCGCGCGGGATGCCGCCGCTCTCGCTCGTGCTCTTCACCCTGATCGGCGGAGCACTCGCAGCGGGAGGCGCCAACGCGATCAATTGCTTCGTCGATCGCGACATCGACGAGATCATGCCGCGCACGCGCAGGCGACCGCTCCCTCAGCACCAAATCGAGCCGCGTAATGCCCTAGCGTTCGGAATCTTCCTGGGCGCGGTGAGTTTTGCGCTCCTGTGGACTAGGGTGAACTTGCCGGCGGCGGCCCTTGCCATCGGCGCGCTGTTGTTCTACGTCTTCGTCTACACGATCGCCCTCAAGCGCCGGACCCCACAGAACATCGTCATCGGCGGCGCCGCGGGGGCCGTGCCCGCTCTGGTCGGCTGGGCTGCGGTCACGGGCACGGTCGACCTGCCCGCGCTCGCGCTCTTCGCGATCGTCTTCTACTGGACACCACCTCATTTCTGGGCCCTGGCGATGCGTTACGAGCGCGAGTACGCGGCGGCCGGAGTGCCGATGATGCCGGTGGTCTACGGGCGGAAGGAGACCGCCCGCCACATCCTTCTGTACTCGGTGCTGCTCTTGGCGATGTGCCTGATCTTCTTCTCGCTCGCGCGGATGGGGCTCGTCTATCTCGGTTCGGCGCTCGCGCTCAACGGGCTGTTCATCTCGTTCGCGGTGAAGCTGTATCGCAGGCCGACGACCAGAGCTGCCTGGGGCCTGTTCAAGCTCTCGATCTACTACCTCGCCGCGCTGTTCGGCGCGATGGCGCTCGACCAGTTCGTCTACGTCTCGTTCTAGCCGCCTCCGCCGCCCTCGCCCTCTTCGCCGTCGCGGACCTCCTCGGCCTCCGCCCCACCGCCCGACGCGATGACGGTGCCGTTCATCGAGGGGTGGACGTCGCACTGGAAGTAGTACTCGCCGGCCTCGAGAGCCGGGACCTCGTAGTCCCTGGACGCGGGACCGGTGAAGATGTCGCCCTGGAACAACGCCTGGTCGCCCTCGATCTGGTCCTCGGTGGGATAGATCGCCACGTTGTGCGGGACCGTGTCGTTGTTGTCGAAGCTCAGCGTGAACTCCTCGCCGGCTGGGACCGTGAGCTCGTCCCGGTTGAACGAGATGCTCTGCGCGGTCACGACCACGTCGCCCGCGGCACTCGCTGCCGGGCCCTCTTCGGTCGCGGTCCCCTCGGCCGCCTCGCCCCCGATGCCGACGTTGGCGATGACGATCCCGATCAACACCGGATACAGGACCACGACCGCGAGTTCGACCATGGACGCTCCGCGCAGCCGGGGGCGTACCGCGAGAACCGCGGCCGCGCCGAGCACGTTGAGCGCGGCCACCAGGGCGAGCGCGACCGCCACCTCTTTCTCGACCGCCAACAGCACCTGCGCGAAGCCGACGGCAACGATCGCAATAACCGCGAGCGCGCCGAGAGGGATGACGATCGGAAGAGGAACCCTGAAACGTACTTCGCCTACCAGATCAGAGCGCGCGTCGCGGTCCATCATTTCCTCAAATCCCACACCTGGAGCTCACGCTCGAAGTCCTCCCACGGCATCTCTGCCAGCTCACGCGGCTTTTCCTCCTGTTCGTGCCATCGGAAGAAGATGAACGCGATGACGGACCACAGTAGCAAACCGCCCCCGAGCTTCATGATCAGTCCCGCCACCATTTGATCCGTGACCGGCGACATGCCCAACCCGCCGGCGTATGAATCGAACAGAGGAGTCGTCGCGAAGGTCAGGAACGAGGCCGGGACGGTTGGCACGATCGACTGCACGAAGAGATAGAACATCTTGGCAAGAGGGTTCATCGAGCCGTACTCCGGCAGGGGCTCGATCACCGGCCACCACATCAGAAGCGCGGTCGAAACGAACAGCGCGTGGATCGCGAAGTGGGCGAACTCGCTCGACACCTGGAGATTGATCGCCGCGGGCCAGTGCACGAGCACGACCGCGGTGTTGAAGATGAGGAGCGCCGGCACCGGCCGGGCGAGCCTGCGCACGACCCACTCGATCGGGCCCGGGCGGATCAGCCGACGCAGAAGCCAGGGCGGGAGCCCGAGCAGGAGCAAGGGAGGCGCGACGAGACTGAAGATGAGGTGCTGCACCATGTGGGCGCTGAACAGGACGCCCTCGGAGAGATCGTGCATCGGCCAGTCGGCGCCGACCCACAAGATCCCCGCCCCCAGAAAGAAGCTCAGCTTGCGAGACGCGGGGACGGCCGGGCTCCCTTCGGGGGCCCAGTACCTCAACGCGGCGATGTAGCCGCCGACGAGGACGACGATCATGAGCCATACGTCGGGATGCGGATGCCACTCCCACGGCGACGTTCCCCCCGAGTGCGCGAGAACCATTACCGCACTACCCCGATACGACAGGGGCGGCACCGCCCCGGGCGAAGAAGGTCGTCAGCACGATGGCGAACACGATCCCCGCGAGGATGAGGCCGGTGACGAACAGACGCCTGAAAAGATGACTGTCGAACTTGAGATGCATGAACCACAGGACGACGAGCGCGAACTTGATCGCCGAGAGCGCGAGCAGGCTCGGCACAAGGATGTCGCGCACGGTGTCGATGTAGAAGATGGCGACCTCGAGCGCGGTGATGATCGACAGGATGATCCCGATGTTGACGTACTGGCGCGGCGATGGATGGTGCTCGAGCTCGCCGTGTTCGGAGATCGCGGGATCACTCATGGGTTCGTGGGGATCAGGTAGACGACGGTGAAGATAATGATCCAGACGATATCCACGAAGTGCCAGTAGAGACCCACCAGCTCGACTTTCTTCGGCGCCTGTGGGTCCAGTTTGCCGGCCATCGACATCCCCACCAACGACAGAAGCATCAGGATGCCCCCGGTGACGTGGGCGCCGTGGAACCCGGTGAGCACGAAGAAAGCGCTGCCGAACGTGCTGGTCGTTATCGTCAGGCCCTCCTCGACGAAGGTCGTGAACTCGAAGATCTGACCGCCGATGAACGTCATGCCCAAGAACGCGGTGGCGAGAAGCCAGATGCGCATCTGGCGCTCGTCTCTGCGCTGGATCGCGGCGAGGGCCAGGACCATCGTCACCGACGACATGAGCAGGACGAAAGACGACACCGACGTGAAGGGGATGTCGTAGATCTCGTGCGGCTTCGGTCCCGCAAGAGCGCGGTTCCGATACAGGAGGTAGGTCGAGATCAGCGATCCGAAGAACAGCGCCTCGGACCCCAGGAAGGCCCAGACCGCGATCTTGGTGCTGTCGAGGCCGGTCGAGGTGTGGTGCTCGTGGATCGTTGCCTGCTCGGTGGCCATCAGTGCCCCAGACCTTCCTCCGCCGGCGGCTCGAGCACCCACCCGTAGAAACCGAGCAGCGCGACGAGACCCCCGACGATGATGACCGGCCACGAGTAGATGACCCCGTAGGCCATCGTCGGGATCCCGATCGCCGCCAGCACCGGGAAGTACGACGGGTCGGGCATGTGGATGCCGTGGCCCTCGGCATCTTCGTCGCCGTTTGCTCCCCCCGCGAAGACACGCCGCGGCTCACGCTCGGGGGTCTCGGGGATGTACTTGCGGTGCCAGAAGTCGTCACGGTGCTCGACCACCGGGATCTCGTCGAAGTTGTGCTCGACCGGCGGCGAGGTGGTCATCCACTCGAGCGTGCGCGCGTCCCACGGGTCCGCCCCGGCCTCCTCGCCGCGCCTGCGGCTTATGACCGCGTTGGCGATGAACACGAGGAACGACAGCGCGATGACGAACGCACCGAGGGTGGAGATCCCGTTCCAGAAGTTCCACCCCATCCCGTCGGGATACGTGTAGACGCGGCGAGGCATTCCCTGCAGACCCAGGATGTGCATCGGTGCGAACGCGAGGTTGAAGCCGATGAACATCAGCCAGAAATGCAGCTTGCCCATCTTTTCACCGAGCAGACGGCCGAACACTTTGGGCCACCAGTAGTAGGTCCCGGCCATCAGGCCGAAGATGGCGCCGCCGAAAAGGACGTAGTGGAGGTGCGCAATGATGTAGTAGGTGTCGGTCTGCTGGGCGTCGGACGGAACGATCGAGTGGGTCACTCCCGACAGCCCTCCGATGATGAACATCGCGACGAAGCCCACGGCGAACAACAGCGGAGTGTTGAATCTGATCGTGCCCCCCCACAGGGTGCCGATCCAGTTGAAGATCTTGATACCGGTCGGCACCGCGATGAACATCGTCGATAACGCGAACGCGGAGTTCGCGACCGGTCCCAGCCCGGACGTGAACATGTGGTGCGCCCACACCCCCCAGCCCATGAACCCGATGGCGATGCCGGCGAAGACTATCGCCGCATAGCCGAAGATCGGCTTGCGGGCAAAAGTCGGCAATACCTCGGACACGATCCCCATCGCCGGGAGAATGAGGATGTAGACCTCGGGATGGCCGAACACCCAGAACAGGTGCTGCCACAGGACGGGGTCGCCCCCCAGCGCGGGATTGAAGAAGTTCGTCGCCCAGACCCGGTCGAACATGAGCTGGAACAGCGCGACCGCGATGACCGGCATGGCGAACAGCAGCAAGAAGGAGACGACCAGCGTCATCCACACGAACACCGGCATCCGCATGAAGCTCATCCCCGGGGCGCGCATGTTGATGATCGTGACGATGAAGTTGACCGCCCCGGCGAGCGACGCAATCCCGAGCACCTGGAGGCCGAGCGAATAGTAGGTCATCCCGTCGCCGGGAAGCTGCCGGTTGAGCGGCGCGTAGCCAAACCATCCGCCGTCCGGAGCCCCACCGAGGAAGAAGCTCGAGTACAGGAAGATCCCGCCGAACAAAAAGAGCCAGTAGGAGAACGCGTTCAACCGCGGGAACGCGACGTCGCGGGCCCCGATCATCAACGGGACGACGTAGTTCATCAGCCCGACCCCGAACGGCATGATCACGAGGAAGATCATCGTGAGGCCGTGCATGGTGAAGAACTGGTTGTAGACCTCGGGCGACAGCACGGTTCCATCCGGCTGGGCGAGCTGGGTCCGGATGGCGAGGGCCTCGAGCCCGCCGACCAGGAAGAAGACGAACGCGGTGACGCAGTAGAGGATGCCGATCCTCTTGTGATCGACGGTGGTGACCCACGACCACCACCCGGTGGTGGCGGTCGGGCGGGCAAGGAATCCCCGTGGCTCTACTACGACCTGCGCCATGCGTCCTTCCTTATCCTCCTACCACCAGATTCGTCACACCAAGCTAAACGGGTACGCTGACAATTCATCTATCTCAGGCTCAGCAGGTAAGCGACCAACGCGTCGATCTCCTCCGCGGTCAAGCCTAGATCAGGCATCCCCACCCCCGGCTTCACCTCGGGGGGATCCTGCAGCCACGTGGCCAGGTTCCGCTCGTCGAGGTCGAGCAGGGCGGACGCGAAGGTCTCCCGGCTCGCGAGGTGCGTGAGGTCGGGGCCGATCCTGCCGGTGGCTTGAAACTGCTCGCTCTCGAGCCCTCGGACGGTGTGACAGGACGCGCACGCGGGGCCGTCGGCGAAGCTCCCGCTGCCGTCCGAGCCGGCCAGGAAGAGCTCGGCCCCCCGCTGTTCGAGCACTCGGCTCGGTTCGATGGCCGCAAGCTGCTGCTGGTTGGCCCAGACCTCGAAGTCTTCCGGCGTCTGAGCGATCACCCGGACCCTCATGTTGGCGTGAGAGAGGCCGCAGTACTCCTTGCACTGCCCGAGGTAGGTCCCCGGCTCGTCCGCCTGGATCGTGAGATTGGTCGTGCGGCCGGGTACCAGGTCCTGCGCGCCGCCCAGGCGGGGCACCCAGAAGGAATGGATCACGTCGGTCGCGAACCCCGGCGTGATGCCCTGGGTGGCCCCTTCGAGCGTCAGGTACACGGGTCGGTCGGTCGGGATGTGCATCTCGTTGGCGGTGACGAGCTCGGGCTCCTCGTCGTCGTCGAGCTGGTACTGGAACTCCCACCAGAACTGATGGCCGATGACCTTGACGTCGAGGGCGTCGTTGGGTCTGCCGGCGAGGTCGAAGATGGTCACGACCGTCGGGACGCCGACCCCGGCGAGAAGGAGCGCCGGAATCACGACCAGGGCGACCTCGAGCCGCGTGTTGCCGTGGAATTGCGCCGCCCGTCGCCCCGGGCGAGCACGGAATTTGAGCAGAGCGAACACGAGGAAGCCCTCGACGATCACGAAGACCGCGACGGCGATGCCGAAGGTGAGATCCCACAGGAAGTCGGCCTTGCGCGCGACCTCGCCGGCCGGCTTCAGCGCGTCCTGCGGGGCGTCCGCGGCGCACGCCGACAGGAGAAGGGCAAGCAACCCAACGAGCGCCGTCAGCCGCGCCCGGACGTCAAGCATTCGCAATGATTTCTCCCGTTAGAGCCTGCCTGAGCTGCGTCAGGCAATATAAACGACCACCTCGCCCCTATCCTGCGTAGTTGTGGTGCCCACCAACGAGCTCGAAGGGTTTTCCAAGAGATCGCGCCTGCGCCTGATCGGATACGTCGTCCTCGGCGTCGCTGCGGCGGTCGGAATCGCCTTCGCCTTGCGACCGGCCGAGGAGCGGCCCATTCCGAATTTTTCGCTTGCCCGGCTCGAAGGAGACGGCAGCATTTCCAAGGCCGATCTGGCCGGCAACCCCGCGGTGCTCAACTTCTGGGCGTCGTGGTGCATCCCGTGCCAGGAGGAGGCGCCCGACTTCGAACGGGCATGGCAGGAGTTCAGGGATGACGGCGTGCAGTTCGTCGGGATAAACATTCAGGACACCGAGGACAGCGCCCGCCGGTTCGTGGAGAAGTTCGGCATCACCTACCCGATCGTCCGCGACCCCAAGCAAGAGCTTGCCGACGCGCTCGGGGTGTTCGGTCTGCCGCAGACGTTCTTCGTCGACGCGAGCGGCGAGCTGTTCTCGGTGAAGGCCGGGGAGCAGATCGGTTCGGAGCGCGGCAACATCGTTCTCGGCGCGATCTCGTTCGAGGAGCTCTCGGCCCAGATCGAGGCCATGCTCGCCGCCGGTGATTAATCGTCGAGTGGTCGTGAAATGACCTCCTGGGGCGCGTGGCGACCACTCGGCATCGAGGGCGCGACCGCTAACCGTCGAGTGGTCGTGAAATGCCCTCCTGGGGCGCGTGGCGACCACTCGGCATCGAGTTAGGGGGCGTGGTCGGGGGGCCTTTCCGTCTCGTAGATCGGATCGCAGGCGTGACACTCGAACTCGAGCGTCGCGTGCTCGATCCCGAAGCGTGACGCCAGCATCTCCTTGATCTTGTCCCCCCGAATCTGCACCTCGTGCAGGGGCATGTCGTCGGCCAGCACGACGTGAGCCGACAGCGCAGGCACGTCGGAGGCGAGATTCCAGAGATGCAGGTGATGGATGGACTCGACCCCCGCGTGGTCGTTGATCGCTCGCTCGACGTCGGCCGTGTCCATGCCGCGCGGGGTCCCTTCGAGCAATACGTGGACCGTGTCGCGCAAGAGATGCCACGCCGAGTACAGGACGAGCGCGGCGATCGCCAACGACGCGGCCGGGTCGGTCCAGGTCGCGTCCCACAGCAGCACGGCCGCCCCGGCGACTAGCGCCGCGACCGACCCCGCGGCGTCCGACAGCATGTGGATCATCGCGGCCCTCAGGTTGAGACTGCCTCTTCGCGCGCGGTCGAGCACGCGCGCGCTCACGAGGTTGATCGCGAGACCGATGGCCGCGACCGCCAGAAGTCCCCCGCCGACGACATCCTGAGGATCGTCCAGACGCCGGAACGCCTCGACCGCCACCAGCAGCGCGATCCCGAGCAGGATGAGCCCGTTGACGAGAGCGCCCAGGACCTCTGCCCGCTGGAGCCCGTACGTGTGCCGGGCGGATGCCGGTCGCTCGATCAAGCGGTGCGCGATGAGCGCCACCGAGAGCGCGACGACGTCGGACAACATGTGAGCGGCGTCGGCGAGCAGAGCGAGCGAGGAGAAAGCCACGCCGCCGACGACCTCGACGATCATGTAGCCGGCGTTGACCGCCAGAACCGCAAGCAGGGCTCGCCGCTGGTCCAGCCTTACGTCCTCGGTATGGGCCATCTCCTGAACATTTTCTATCCTTGTACGCTTGGAAGCTCATGGATGCACTCACCACGGATGTCTCTCCCAAGCGGCGCGCCAAGTTCCTGGTCGGCGGCGGAGTCGTGGTCGTGCTCATCGTCGGCCTCGTCGTGTGGGCGATGGGCCGTCCGGGGGCCGCCTCCTTCTATCGGACGGTCAGCGAGGTGCGCGCCCTCGGCCCGACCAATGCCTCGGAAGAGTATCGGGTCAACGGCAAGGTCGCCCCCGGCTCGATCGAGCGTGACGGCTCGTCGGTGACGTTCGCAATCACCGACGGAAAGAAAGACCTGACGGTGACGACCACCCAGGTGCTCCCCGATGTCTTCTGGAGCGACACAGATCAAGTCGAGGTCGTCGCACAGGGGACCTTCGACGGGCAGACGTTCGCGGCGTCCGAGGTGCTGGCGAAGTGCCCATCGAAGTTCAAGGCGAAAGATAGCTAGCACGGTGGGCGCGTTCGGCCGCCCCTCGTTGATTGCGGCCCTCTTCTTCGTCCTCGCAGCCCTCGTGCTGCAGGCCCTCGGCGCGCACCGGGCACGTCGCGATCTCGCCGAAGCGGGGCGACGGTCGCTCACCGTCGCAGCCGCGCTCACCGCGCTTGCGTCCCTGGCTCTGATCGGCGCGCTGCAGTCGAACGACTTCTCCTACTCGTACGTCGCCGGCTACTCGTCGCGCTCGCTGTCGGGTGTCTTCAAGGTCACCGCACTGTGGGGCGGGATGCAGGGATCGCTTCTGTTCTGGGCGCTGTTGCTGACGTCGTTCTCGGCGATCGCCCTCAGCCGGGTACGAGCTAGCAGTCCACGGCTCTCGGCGTGGGCCGGGGCGGTGCTCGCCGGAATCGCGACGTTCTTCCTGTTCCTTCTCGTCGGCCCGGCCGATCCCTTCGCTCGTCTCGCGGTCGTTCCGGCCGACGGGAGCGGGCTCAATCCTCTGCTTCAGTCTCCCGGGATGGTGATTCATCCGCCGCTTCTGTACACGGGCTTCGTCGGCTTCTCCATTCCGTTCGCCTTCGCCATAGCAGCCCTCATCTCGAAGCGACTCGACGACTCATGGTTCACCTGGACTCGGCGCTGGACACTCTTCTCGTGGAGCGCGCTTTCGATCGGGATCGTTCTCGGCGGAGCGTGGGCCTACACGGAGCTCGGTTGGGGCGGCTACTGGGCATGGGATCCGGTCGAGAACGCATCGTTCATGCCGTGGCTGACCGCGACCGCGTTCCTGCACTCGGTCGTCATCCAGGAGAAGCGCCGCATGCTGAAGGTGTGGAACGTCTCGCTCATCGTGCTGACCTACGTGCTGGCGCTGTTCGGAACATTCCTCACGCGGTCGGGGATCCTGTCGTCCATCCACACATTCGCCGAAGGGCCGATTGGCAAGTGGTTTCTGCCGTTTCTGGGCCTCGTGCTCATCGGGGGCCTTGCGATGATCGCCCTGCGACTCGACTCGCTCAGAAGCGAGAGCCGCCTCGACTCGCTTGCGTCGCGGGAAGCCGCGTTCCTGGGAAACAACGTCCTGTTCCTGGCCGCCGCGTTCACGGTGCTGTGGGGAACCATCTATCCGATCGTCGCCGAGGCGTTCACCGGGGTTCGCCTGTCGATCGGCCCCCCCTTCTTCAACTCGGTTTTCGTGCCGATCGGTCTCGCCATCATCTTGCTGACCGGGATCGGCCCCCTGATCTCGTGGCGACGCATGAGCAAGGGCGCGCTGGGTCGCATCGTCCGCGTCCCGCTCGGGGCCGGAATCCTCGTCGCCTCGGGCCTGGGGTTAGCCGGGGTTCGGAGCGTCGGCACCTTGCTCGCGTTCTCGCTGTGCGCGTTCACGGCCCTCGCGATCATGGGCGAGTTCGCCCGCGGGAGCCGCGTCTACCGGACACGCGAGAGCCTCGCTTTGCTCCCCGCGCTCGCGCGCACCTTGATGCGTAACCGCCGCCGATATGGCGGGTACATCGTTCACCTCGGCGTCGTGTTGATCGTCATCGGCTTTGCCGGCTCGGCCTTCTCGGTCGAAAGGCGCGCCCAACTCGACGTCGGAGATTCCATGGCGGTCGGCGACTACACGCTCGCCTACGAAGGTCTGGAGCAAGAGACGACGGACGAGAAACAGCTCACCCTTGCGCGCATCGGCGTGCTACGCGACGACGAGCGCATCGGCGAGCTCGCCCCTCAACGCAACTTCCACCTCGCCCAGCGACAGTGGCAGTCGGAGGTCGCGATCCGAAGCACTCCCGTCGAGGACCTCTATGTGGTGATCTCTTTCTTCGAGCGCGACGGAACCGCCGAGATCCGGTCGTTCGTGAACCCACTGACGTGGTGGATCTGGGCGGGGGCCGCGGTCATGGCCGCGGGAATGAGCGTGATCATTTCGAGTCCGGCTCCCGTGGGGGCACGCAGCGGCGCGCGCGTCCCGGTCCGCGAACCCGCGACGGTGACCAGATGAGGTACGGACTCCTATCCGTCGTCGCGACACTCCTGGTGGCCGTTGCCTCCGGCGCGCACGCGGCGCCCGAGGACACGGCCAACTGGGTCGCGCGCAACATCATGTCGCCTTACTGTCCCGGCGTGACGCTGCACGATTGCCCGTCGGCCGAGGCGATCACGCTGCGAACCCGCATCGAGGGATGGGCCGAGGACGGTATGAGCAGGGCGACGATCATGGATCGCCTGGTGGACGAGTTCGGGCCGTCCATCCGCGCCGCTCCCCCCGCCGAGGGCGCCGGCCTTCTGGCGTGGGTCCTTCCCGGCCTGGCGGTGATCGCCGGAGGGACGATCGCATTCCTCGCGGCCCGTCGCTGGAACGCGCGACCCCCGTCCGAAGATGTTGCGGTCCGCACGCTCTCGGACGACGACCGCAACCGGCTCGAGGCGGATCTTCGAAATCTGAGAGGCGAGCAGTGATCGCCGCTCTCGTCGTCGCCGTCCTCGCGCTGATCGCTCTCGCGTATGTCGCCGCGCCGCTCCGTCGTGGGTCGCACAGCGAACGCGCGGAGCCGGATCTTCTGATCGAGGAGGCGCACGCGAAGAAACGTGTCGCGCTCGGGGCCATCATCGACCTCGAACAGGAAGTCGCCATCGGCAAGCTTTCGGACGCCGACTTCGAGGCGCTGCGCGCCGAGTACGAGGTCCAGGCGCTCACCGCGCTCAAAGAGCTCGACGTCATTCGTCAGGCGTCCGAAGGAGACGACATCGAATCCGAGATCGCCGCGATGCGGGAGCGGCTTCGGTGTCCGTCCTGCGGCGCGCCGAGGACGCCGGAAGAGGCGTGTCCCCGGTGCGGACGGTAGGCGCGTTCCTCGCTGCCGGGCTCCTGGCCGTAGCGGCCCTGCCGGCGCGCGCCGCCCCCACCGGCACCATCGTCGGACGAATCGTCAACGGCGCGACCGACAAGCCGCAGGCCCGGGTGGAGGTCACGCTGACTTCCGTGCGGCGCGGCGATGACCGGCCGGAGCTCACGACGGTGCGATCGGACGATCGCGGTCGTTATTCGTTCAAGGGACTGACTACCGGCGACGACCGTCTCTACGCGCTCGACGCGCGGTTCGACGGTGGGCTCTTCGTCGGTAGCCCCATCTCGCTCCCCGACGACACGTCCGACCCCCCGGTCATCGAGACCACGCTCAGGGTGTGGCCCACGACATCTGATCCTTCGGTCATCCGGATCGAACGCGACGACCTCTTCGTCGTGCCCGACGAAGGGGACATCGCGGTCATCGAGTCCGTGCGCGTGGTCAACGACGGCGAGCTCGCATACATCGGGCGCGGTGACGAGAACGCGCAGACGCTGGGGTTCGCGCTCCCGGCGGGGGCCGAGGCGGGTGGCGTCCAGATCATCGATTCGTCGATAGACGTCCCCGAGATCGTTCGGACGTCGTTCGGTTTTGCGACGACGATCGCGATCCCGCCCGGCGAGACGCAAGTCACCTACTCGTACCGGCTCCAGGGCGTGACGGGAGCATTCGATCTGTCGCGGCCCGCTCTCTATCCGATTGCAGAGCTGACGGTACATGCCGCCGATCCGCTCGCGATCGACAGCCCGAGGCTGCAACCCGCCGGGGAGATCGATCTCGAGCGCATCTACGCGCGCTGGTCGAGCGAAGCCCCCATCGACGCCGGCAACCCGGTCCCGATAACCGCGACCGCCGAAGGAGGGAACACCCCCTGGCTCGTCGCGGGACTTGTGGCGATAGGGGCGCTCATGACCACCGGTGTCGTCGTCGCGCTGGCTCGCCGGAAAAGAGAGCCGCCCGAAAGGACAAGGCCCGTCCCCAAGCCCCGCTCTCGCGAGGATGTCGTTGCCGCCATCGCGGAGCTCGACCTCAACTACGAGGCCGGCGAGATCGGTCAACAAGAATGGATGTCTCGTCGCGCCGACCTCAAGGATCGGCTCAACGAGATGCGCGCCCCGGAGCCCGCTCCGTGATCCGGATCGAAAATGTAAGCGTCCTCTACGGGCGCACGGTTGCCCTCGACGACATCGACGTCGCCCTGCAGCCGGGGATCACGGGCCTGTTCGGTCCCAACGCGTCCGGCAAGAGCACGCTCCTGCGGGTCATCGCGGGGCTCTTGCGTCCCACTGAAGGCGCCGCGTACCTCGGCCAGGCCCTGATCCGGTCGTCCGACGAGGTTCTGCGCGGGCGAATCGGATATGCGGGTCATGAGGCCGGGCTCTACGCGCGGCTGTCGGTCGAAGAGAACCTCCGGCTGTTCGCCTGCCTGTACGGGGCGCCCGCGCAGCGCGTCGAAGAGATGCTGGAACAGCTCGCACTC
The DNA here is from genome assembly GCA_050694275.1 of Actinomycetota bacterium. Classification (GTDB taxonomy): domain Bacteria; phylum Actinomycetota; class CADDZG01; order CADDZG01; family WHSQ01; genus JBOGXF01. The sequence continues at coordinate 31,784 of JBOGXF010000133.1, read as the reverse complement.
ATGGACCGTAAGGGCACTCTCGTCGAAGAGTTGTCGGCGGGGCTCAAGCGACGCGCCGCGGTCGCTCGAGCTCTCCTGCACGATCCCGACGTCCTGTTGCTGGACGAGCCCTATGCCAATCTCGACGACGAGGCGGCGGACATCGTGTCTGCTGCGATCCGCGCCTGGTGGCATGCAGACCGCATCGGCATGATCGCAACTCACGGTGCCAAGAAGGTGAAGGCGTTCGCAGACGCGGGCCTCGTCCTGAGGCGAGGACGCGTAGCGGCCTACGGTTTGTATCGCAAGCGCTCCGAACAAGGAGCCAGCGCATGAAGGCGAGCTTCGCGGCCAAGACTCTCGCTCTCACGCGCAAGGACTTCCGGGTGGAGCTGCGCGGCCGCGACACGCTCCCCCCGATGCTCGCGTTCGTCGCGGTCGTAGGGCTCCTGCTCGCATTCACCCTTCCCGGGAATCCCCGTCTCGCTACCCCCGTCCAGGTTCCCGGCGGCGCGATCGCGCTCGCCGAGGTCCTGTCGGGATTTCTGTGGGTGACCGTCCTGTTCGCGGGGCTCATCGGATTCGCTCGGACATTCGAGGTCGAGCGCGACGAAAGCGCGCTCGATGCCCTCCTGCTTGCGCCTGTCGATCGCTCGGCTCTCTTTCTGTCGAAAGCCGCCGCCAACCTCACGTTCATCGCCGCCGTCGAGGCTCTGCTCATTCCGTTCTTCGCGTTGCTGTTCGGGATCGGTCTCGGGACCGGATGGGTTGCGCTTGTCCTCGTCGTCGCCCTCGTCGATGTCGGCTTCACGGTCATCGGGACGCTGTTCGCCTCGGTCGCGGCGCAGACGCGAAGCCGTGAGCTGATCCTCCCCATCCTCGCCTTGCCCGCGCTGGTGCCCGTGTTCATAGCCGCGGTCGAGCTCACCTCGGACCTCTTCTTGGGCGGAGGGTTCGAGGCGGTGGCCGCACGGGGATGGTTTGGACTGTTGATCTTCTTCGACGTCCTGTTTGGCATAGTGGGAGCCCTGATATTCGAATTCGCTATCGACTGAGTGGGTCATGAAAAGGCTTGCGGCATCTCTTGCGATCTTCCTGAGCGTCGCGGCGTGCGGCGCTCGTCCCGACGTGTTCGAGACCCCTGTTGAGCATGGCACGGCTTCGGCGCGGTCCATTCAGCTCCCGGACGTGACCCCGGCATCCCCCGCCTTTCTCGTCCAGCTTCCTCGGCCGATCGGCGGCGGCGGTCTGGAGTCCATCTCGAAGACCCGCGGAGTGGCGGTGGTCGCTCCGGTGACGACGGCGCGACTCGAAGTCCGGGGGCCGCGCGGGCCCGTCGGTCTCGAAGTCGCGGTCGTCGATCCACTCAGTTTCCGCTCGATCGCTCCGGCTTCGACGCGCGACGCCGAATTCGTCTGGACTTCGCTCCTCGCCGGCGAGGCGGTTGTGACGTTCGACGCCGCCCGCAAGCTCGGCTTGCGTGAGGCGGGAGCGGTCGACCTTGACGGCGCGGGGACGGTGATCGTTGGGGCGTTCGCCGACAACGGGGTGCCGAACGTCGCCGATCTCCTCGTCGGGCCCGCGGTGGGCCAACGTCTTGGGGTCGGAGGTCCTTCCCTTCTCGCCGTTGGTTCGAAAACCGGCGCGACCATCGAGGTCCTCGGCCGCAGCCTCCGCAGGAGACTCCCCAACGCCCGTCTCACGCGCATGACTCCGAGCGACCCGGCGCGGCTCGAGCCCCCGGCGGCTCCGCAGCCCATCGGCACCGCCGGCGGAGGGCTCATCGGCACCCTTCACTTCAAGGTGCTAAAGGGCGGCTTCGTCGAGCCCGATTCCGCGTGGGTCGCCGCCAACATCGCGACCTCAACTGTGCCCATCCTGGGGTCGGTCCGCTGCCACCGGCTGATCTTCGACCAGCTGCGTGCCGCTCTTGCCGAGATCGAGCGAGAGGGCCTCACGGCGTCGATCCGGCCCGGCGACTACGGCGGCTGCTATGTGCCCCGTTTCATAGACCGCGATCCCCGCCGACCGTTGTCCATGCATGCGTTCGGACTCGCATTCGACATCAACGTCTCGACCAACGATTACGGCACCAGAGGGGACCTCGATCCCCGCATCGTCGAGGTCTTCGAGCGCTGGGGCTTTGCGTGGGGTGGTCGGTGGAGCGCGCCGGATCCGATGCACTTCGAGCTCGCCCGCCTCCTCAGGCCGAATGGCTAAGGGACGGGCCCTTGTAGGCTCAAGACGATGGCAAAAACCCTCGCTCCGTCCCGGTCCCCGCGCGCGCTGGATTGGCTAGGCATCGCGGCGTGGGGCGCCACCGCGCTCGCCCTCTACTTCATCTTCTTCGTCGCCCGTGAGGCGACCGACGCCATGGGGGGGCAGCTCCAGCGCATCTTCTACTTCCACGTCCCCTCGGCCTGGGCCGCCTATCTCGGCTTCGCGATCGTGTTCATCGCCTCGATCGCCTACCTCCGCACCGGCGCCCGCCGATGGGACCTCCTCGCCCACGGGGCTGCCGAGGTAGGGGTCGTCTTCACCACCCTCGTGCTCGTCACCGGCCCGATCTGGGCTCGCCCGGTGTGGGGGACATGGTGGCAGTGGGACGCCCGGCTGACGTCGACGCTCGTGCTGTGGCTGACCTACGTCGGCTACCTCCTGCTGAGGGGGCTCGCCACGAATCCCGCAAGAGTGGGGAGGGTCGCCGCGGTGGTTGGGATCGTCGGCTTCGTCAACGTCCCGATCGTCCACTTCTCGGTGCAGTGGTGGCGCACGCTTCACCCGCGTGGTCCAACCCCTGCCGATCTCGTTCGTGACTCGGGGCTCGGCGGAGGGGAGATGCTCGCGTTCTTTACCTCCCTAGTGGCCTTCACGCTGCTCTTCGCGTGGATGCTGTCGGCGCGCGTCGGGCTCGGTCGTGTGCAGGACAAGGTTGCGGCTCTCGAGACCGCCCACGACCGACGCGCCCGCGAGCGGAGCGAGCGACCGGCGGTTCGGGAACCCTCGGGGACGGCTCGACGATGAGCGATCTGGCGTGGTTGTTCGTCGCCTTCAGTGCGGTGTGGGTCGGGATCGGCGCCTATCTCCTGTCCATCGGGATGAGGCAACGCAAGCTCGAACGCCGGCTCGACGACCTCTCTCGTTAGATTCAAAATCCCTGCTCAAACGCACAAAGTCGCAAGAGGACACGGCGCACCAGTTGTTAGGATGGCCGTCGCATGGCAATCCCCGAACGCGTCTACGAGTACACCGACAAACCGATGACGTGGACCCGGGCTCTGGTTCTCGGGTCCCTGATCTTCGCTTTTGCCATCGTCTTCCTCGGTCAGCTTCCGTCCTGGATCATCTATGAAGCCGACAACGAGGTCGAAGCCCTCATCGACCTCTCCAAGAAGCTCCCGGTGGTCTCGGAAGAGGGCCTGAACCCCGCGCAGATTCAGATCGTTCGCGACCTCGTCGCCAACGGCGTACAGATAACCATCCTCATCGGCATGCTGGTCTTCGCGTACTTCTGGCAGGAGAAGAAACGCAAGCGCACCGGCGCCAAGGGGGTCCAGGACACCGTCAAGGGCTACTTGTCCGGTAAGTAGGAGCCACGATGCCAAAAACGCCCGAACCGAAGCGGATGGAGATCATCGAGAAGCCCATCTTCCGCACCGATTACGAGATGCAGCTCGTCGATGCGGACTGGCTCAAGGGCGCAGTCAAGCCCAAGAACTTCATCGACTTCATCCCCGAGCAATGCATCCTGTGCGAGGGGTGCGTCGACATCTGTCCCTGGTACTGCATCTTCATGGTCGATCCGACGTCGGTCGCCGACTCGGGCAACGTCGAGCTCGCCCGGCAGATGGAGCCGGACGACATCCTGTTTCTCATCGACGACAACGCGTGCACGCGCTGCAACCTGTGCGTCGAACGCTGCCCCACCGGGGCTCTGGTGCAGAGCGGCGTCACCGGGGGCAAGGCCAAGCGCGGCGGGCGCGCGATGGGAACGGTTCCGCAGTCGCAGAAGGCGTCCTAGGGAGACGTAAGTGGCGACCCGTAGAGAAGCGATCAAGGACAAGCTCTCCGAGAGACTCGATCAGCTTCACAACAGCCAGGTGTGGCGATCGATGTTCCGCCCCGGCTCGATTTTCCGGCGCGGTTACGCCGACTCTCCGAGAAACCGCGCCTACGTCGTCATGAACTCGGTGCTCTATCACCTGCACCCGGTCAAGGTGAAGCGGCACGGCATCAAGCTCAGCTACACGCTGTGCCTCGGGGGGCTGACGTTCTTCCTGTTCATCCTGTTGACGATCACAGGTATCTACTTGATGTTCTTCTACCGCCCCGCGGTCGACGTTGTGTACGCGGACATGCTTCGGATTCACACGTCGGTCAGCTTCGGCGTGCTCGTCCGAAACCTTCACCGCTGGGGCGCACACCTCATGGTCATCAGCGTGTTCCTCCACATGGCGCGGGTCTTCTACACGGGCGCGTACAAGCCCCCGCGAGAATTCAACTGGATCGTCGGGGTGGTGCTGCTCCTGCTGACGCTGCTGCTCGCCTTCACCGGCTACCTGCTGCCGTGGGATCAGCTCGCGTTGTGGGCGGTCACCGTCGGCACCGAGATGGGCGGGAACACGCCGGTCATCGGCGACCAGGTGGCCTTCTTCCTGCTCGGTGGGCCGGTGATCGGGGCCGAGACGCTCTTGCGCTGGTACACGCTTCACGTTCTGTTTCTGCCGTTCATCATCGTGTTGTTCATCTCGGTGCACTTCTGGAGAGTTAGAAAGGACGGGGGTATCTCGGGGCCCATGTAGGGGTCGGAGGAGAGTATGGCGACGCCGGACGAGGTCTACGAGCAGGTCCTGAAGGAGGAGCAGGCCAAGGGCTCCTCCCCCGCGGTCGCGCAGGCGCGCGCCAAGGCGGCGCGCGTGCGGGCTCAGCGCGGCGCCGCCGATCCCACCAAGGCCGTCGCCTCGACCGCCCCGGCGCCTGCCCCAGAGGGCGCGGCGCAGCAACCCGCCGCCGCCGCACAGGCCCCGGCCAAGCCGGCCGCGCGTCCCACGACCGGCGCTCCGGCGAAGCGGGCCGCGGGCAACGGCCCGGTGGCGGTGCCCGACCGCGTGCAGAGGCTTCTCGCGGTGGTCAAGCCGGAAGCGATCCAAAAGGTCGAGCGGCAGCCGATGGATCGCGTCAACGTGTGGCCGCACCTGATGGCGGCCGAGTTCGTCTCGTTGCTCGTGGTGACGGCGTTGCTGACGGTCTTCTCGATCGCGGTCGACGCGCCGCTGCGCGAGCTCTCCAACATCAACCAGACGCCGAACCCGTCGAAGGCCCCGTGGTACTTCTTGGGCCTGCAGGAGCTGCTGCGATACCTCCACCCGCAGGTCGCGGGCGTGACCATCCCGAACGTCATCATCGTCGTCCTGATCGCACTGCCCTTCCTCGATCGCAATCCCTCGAACCGCCCGGACGACAGGAAGCTGGCGATCGTGCTGTTCAGCTTCTTCATCCTGAGCTTCGCGGTGCTCACGACGATCGGGATGTTCTTCCGGGGGCCGGGCTTCAACTTCATCTATCCGTGGGAAGGTGGAATCTTCTTTGAGCTCTGACCAAGGACGGATATCAAGATGAGCCCGGGGACGATCGCCCTCATCGTCGTCGCCGTCAGCGTCGCGGCGTGGGGCCTGTTCATGGCCAACCTCACGATCCGCCGCGAGCGGAAAGCGGCGCTCGCGACCGGCGGCACTGCGACCGCCGAGCGCCCCGACGCCGCCCAGGAGGCCGAGGCCGCCGAGGAGGCGGCGCCGCCGGTCGAGGTCAAGAAGATTCCCGAGAAGGAGCGCAAGCCGCTCACCCCCGAGCAGATGGCGGTGTCGCGTCGGCAGTTCCTCAATCGCGCCTGGACCGCGTCGTTCACCGCCTTTCTCGGGTTCTTCGGGATGGGCAGCCTGTCGTTCCTGTGGCCCAAACTGACCGGGGGATTCGGGACCAGGATCACCGCCGGGAACCTCGAAGACATCATCTCCAAGGTCGGGCCCGAAAACGGCTTCCAGCCGCTGTTCATACCCCAGGGTCGCTTCTGGCTGACCTATTACGAGGGCACCGGCGACTCGCCCGTGTATCTCGCGACCAACGCGAAGGAGGTCAAGCTGCAGGCGCTCTACCGCAAGTGCGTGCACCTCGGCTGCTCGGTTCCGCACTGCTCGACCTCGATGCTGTTCGAGTGCCCGTGCCACGGCTCCAAGTACCGGCTCACCGGCGAGTACTACGGGGGGCCGGCCCCGCGGGGGCTCGACCGCTTCCCCATCGAGATCAGCGGAAACAGCGTTGTGGTAGACACCGGGGCGCTCCAGGTCGGACCGCCGAGGGGCACGAACACGTGGGAGAGGTTTGGCGAGCCGGTCGGTCCGTTCTGTGTGCCGGTTTAGGTCGAGAGAAGAGGTAACGCGGCAGTGAGCACCAATGAGATCCTGGTCATCGCGCTCGGCGTGCTCATCCCCGCGGCCCTGCTGTGGGCGATCTTCATCGCCCGCACCCAACCGGGGCGCGCCCGACGCACGCTGGGGATCCCGTCCGCCATGCGCCCGGGCTCTCCCGACGAGGTGCTCGAAGGTCCCCGGCTCGAGCGGATCATGCTGTTCGGTGTTCTCACCGCCGTCGGTCTCGCCATCTTTCTGCCGACTTACTGGCTGCCCGAAGGTCAGCGGCAGGAGAGCTTCGACGAGCACTTCAACGAAGAGTCGCTCGAGCGCGGCGAGATCATCTTCGCCGTCCCGCCTCCGCTGCCGGAAGAAGCCGATCCCATCGCGTTCCGCCGAGCCGAGCGGCAGATCGCTCTCGGTATGGGGTGCGCGAACTGCCACGGCACCGAGGGGGAGGGGGGGTTCGTCCCCGGGGGATTCACCGATCCCGTCACCGGCGAGGTGGTCCGGTACCGGGCTCCGCCGCTGAACAACGTCTTCACGCGCTGGGACGAGGAGGTCGTTCGCTTCACCATCGAGCGGGGCCGGCCCGGGACGCCGATGCCGGCGTGGGGGCAACAGTTCGGCGGCCCGATGACCCCGCAGATGATCGACGACGTCGTCAACTATTTGGGGACACTGCCCGAGAACAACGAGCCACCGGCAGGCATCTCGCAGGACTGCGAGGATCCCGGCCCGGCCGACCGTCTGACCTGCGGTGAAGAGATCTTCACCGCACGATGCGCGGTGTGCCATGGTCCACGCGGCCAGGGCAAGGAGGAGGAGGGCCTGCTCCCGGCGCAGTTCCCGAACCCCGACGCGCCCGACCTCACCGCGCTCCAGATCGACGATCCGGAGCTGTTCGAGCAGGTCGGCACGTGGTACCCCGGACTCGCGTTGTGGAAGGGTGACGTCCTGCACCTCGACGAGGCGCTGCACGAGCAGACGGTCTCTAACGGGCGCCGGTTCGCGTTCATGCCCCCGCACGCGGAGGCGCCGGTTCAAGGCGTCCCGGCACCCGCATACCCCCTCACCGAGTCCCAGATCCAGGCCGTGATCGCATATGAGCGGAGTCTGTAGATGGACCTGACCTTCGTCGAGGGAGCTGCCGCGACGGTTTCCGCGATCGTCGTGTTCGTCGGCAGCGCGTTCCTGCTGATGACGATGGTCATGGGCGCGCGCCTCGCGTATTTCGTCACCGCGACCGTGACGCTGTCGTTCTTGCTGATGATGGGTGTCGTGTGGTCGCTCAGCCCCCTCGGCCCGGTCGGCGACCTGGCCGACTGGGACGGGGTCGGGATCGGCGCGACCGCGCAGGAGACCGGCTTCGGCCCCGCGTCCGCCTACCCGGAGAATCCGTGGCGTCCGGCCGACGAGGAGGACGAGGGCGAGACCACGCAGGTGGGGGAGCTGTCGAGCGCCGCGGGCAGCGTCCTCGAGGACGCCATCTCAGAGGGCGAGGTCGAGACCTTCACCGAGGCTTCCGACGGGGCGATCAACGACGATCGGACCCGCCTGCTCGAACAGGACGGCGATCTGTTCGGCGCGGTGACCTTCGAGCCGGTCGAAGGATCGGAGGCGACCGGCGAGGTGGTCGCGGTGCTGGAGTTCGATCCCGGCAACCCGCTCGGTCCCGCCCGCACGATGACGGTAGGCGTCGCCGCGCTGTTCGTGTTGCATCTCTGGGGGCTGAGCCGGCAGGAAAGGCGTGTCCGGCGCAAAGCCGAGGCGAATGCCCGAGGGGGGGCGTGAGCATGCGGCCGCGCAATCTCGTTCGCACGCTGATCGCAGCGTTGACTCTCACTGCCCCCGCGTGCACCGAGCCGGGGCTCAACGCCGGCGAGGAGGGGGGCCTCGCCTTCATCGGCTTTGTCGTGATGCTCTTGATCACGGGCCTGGTGCTGTGGCTCGCGCTCGGCCGCGGCGAATAACGGTTGCGTGGTACAGGGCCGACAAATATCGCGTGCCATGTGCCTCACAAGCTCGGCGCGCGCCTCCAGGGCTAGAGCGACGCGAGGACGTCGCGGGCCGCTTCCGCCACTCGATCGATGTGTTCCTCGGTGTGCGCCGTCGTGATGAACAGCGCCTCGAAGCGCGACGGGGGCAGGTAGATACCGCGCTCGAGCATCCCCGCATGGAAGCGAGCGTAGGTCTCGCCGTCGGTTGCTTGCGCGCGCTCGTAGTTGGTCACCTCGTGCTCGGAGAAGAAGAATCCGGCGAGACCCCCGACCGCCGACGCGGCCATGGGAACGGATGCTACATCGGCCGCGTCGACCAACGCACGCACCAGCGAGCGCGCGGTGTCCTGCAGGCGACCGTAAACGGAGGGGTCGGCCTGGATCATCGTCAGCGTCGCGATTCCCGCGGCCATCGCCAGCGGGTTGCCCGACAACGTGCCGGCCTGGTAGACGGAACCGGCCGGCGCGAGGTGGTCCATGATCTCGGCCCGGCCGGCGACCGCTCCCACCGGGAGCCCCCCGCCGAGGACCTTTCCCATGAGCACGATGTCGGCAGCGATCCCGAAGCGCTCCTGTGCGCCGCCGACGCCGACGCGAAACCCGGTGATGACCTCGTCGGAGACGAGCAGCGCTCCCGACTCGTCGGCGAGTGCACGCAGCCCCTCTAGAAAACCGTCCGCCGGGGTCACCAAACCCATGTTGGCGGCGACCGGCTCCACCAGGATCGCGGCGATGTCACCTTTCACCGACCGGACCGCGCGCTCGATCGCGTCGAGATCGTTGTACGGCGCGACCATCGTGTCGGCCGTCGCTCCTCGAGTCACCCCCGGCGTCCCCGGCAGGCCGAGCGTCGCAACCCCCGACCCCGCCTCGACCAGGAGCGCGTCGACATGACCGTGGTAGCAGCCGGCGAGCTTGACGATCTTGTCGCGTCCGGTCGCGCCGCGGGCGAGTCGCACCGCGGTCATCGCAGCCTCGGTTCCGGACGAGGTGAAACGGACCATGTCCACGTTGGGCACGAGCGAGACGACGAGGCGGGCGAGCTCGACCTCGGACTCGCTCGATATGCCGAACGAGGTTCCTCGCGTCGCGGCGCCGGTGACCGCGGCGACGATGGTGGGGTGGGCGTGACCGAACAGGAGCGCGCCCCAGCTCTGCACGAAGTCGATGTAGTCGTTGCCGTCGACGTCGGTGATAACCGCACCCGACGCCTCTTCGACGAAGAACGGGTGCGATCCGACCGCGTCGAACGCGCGCACGGGAGACGACACGCCCCCGGGCATCAGGGAACGCGCCTCGTCGAGCAGTTTGTCGGAGCGCTCCTTGCCTAGCCGAGCCACTCGGCCGCTTTCTTGGCGTGGTAGGTGACGATGAGATCGGCCCCGGCGCGGCGGATCGACGTCAGCACCTCGATCGTCGCCGCCCGCTCGTCGATCCAACCCTTCTGAGCCGCGGCCACGAGCATCGAATACTCGCCCGAGACGTTGTACGCCGCGGTCGGATAACCAAGTTCCTGCTTCACGGTAGACAGCACGTCGAGGTAGCCCAGCGCGGGCTTGACCATGAGCGCGTCGGCGCCCTCGTCGACGTCGAGTCGAGCCTCGCGCAAGGCTTCGAGCGCGTTCGGCGGATCCTGTTGATAGCCGTGGCGGTCGCCGAACGATGGGGCGCCTTCCGCCGCCTGTCGGAACGGACCGTAGAAGCTCGACGCGTACTTCACCGCGTACGCCAAGATCGCGGTGTTCTCGTGTCCCGTGGCGTCCAGCGCGCGGCGGATGGCGCGGACCTGCCCGTCCATCATCCCCGACGGCGCGACGATGTCGGCTCCGGCGGCGGCCTGCGACGGCGCGATCGCACCGTAAATCTCGAGGGTGGGATCGTTGTCGATCTCCTGGCCGCGCAGAACCCCGCAATGCCCGTGATCGGTGTACTCACACAAGCAGAGATCCGCGATGGCCACCGCCTCGTCGCCGACCTCGTCCTTGACCGCCCGCAAGGCGCGCTGCGTTATGCCGTCGTCGTTGTGCGCCTCGCTGCCGCGTGCGTCCTTGCGAGCCGGGACGCCGAACAGGATGACCCCGGCGACGCCGCGCTCGACGAGCTCGCGCGTCTCCTTCACGAGCGACTCGAGGGTGTGCTGGTGATGGTCGGGCATGGAAGGAATCGGGGCCGGCTCGGGGATGCCCTCCTTGACGAACAGCGGCGCGATCAGATCCGAGGGGCCGAGAGTGGTCTCGGCGAAGGCGCGGCGGAGCCCGGCGGTGCGCCGCAGGCGCCGGGGGCGATAGGCGGGGAACTCGCTCATGCAGTCAATGGTGCCATCTGTTGTGACTCTCGCGGGTCGGTGTGGTCGCCGACCCGACCGACCGCATCAATGGTGGGTCAGGAAGATTGATGCTGCGCCTCCACGGCGGCGCCCACCAGGGCCCATGCGAGACCGGCGGCGCTGGGCTCGGCCGCGGTCGCGTCGACCCTCATCCCCGCCTCCTCGGCCGCCTTCGCGGTCTTGGGCCCGATGCACGCGACCAGACGCTCGGGAGCGTCGGCGACCGACAGGCCGAGATCCTCGGGCGGACCGGCGAGCTTGACGAAGTTCCGGACGGTCGAGGGCGAGGTGAACGTGACCGCGTCGAATTCACCGGTGCGGATCGCGTCTGCGGTGGGCGACTCGGCGGGGACGACGTTGGTGTAAGCGACCACCTCGTCGACCGACCAACCGGCCGAGCGGAGGATCTCGACGATCTCGCCGGGGGCGCCGGCAACCCTCGGGAGAAGGATGCGACCCTGCCCGCGTCTGAAATCTCGGGCGAGGCCCTCGCCCGTGAACGACTCGGGAATCTTGTCGACGCGCAGGCCGTGCTCCTCCACGAGGTTTGCGGTCTGGCGGCCGACGACGGCGACCTTTGCGTGAAGAAAGATCTTGAGATCGAAGCCGATATCGAGAGCGCGCTCGACGAGCTTCTCGAACGCGTTGGCGCTCGTCAGCATGATCCAGGAGTAAAGCCCTTCCGCGAGACGCTTGATCGCCCCGTCGACCTCGTCCCACGACGGCGGATCGGCGATCTCGATGACGGGCAGATAGAGGACGTGCGCCCCCAGTTGAGCGAGGCGGTCGCCGAGCGACCGGGCCTGATGACGGGCCCGCGTGACGACGATGCGCTTTCCGAACAGGGGGCGGGCCGAGAACCAATCGAGCGCCGACCTCAGTCTCACGACTTCGCCGACGATCGCCGTCGCCGGGGGGCCGATGCCGGCCTCTTCGGCGAGGTCCGCGATGTTGGCAAGCTCGCCGGCGACCACTCGCTGCCGGCTGGTCGTTCCCCACTCGACCAGCGCCGCGGGCTCGGCCGGATCGCGGCCTGCGTCGATCAGCTTGCGAGCCGATTCCCCGAGCGCCTTGACACCCATGAGCAGCACGATCGTGTCGGCGCTCTCGGCGAGTGCCCGCCAGCGTCGCTCGGAGGCGGGCCGGTCGGCGCTCTCGTGCGCGGTGACGACCGCAAACGACGACGAGACGCCACTGTGGGTCACGGGGATGCCCGCATAGGCGGGCGCGGCGATCGCCGAGGTCACGCCCGGAACGATCTCGAAACGTATGCCCGCGGCCGCCAGGGCCTGGCCCTCGTCCGCGCCGCGCCCGAAGACGTAGGGATCGCCGCCCTTGAGACGCACCACGCTCCGCCCGGCGCGGGCGTGCGACACCGCGAGGGCATCGATCGACGCCTGTGGGAGCGACGGCTCGCCCGCCGCCTTGCCGACGAAGATCCTCTCAGCCGTGGGCCGCGCCTCATCGAGCAACTCGGGAGCGACGAGCCGGTCGTGCAGCACGACGTCGCACGATCGCAGGAGCTCGAGGCCGCGCCTCGTGATGAGACCCGGATCCCCCGGACCCGCGCCCACGAGGTAGACCCAGCCGGGGCGCGCGTTCACGGCGCGCTCGGCTCCGTTGCCTCGGTCGACGCGATCGCAGCAAGGATCTCCTCGCCGCCGCAGGAGCGGATGGCATGGGCGAGCTCTCGTCCCATGGCCTCCGCATCATCCGACGGCCCCGAGATGCGATCGCGCACGGCCGAATCTCCGAAAGGGCTGCCGAGATATCCGGTCGCAACCACGCTTCCGGCACCGGCGCGCGCGAGGCAGCCGAGTGGGACCGAACACCCTCCTTCGAGCGCCGCGCCAAAGGCGCGCTCGAGCCGCACTTCGCAGAACGCGTCCGGATCCGATAGGGGCGCGAACAGCTCGGCGAGTTCGTCGCGGTCCGAGCGCGCCTCGACCGCCAGGGCTCCCTGGGCCGGAGCCGGGACCCACCACTCGGCATCAAGGGGGGCCGGGTCGGCCTCTTCAGTCGCGCCCAGGCGGTCGAGCCCGGCCGCCGCGAGGATCGCGACGTCGACGTCGCCGCCCGCGACCTTTTGAAGCCTCGTGTCGAGGTTCCCTCGCAGCTCCACCGGCGTGAGCCCGGTCCGGGCCTCGGCGAGCAGCGCTCGCCGGCGCATGCTCGACGTGCCGACCGTGGCCCCCTCCGGGAGCCGGGCGAGCCGCTCGCTCCCGGTGTCTCCCATCCCGCCGACGACCACGTCGTGGGCAGGCGCGCGCGCCGGCACGCACACGATGGCGCACTCGGGCGACAGCGCGAGGGTCAGATCCTTCGCGGAATGAACCGCGACGTCTGCCCGCCCCGCGACGACCTCGCGCTCGACCTCGGTCACGAACAACCCCTTACCCCCGGTCTCTGCGAAGGGCCGCTGATCGCGATCCCCCCTCGTCTTCACCGGGCGGACCTCGATCTCGATGTCGGGGTGCGCCCTCCGCACCATGGCGGAGACGATCTCGGCCTGGCGCAGCGCCAACCGGGAGCCGCGCGATGCGACTACGAGCTTGGTGAGATGCCCGCTACTCGGGCGGCTCATCGTCGAGCTCGAGAAGTTCCCGCAGGGCGGTGAGATAGAGGTGGCCCTGCTTGGAACTCGATAGCTCTCTCGCTCTCTCTAGCGGATCGTGCGTCAGCTTGGCGACGATCTTCCGGGTGAGCCGCTCGACCGCGCGTCGCTCCTCGGGGCTTAGGTTCCGCAGCTTGCGCGCCATCCGGTCGAGCTCCGAGAGCCGGATCTCCTCGGCGCGCGCCACGAGCCGCGCGGCCGCGGGAACGATCTCGTTCGCCCGTTCCCACGCGAGAAAGTGCTCGAGCTCGTCGGCGATGATCTTCTCGACGTTCGATACCTCGCTCAGCCTGCTGCCGATGCTGGACTCGACGACGCCTCGGAGATCGTCGATGTCGCGCAACACGACGCCCTCAAGCTCGCCGACCGAGAGCTCGACGTCACGCGGCACCGCAATGTCCACGATGAGCAGCGGCGCGTCCTCGGCGCGGCCGTGGATCGCGGTCTCGACCATGGATCGTTCGATCACCGTCTCGGGAGCTGTGGTGGAGCAGATGACGATGTCGGCTCCTTGCAACGCGACGGGGAGCTCTCCAAGCGGCAACGGCCGCGCCCCGAACGCATCGGCGATCTCTCGAGCGCGTTCCTCGGTGCGATTGACCACTATCACCTCAGACGCTCCCGCGCCCCGCAGCGCCCGCACCGCGAGCCGGCCCATCTTGCCGGCCCCCACGATGACGATCCGCTTGCCGTCGAGTGAGCCACTTTCGAAGGCGCCACGGGCAAGCTCGACCGCAGCCGAAGAGATCGACGCGGGATTGCGCGCGATCGAGGTTTCCGAACGCGCTCTCTTGCCGACGCGCAGCGCTTGGCGAAACGCGCGCCCGAGCGTCCGCTGAACCGTGCCCTCATGCTGGGCGGCCTGAAAGGCACGCCGAACCTGACCCAGGATCTCGGACTCGCCGATCACCATCGAGTCGATGCCGGAAGCGACCCTGAACAGATGCCGGATCGCACTGTCGTCGTGATACGTGTACAGGTGATCGGTGAAGTCCTCTGGGGGAACGTGACAGAACTCGGAGAGAAAGTTGCGGAGATCGAGCACGCCCCCGTGGTATTTCGTGATGACCGCGTAGGTCTCGATCCGGTTGCACGTCGAAAGCACCGCTCCCTCGACCACGTGATCCGAGCTCGCGAGCTGGTGCAGGGCTTTGGGGAGAAGCTCCTCGGAAACCGACAGGCGTTCCAGCAGATCAACCGGAGCGCTTCGGTGATTCAGCCCGACGACGACAACCGGGGCGTTCATGTCGTCAAACCTATCGCCTACCCGCGGTTGGGATTCCCGCCCAGACGGCGGTTGGCCTCACGGGCGGTGGCGATGGCTTGGGTGCGCTGTTGGTAGAAGGACAGGATCTGTAGCTCGATCGACAGATCGACCTTCCTGATGGTCACGTCCGGTGGCGCGTTGACCACGGCCGGAGCGAAGTTGAGGATCGACTTGACCCCGGCGTCGACCAGGCGCTCGGCGACCTCCTGAGCGGCGAGCGGAGGAGTGGCGATGATGCCGATGCAGATGGCCTCGTCGAGAACGACCTCTTTCAGCTCGTCGAGGTGGCGCACGATGAGCCCGCCGACCTCGGCTCCTACGACTGCGTCGTCGACGTCGAACAGGGCGGCGATACGGAACCCGCGCTCCGAGAATCCCTTGTAGGAGGCGAGCGCCCGGCCCAGGTTTCCGATGCCGACGAGGGCGGTGGGCCAGTCCTGCGTCAGCCCCAGCTCGCGGGTGATCTGGTACAGGAGGTACTCGACGTCGTATCCGACGCCGCGCGTCCCGTAGGAGCCGAGGTACGAGAGATCTTTGCGCACCTTGGCGGCGTTGACCCCGGCGAGCCGGGCGAGCTCCTCGGACGACACCGTCAGCGCCCCGCGCGACTCGGCGATGTCGAGCAACGCACGAAGGTAGATGGGGAGCCGAGCGACGGTCGCCTCGGGGATGGGTCGGCTACGCATACCCGCTCATCCTATAACGGCCTTGTGAGCGATATCACAATGTCGCATGAGCGCGTCTAGCAGGTCTTTTGTTTCGCTACGACCACACGCGTAGGCCAACGTGTGAACTTGTGACGAGGCCTCTTTCGGTTAGAACTCGGTCCAGAAGTCGAGGTTGAGCGCGGCGAACGTCTTCTGCATCCAGATCGAGAGCCGGAACAGCTCACCGGTCACGAAGAGCACCCCGACCGCAACCAGAAGGGCGCCACTGGCGAGGTTGACGGTACGGATGTGACGGCGGAGCCACGTCATCGCCCCGGTGAGGTGGCTGACCCCGAGCCCGGCGAGGACGAACGGAAGGCCGAGCCCGAGCGAGTACACGCCGAGCAACAGCGCCCCCTCGCCCGCGCTCCCGGTCGCGCCCCGGCCCGCGGCCATCGTGAGCACCGCTCCCATGGTCGCCCCGATGCACGGGCTCCACCCGAACGCGAACGCGCTCCCGAGCACGACGCTTCCCCCGATGCCCGCCTTCGGCGAGGGATGGAACCGGGCCTCACGGTAGAGCCACGGCGCTTTGAGCACGCCCATGAACACGAGGCCGAGCAGGATGATAAACACTCCGCCGATCTGAGCCAGCAGCCGCCTGTTGCCGCTGAGAAACGATCCGAGCAGAGTCGCTGTGGCTCCGAGCGCGACGAACACGAGCGTGAACCCGAGCACGAAGGCGAGCGCGACCGTCCCGGTCTGGAGCGCCCGACGACGCCCGTCGGTCTCCTCGCTTCCGAAGCCCGACATGTACGAGAGATAGCCGGGAACGAGCGGGAGGACGCACGGCGATAGGAACGAGACGACACCCGCAACGAATGCGATGGGGAAGGTCGGGTCAGGCATCGCGGCTGACCAACACGTCGAGCAAGCCGAACAATTGGTCCTCGGTGAGCGGACCGGGGACATGCTCGACGATGATGCCCTCCGAATCGACGAAGAAGGTCTCGGGCTGTCCGGTGAGCCCGTACTCGTCGTAGATGTCGAGATCTTCGTCCCTGACGTGCAGGTAGTCGATTCCGTAGCGGTCGATGAAATCCAGCGCGTCCGAACGGGCGTCCTTGATATCGATCCCGACTATGGAAACTCGATCGCCGTATTCCTCGTGGGCCCGCCGCAACAGCGGGGCCTCGTCCCTGCACGGGATGCACCACGACGCCCAGAAATTGATCACGGCCGGCTTGCCTCGCAGATCGGCCAGCGCGAGCGTGCCGTCGCCCCGAAGAAGGGGCGCGTCGAACGCCGGGGCGGGGTCGCCGGGGGCCGGAACTCCACCCGTCTCGAGAATGGCGAACGCAAGGAGGCCGACGAACGCCGTCGCCGGGACCAGAAGCCAGGCAAGCAGGCGCCACTTGCGGCCTGCGACGCTCGGGGATTGGTCCATCGATATCGATTGTCGCGTGCCATCACCTGTCGGGACGCCCCGCAGGATGCGATGATTGCCGCGCTGATTCTCGAGGAGGGAGAAGCATGAAGGTCATCTATGTGGGCTCGGTCGGAGCCGACGACCCCACCACCGCATCGATCCCGTTTCACATCGCCGCAAACGGGTCGGTCGAAGTCGGGCAGGAGGCCGCGGTCACGCTCGCCGGTCACGCCGCCGATCTCGTGGTCGGCGACCGGTGGCAGTCGCTCGAGGGGATCGGGGTGCCGCCGCTCTCCGAGCTCGTCGGAAAGCTGCGGGACCACTCGGTTCCGATCTACGTCTGAAAGGGATGCGCGGTCGCCCGTGGGGCGACCGAGCAAAATCTCGCCGCTATCGGAGGGACGTGGGTGACCCCGCCGGAGTTCGCCACGATGGTCGCGGAAGCCGACCGAGTCGTCAGCTTCTAGCCCTTTCGACACTTTGACCAGAGGGGGCTCCGCCCCGCGCTGTTGTCAAAGTGCCGAAATCGGGTCTAGACAACGCACGCTCTCGCGCGCTAGCTTGTTGTTTGAGGAGGGGTGGGCATTCTGCCCACCCCTTTACTGCGCCCTCACTTTTTGTGTTCGTCGGATCAAGGAGGTGCGCGTGCTTGCTCCCCACCGTTCCCCGCTCGTTCTTCTGCCCCTGCCCGAACGCATCCTGCTCGCCCGGCGTTCGGTGATCCGACGGTTCCACCAAGGAGACGTCCTCTTTCTCGCCGGGGAGGAGCCGGCGCGCGTGCATGTTGTGTCGTACGGAGTCGTGAAGCTCGTCGCCCGCGACGAGCGGGGCCGCGAGACGATCATCGACCTGGCCGCCCGCGGAGGCCTACTCGGCGAGGTCGCCGCGCTCGAGGGTGCGCCACAACCGGTCGATGCCATTGCGGCCACGGGCGTGACGGCCGTGAGCTACGACGCCGAACAGTTCCTCGATGCCTTCGCGCGTTCGCCGCGGGCGTGCCTCGCTCTCGCCGCTCACTTGGCGGGACGCACGCGCGCCATGTGCGATCTCATGCACGAGCGCAGTACCGCCTCTGCGCCGGCGCGCCTAGCCGGTCGGCTCTTGCATCTCGCGCAGCTCCTGGGAACCGTCGAAGCAGGGGCGCTCGAGCTCGATCTCCCCGTCCCGCAGAAGGAGCTCGGCGCGTTCGCCGGGATGAGCAGGGAGCTAGCGTGCAAGACGTTACGGCGCCTGCAGCGAGAAGGCGTGCTTCACTACCGGGCGAGGCGGCTCCGGATCATGCGCCCGGATGCGCTCGAGCGGATCAGGTGCGGAGCTCGCGCCGCAGGACCTTCCCGGTGAGCAACGTGGGCAGCTCGTCGACCAGCTCGATCGATTCGGGACACTTGAACCGCGCGAGTCGCGCGCGCACGTGCTCGATCAACTCCTCTTCGCCGACCCGGCGTCCTTCTGCGACGACGGCGTATGCCCTGACCGCTTCCCCCGTGTGCGGGTGAGGTGCCCCGATGACGGCCGCTTGCTCGACCGCGGGGTGCTCGAGCAGCGCCTCTTCGACCTCGGACGGGAAGACGTTGAAGCCGGACACGATGATCAGGTCGCGTTTGCGGTCGACAAGGTAGATGTAGCCCTCTTCGTCCTGCACCGCGATGTCGCCCGTCCGAAACCACCCGTCCGCAAGGAACGCCTCTCGGGTGAGCTCGTCCCGCCCCCAGTAGCCCTTGAAGACGTTGGGTCCCCGAACGACGATCTCGCCGGGATCACCGAGCTCGACGTCCTTGCCGGCGTCGTCCACGAGCCGTAGCTCCACTTGCGCGAGCGGAGTGCCGACCGATCCGGCGCGAGGCTCGCCGGCCATCCGGTTGGACGTCAGGGTCGGCGCCGTCTCGGTGAGGCCGTACCCCTCGTAGATGTCGATGCCGAAGAGGTTGTTGAAGTCCTCGAGCACTTCGATGGCCAAAGGCGCCGCGCCGGAGACCGCCAGCCGCACCTTCGAGAGGTCGTACTGGTCGGCGCCGGGAGTACCCACCCACGCCACGTACATCGGGGGCGCGCCGAACACCACGGTGACCCCGCGCTCCTCGATCAACCTCAGCGCCCGCACCGGCTCGAAGCGTTCGATGAGCAGACCGCGTGCCGCGTTCATCACCATCAAACCCAGCGTCACGTTCAATCCATAGATGTGAAAGAGAGGAAGCGAGAGGTAAAGCACGTCATCGCGCGTGACGTGCGCCTCCGGAATCGCCATCTGTTGATCGAGGTTGGCCACAAGGTTGCCGTGGGTGAGCATCGCCCCCTTTGGCTCGCCCGTCGTTCCCGAGGTGTAGGCGAGGACGGCGACATCATCGGCGGAGGTCTCCTCGTCCGCGTGGTCCTTGCCGTCGAGCGCCGACTCCCACTCGGAGACGCTGACGACCCGGTCGACTGTGGACACACCGGAAGCAACATCCGCTACGGCCTCTTCAGCCGGAGGCGCGGTGAGAACGACGCGCGCGCCGGAGTCGGAGAGGATGCGCCCCAGCTCGCGCGCGGTGAGTGTGGGATTGAGCGGAACCGCGATCCCGCCGGCCCTGAGGATGCCGAAGTACGCGTAGCAGAAGTGCGGGATGTTTCCCATCGCGATCGCGACCCGATCCCCGTGGGCGACCCCGAGCGCTCGCAACCCGGCCGCGACGCGGTCCGCCTCCGCATCCATCTCGCCGTAGGTGACCGATCCCTGGACCGACTCCGCCCCGAAGTCCAGCGCCGGGCGATCCCGGTGCTCCCGGCTCGCGGCGCGCAGGAGCAGGGAGAGATTCATGCTCGCATTCTTACCCGACGCCCCCCGTTCTGCAAACTATTGCAAGCAGATGTTAGCTAGTCGCGCCCGATTCCGTTCCAGATCCTGGGTTTTCGTGTCTCAAGGGGACACCCGTCCGCGCCGAAGCAAGAGGTGGAGTTGGCAGAGGATGGGACGAAAACCGCGCCGCCCCGTCGCCGGGGTCGCGCAGACGAGCCTCCCAGCCCGCCCCAAGCCGGCCCGCCTCTAATGGCTCCGCGGCGCCTCCGGGTTATCCCGGAGGCGCATCCGCGTGCGACCATTACTCCCCCATGGATCCCACGCCTTCGAAGGACAGGCCGCACGTCATCCAGTGCTCCACCGGACCCTTCTGGGCGTTCGAGCTCGAGCACGCCATGGACTGCCTCGCCGAAGCCGGTTTCGAGTCGATGGAGTTGATGGTCACGCGCGATCCCTCCACCCAGGAGCCGGACCTGCCCCTGCGACTCGCGTCCGAGCGCGGTCTGCGCATCGGGTCGGTCCACGGACCCTTCCTCGTGATCTCCAAGACGGTGTGGGGCATCAACTCGATGGACAAGGTCAAGCGGGGAGTCGAACTGTGTCGGGCTCTCGGGGCCTCGACCTACGTGGTCCATCCCCCCTATCTTTGGGAGCGCGAGTTCGCCAGGTGGATCAAATACGAGAGCGCCGAGTACTCGGCCGAGCACGGAGTAACCGTCGCGGTCGAGACGATGTATCCGAAATGGACCGCGGGGCGGAGGCTGCGCATGTACCGGTGGCTACGTCCCGACGAGCTCCTCGCCGGAGCCCCTCACGTCGTTCTCGACACGAGCCATCTCGCCCTGTGCCGGGAAGACATCCTCGGTGCCCTCAAGATGCTGATGCCAAAGCTCGTCCACGTCCACCTCTCCGACAACGCCGGAGACGGGCGAGATGGGCACTTAGAGCTGGAGCAAGGGATACTTCCGGTAGACCGGTTTTTGTCGGAGCTCAGGAGACAGGGGTACGCGGGTGACGTCTCGCTCGAGCTGTCGGTTCGGAAGTACATCGAGCGCCCCGAGGCGCTGGTGAGCATGCTGCGCCGCAACCGCGTTTACGTCGAGGACCGGTTGTCCAAGGACGGCCGCGTGCAGAAGGGTCTGCCGAGGGAGGCCCGGGGATGAGCAAGACCAAGGTCCTGGTGGTCGACGACACCGACCACGTGAGGAGCATGCTGGTGGACATGCTCGAGCTCGACGGGTTCGAGGTCGCGGGGCAGGCGGCCTCCGGGCCCGAGGCGATCGACATCACCCCCAAGGTCATGCCCGATGTCGTCGTGATGGACTACAAGATGCCGGGTATGGACGGTCTCACCGCGGCCAAGGAGATCCGCGACCACCGCCCGTCTCAGGCGATCATTCTCTACACCGCCTATCTCGATGCCCGGCTCGAACAGCAGGCCAAGGACGCCGGCATCGCCCTGTGCATCGGCAAGGTCGAAGGACTCAGCCAGCTCGAACGGCACATCACCGAGCTGGTGCGAGACTTCTCCTCCTAACGAGGCCGCCCGGCCCCCCGAAACCGGCCGAATCGTCCCTCTGCGCAACCGAGGTGCCGCGGCCCGGCGCCTATGTTGCGCAGAGGCGCAAATTGACATTACACTGTTCCCACGGTAGAAAGCTTGCCTTCAGCTAGTTGCGGCAATCACGGGAGCGGTGCCATGTGTGACACCTGCGGATGCGCCTCGGGCGGGGCGCGCGGCCAGAGCGAGGGCCAGTGGGCCCTCGGCTACCGAGAGCCGCTCAACCCGGCCGAGACCTTCAAGCGGGAGGACGACGGCCTCAACGTGCGGCGGCGCATCGAGGACGTCTACTCGAAGAAGGGCTTCGCCTCGATCTGGCCGTCCGACCTGCGGGGACGCTTCCGCTGGTACGGCATCTACACCCAGCGCCCCGAAACCGACGGGTACTTCATGATGCGTATCCGCATCCCCGGCGGCGCGCTCACCGCCGAGCAGACCGACGTGATCGGACGCATCTCGGAGCGATACGGGCGGGACGTCGCGGACGTCACCGATCGCCAGAACATCCAGCTTCACTGGATCCGGATCGAGGATGTGCCCGCGATCTGGGCCGAGCTCGAGGCCGTCGGGCTCTCGACGACCGAAGCATGCGGGGACACCCCACGGAACATCCTCGGGTGCCCGCTGGCGGGAGTCGACGCGTCCGAGATCGTCGACGCGTCGCTGGTGCTGCACGACGCCAACGCCAAGCTCGTCGGTACCCCAGAGTTCTCGAACCTGCCTCGCAAGTACAAGATTTCGATATCCGGTTGCGCCCACCAGTGCGCTCAGCACGAGACCAACGACATCGGCCTCGTCGGCGCGGTCGGGCCGACCGGGACGCGCGGCTTCGACCTCTGGGTCGGGGGTGGGCTGTCGACCAACCCGATGTTTGCTCATCGGCTCGGTGCATTCGTCGCGCCGGAGCACGTCGTTCCCGTCGTGGTCGGCATCACCACTGTCTTCCGAGAGTGGGGATACAGGCGAGCGCGCAACAAGGCGCGGCTCAAGTTCCTGCTGAGGGACTGGGGGCCGGAGAAGTTCCGCGCGGTGCTCGAGGACCAGATCGGTTTCGCGCTACCGGATCTCGCTCAACCACAAGCATCCGTCATCGCCCATCGCGAGCACACCGGCATCTGGCCGCAGAAGGATGGCACCTACTACCTCGGCTTCGCTCCCAAGGCGGGACGCATACACGGTCATCAATTGCGCGCCGTGGCACGTCTCGCACGCCGCTTCGGCCAAGGTCGCGTTCGCGCAACTACCCAACAGAAGATGGTGATCCTCGATATTCCCGAGACATCCATTGACTCGCTCGCCGAGGAGCTCGACGCAATCGACTTGCCGGTGCGCTCGAGCAACTGGCGGCGCGGCACCATGGCGTGCACCGGCATCGAGTTCTGCAAACTCGCGATCGTCGAGACCAAAGGCCGGGCGGCCGAGCTGTATCGCTACCTCGAGAAGAAGCTCCCCGGCTACGATGACGACGTGCGCATCAACGTGAACGGTTGCCCGAACTCCTGCGCTCGCTATCAGACCGCCGATATCGGCCTCATGGGGTGCCTCGTCACCGAGAAGATCTACGTACCCGACAATGACGGGAATCAGGTCGAGGAGCGCCGCAAGGTCGAGGCCTTCCTCGTGCACCTCGGCGGGCATCTCGGCCGCGACTACACGTTCGGACGAAAGGTCAAGGGCGTCAAGGTCCTCGCGTCGGAGGTGGGCCCCTACGTCGAGACGCTCATCCGCCGCTACCGGGGGCAGCGCAGCGACGGCGAGAGCTTCGCCGCGTTCGTCAACCGGCTGTCGGAGGGTGATCTGAAGACCTTCGCGGCAAAACCCGCCTTCGCCGGGCTCCCCCCCGCGCCGGCTGCGATCGCGGAGCCGAGAGCGTCGTGACCGCCGATCTCGTCGGTGCCCCGCGCTTCGCGTCGCCCGAGGCTCACTACTCCGATCTCGACCACGCTGAGCCGCGCGACATCCTCCTATGGACGACGAGCGCGATCGACCGGCTTGCGATCGCGACTTCGTTTCAGTCGTCGGGGCTCGTGCTCCTGGACATGCTGCGCGACATCAAGCCCGACATCCCGGTCCTGTTCCTCGACACCGGCTTCCACTTTCCCGAGACGCTCGCGTTCAGGGACCAGGTTGTCGAGTCGTGGAGCCTCGAGCTGGTGGTGTTGCGCGGCGAGCACGGCTCGGTCGAGGCCCAGACCGAGATCCACGGCCCGCACCTGTACCGGCGGGCGCCGGACCGTTGCTGCTATATCAACAAGGTCAAGCCTCTTCAGGACGCGCTCGAGGAATACGACGGGTGGATCTCCGGTCTCCGGCGGGACCAGTCGCCGCTGCGCGCCGAGACCCCGGTCGTCGAGGCGCAGATGCTGCCGTCGGGCAACGAGGTCTTAAAGATCCACCCCCTTGCGCACTGGAATCGAGCGCAAGTAGACGCATACATCAAAGAGCGTGGCATCCCCACTCACCCCCTGCTCGAGCAGGGATTCACGTCGATCGGTTGCCGGCCGTGCACGCGCCCGGTCTCTGCCGAGGAGCACGAACGCGCGGGACGGTGGGACGGCTTCGGCAAGGCGGAGTGCGGCATCCACTCGTTCGGCAAGGATGACGGCCCGCGCGAGACCGAGGCCGAGCAATGAGTATGCGGGCGGTGCCGTTCTACTGCCCGTACTGCGCCGAGCAGAGCATCGAACCACTCGACGGCGTCTGGTATTGCTCGTCGTGCGACCGGCGCTTCGAGCTCCGCTTCATCGGCCTGGGAGAAGAAACCGCCCCCTGATCAAGGCCGCGCGTTTAGACGCTCGGGTTCCGCGGCACATGGCGCACAATTATCGTCTGCCGTGTACCCCGCTGGCCCCACCGCGGCGCGTATCCTCGGGGGGTGAGACGGAACACGGTACTTGCGCTGATGTTTCTCGCCCTCGCGATCGCGCTCGCCGGGAGCATCGCGGTCATTCGCCTCTGGCGGCTGTTCTGACTCGTTCTAGTGCTCCGGCCAGTAATGTTGGCGAGGTTTTGGCGAGTGAAAAACAAGCCTCGCAAGGCCGCAGGGAGCGTGCGTACCTGGAAGGTACGTGCGCGACTGAGAACGCCGCGAGGCGCAGTCTTTTCGCCGCCAAAACTCGGAGGATATTTGCTGGCCGGGGCACTAAATAAAAGTTCCGCCACGGAACCTGAGGTTCTTGTAGAGCATCTGCTGAATACGGTCGCGGATCGCGTCGGCGAGGTCGAACACCAGCATCTTGTCGTCCACGGCCTCAGGCGGATGCTCATCCATCGGGATCGGCTCGCCGAACTCGATCACCCAGCGGGATGGAAGCGGGATCAGCCCCAGGGGCCCCAGCAGGGGGAAGGTCGGCGTCACCGGGAAGTAAGGAACGCCGAGCGCGCGTGCCAGCGGCTTGAGGTTGCCGATCATCGGAAAGGCCTCCTCGGCCCCCACGATCGCTACCGGAATGATGGGAACCTGCGCCTTGAGGGCGACCTCGATGAACCCCCCACGGCCGAAGCGCTGGAGCTTGTAGCGATCGCGCCAGCCCTTCCCGACGCCCTTGTATCCCTCGGGAAAAACCCCCACCAGCTCACCGCGCCGGAAGAGCTCGAAGGAATCCTCTTCACACGCCAGGACGTTGCCGGTTTTGCGCGCCAGCGGGCCCACGAACGGAAGACGAAAGACGAGGTCGGCACCCACATTTCGCAGCGCTCGTTTGCGGCGGTGCTCGAATGCCACCGCGTACTGGAGCATGACCGCGTCGAGGGCGATCGTGCCCGAGTGGTTGGCCACGACCATCGCCGGACCTTCGTCGGGAATGCGGTTGATCCCGATCGTACGAACTCGGAAGTAATTCTCGTACAGAGGTCGGACGAGCGGCAGCAGCACTTCGCGTGACAGTTGCTCGTCGTAACCGAAGTCGTCGATTGGATAGTCGCCGCCCAAGCGCCGGCGAAGGAACTCGAGCGCCGCGTCGAGCGGGCCCTCTTTCTCGAGCTCCCGAACCGGGGGGCCGGGTTCGCCCTGAGCCGGGACGGGCGCATGGACTCGGCAGTACCCGTCTTCTGCGACCGCCTGGTTGCGACACGCCCGGCCGCTCTTTGTGGTCGCTCGGCAGCGCGCGGCCCCCGGGCGATCGTGCGTCTCCCTGGCACGCGCCAGATCCTCCATCCGGATCACCTCGGCTTCGCCCATCACACGGTCTCCCGCTCGGTGTCGGACTTTCGCTTGAGGTACTCGAGCACCTCTTTCTCCCAGGTCGGCAGGCCGCTCAGCTCGACCACGAAGTCCGCCGCCCGGCGATCGCGGAAGTCGACGAGGCTCTGTTCGGTCGTGTAGCGGGGTGAGAACTCCAAAGTCTCCTGCGCCCGCCGCGTGCTCAGCGCGCGCCCGTACAGGATCAGCTTGAGCTGATCGGTCGGGAAATCGATCAGTCCGAGCCGACGCAGCATGCCCGCGGTGGTCTGCGCCGCGGGAAGGGGCAACGGTAGGGGCAAGCGACCGAGCATGCGAATCGCCTTGGATAGATAGAGAACGCCGTCCGCAGCAACGTTGAAGATGCCGCGGCAATCGGTCATCGCCACGGTGTAGAGCGCCTCGATCGCATCTTCTTCGTGCAGCAACTGGAGACGGGGGTCGAAGCCCACGGCGTGAGGGATCGCAGGAAGCGAGAGATACTCGGTGATGCTGGTTCTGACGGTCGGTCCCACGACATTCTGCGTCCGAAGAATGACCAAGTCGACGTCCGGACGCCGCCGTCCGAAGTCGCGCGCGAATGTCTCGGCCTCGGCGCAATCCTTGCCGTATCCGGTGAGCTCTGCGTGGGTCGAGGCGTAGTCCTCGGGGATGAGGGAGGGTTCACCGGGACTGGTTCCGTAGACCGCCGACGACGATTTCATCACGACCTTCTTCACGTTCTCCGCGCGCTGCGCCGCCGCAAGCAGCTGCATCGTGCCGATGACGTTGATCTCCTTCATCTGGGAACGACCCCCGAGACGGCCGGGGCTGGAGGCGATGTTGGTGTGAATCAGCGTGTCCACACCGGTGGACTCGAGAACCCGTGCGATTAGAGGATTGCGGATATCGGTCCGAACGAACTCAAGGCCTTCGATGGGAAGCGGCGGTTCGTCGAGATCGACGCCCACCAGAGTCTCGACGCGATCGTCGTGCTCGAGTCGCTTGGCGAGGCGCAGGCCGAGAAAGCGGGATACGCCGGTGATCAGTATTCGCCTCTTCTCGGTGGTTGCCATGACTCTCCTCAGGAGCGCGCGGGGCCCACGATAACGGTCGAACCGGCCTTCGCCTGGAGGCGGGCAGCGGCATCTCCTTTGTTGACGGCGAGCGAGAGATGACGATAGGAGTCCTCGACCAGCACGAACTCGCCGCCCTCGACATCGGCGAAGGTGTTGCCGAGCGGGACCGTAAGGCGGTGACCCTCGAGCCTTATCTCGAGGCGGTCCCCGCCCTCGAGGCCGACCTCCTTCAGGTGCTCTTTTCCGAAATTGAGCTGGAGATTTCCGAATCGATCCGGCTGCAGCACCTCGGCGTGGAGGTGGTCGTCGTGCGCCCAAGCCTGAGGGATCTCGAGGGGCACGAGGTCCGACGGGTCGATCTCGTCGCCGAGCTCGGATGGATCGACGCCCGTCGCGATATGCGCGGCCGCGGGGGCGAACACGTCCCTGCCCTGAAAAGTCTGCGAGATCGGGTCGAGGAGGTAGGAGCGATTCGTCAGCTCGAGCGCGCGCGCCGTGCCGCCGCACTCGGACGCTACGGGTATCAGCAGTCCGTTGTCGGGACCGACGAAGAGCTGCCCGTTGGTCGCTTCGATTGCGAGGGCGCGCCGGGCCGAACCCACCGTCGGGTCGACCACTGCCAGGTGGACCGCGTCGGGTAGAAAGCTGATTGCCTGCTGCAGGACGACGGCCCCGTGGCGGATGTCCTGTCGACGAATGTTGTGGTGCAGGTCGATGATCCGGAGATGGGGCGCGATCTTGAGCATCACGCTGCGGCAGACGCCGACGAACTCGTCCTCCAGCCCGTAGTCGGACAGGAAGGTGACGATGTCCCGCTTGTTCACCGGGTGATCCTACCCACCGACCAGGACGAGGTTACTTGCTCTGTCTGCGCTGCCAGCGAGTCTTCTTGAGCATCTTGCGATGCTTCTTCTTCCGCATCTTCTTACGCCGCTTCTTTACGAGTGACGGCATCCCGCTCTCCTTCCGATAACGCTCTCGGGCCCGGGCCTAAAGCCGGGTCAATCATTCGGTTCTGAACAGCTCCCTCAGATCCACGGGGCCCTTGGACCGGCCCTCGATGTCGATGCGAAGAGAGCCGAGCCGCAACCCTCTGACTCCTTCACTGACCGGGGACACCATCCGCAGCATGTCCTCCGACGCGTCGTACTCGAGCACGCCGATACCGACGCAGGCTCCCTTTCCGTCTTCCATGCCGACGACCATCGAATCCAGTAGGGCAAGGTCGAATTCGGGAGGGAGCGTGGGCATGAACACCGTCGGCTTGACGCGCCAGCGTGACACCCCGGCCGCGAAGTAGGCGGCGAATTTCTGCTCGCGAAAGGCCGTCCGTTCGTCGACGGTGCGCGGCACGACCTGTGGCGAGACGCCCACCTCGAGCACTTCGGCGGGAGTGAAACGGGATGCGAGCCCGACGACGGGCTCGAGCTCACCCCCACGCTCGAACGCGATGACGAACTCGGGATTGATGAGATTCATCTTGTGAAACTTCAGCATCTGCCCGTAGATACCGGACACATAGCCGGTGGTATCGACCACGATCAACCGGCAACCCGCGCTTTTTGCCTCGGAGGTGAGCCGAGACGTTCCCGTCACCAGCGGCAACAGGTGGCCACGTGGCGAGATCGATCCGACAAACGAGAGCAAATCCGCTTCTCTCATCGTCTCGGCCGTGAGCTCGTTGATCTCGGCGCAGAGCTTCAGACCGATGGTGGTGGGGGGGCCGACCGTGGGTTGACCGATGTCGGCGTCGACGAAGGCGGCGGGAATACCCGATTGCGCGGCACGACGCAGGAGCTCGATCGCGAAGGTCGTCTTGCCGGTGTCTATGCCTCCGAGTAGAAGGACCGTGCCGGGATTTTTGAGCACTCTGTCAAACGCGCTCTCCAAATCGATGTCTGAGACCTCCTGACAACAAAAAACCGCCCCCGAGGGCGGTTGGGTTCGTCACCGCCGGTCTCTCGGCGCTCAACCCGCGTCCATGTACCGCTGGTCGAGATAACGGCGAACGTCGTCCTCACGGATTCGGTATCCCCGCCCGATCCGGACGGCCGGAAGCCTCCCGGAACGGACGAGACGGTAAACGGTCATGTTTGAGACCCGCAGGCGCCGGGCGATCTCGCCCACCGTCAGGAACCGTCCCGTGATCGGGCTCACGCCTGATTGCGACCCGCGCGTCTCGTTCACCGACGCAGTATATCAGCAGAGTTTTTCCTGCTCAGAGGGGGTTTTTCAGAGCAGGAGCGAGCCGTCGCGCAGGATCGGGGTGCCGTCGATCTCGACCGCGGGTGACAGGACGATCCCGTCCTCGTGCGACGGCACCCTGATCGTCCCCCCGATGGTGTGGTTGTCGCCGAGCGCGATGTGAATCGTTCCCATGATCTTCTCGTCCTCGAGGACGTTTCCCGTGAGGATTGCGGCCGGATTGGTCCCGACGCCGAGCTCCGCGATTGCGAACGCGTCCCGTCCGTGCGGTTCGATGATCGCGCGGAACTTGTCGGCAGCCGGCCCCGACATATCGGTCGCGTAACCGTCGACGACGTCTACCACGAGAGGCTCCTCGAGTATGCCGACCGGCCAGATCGAACCGTCGAATGCGATACGGCCGTTCGTAGCTCCCTCGATGGGGGCGATGAAACCCTCTCCCGCCGGGAGATTGCCGAACGCGCTCGGGGCGCGCAGGTCGCCGTCGTCGGCAACGCCGTCGCGTCCTTCGATGAGGATGGTGATGTCGGTCCCTGCCTCGCTCGTGATCTTCACTTCCCGTCCCGAGCTGAGGAGTTGGGCCACCGCGCTCGACCGGCGGCGGATCTCACCGTAATCGGCACCCATGGTGCGCACCAGCATGTCTTCCGTGATACCCGGCATGGTCGCGGCCCGAGTCCCGCGCGCGCTGGCGGCACGACGGGCCTCGGTGTGCGACAAAGACTTGCTCGTCGGCGCAATGAGCACATCGGCCTCAAGCATTGCGGCAGCGACGGCAGCGGGCGGTTCCGCACCGTGGTTGGGGCGTTCGATCATGTCGACGAGAACGGCCTCGGCACCGGCGGCGCGCGCGCCGGCGATCAGGGCTTCGGCTATGACCCGTTTGTTCGGATCGGTGACGACCACGACGGTCTCACCCTTGGTGACGCCGAGACAGTCGAACAGCACCGTGTCGACCGCTCGCTCGATGTGGCTCACAGGGTCTCCGGAGAGAGAATCTGCTCGAACAGGCGCCACGACGGTTCGTAGAGTCCCGGCGGACGATTGTCGTCCATCGGGATGATCGTTATGTCCTTGCCCTCTGCCCACGCGACCGCCAGTGCGGGATCGTTGATGTCCATCACCGCGAGCGTCGGGATCCCTCTCTCGACGGCAGCGCCTGCAAAACCGTGGTCGGCGAGCACTACATCCGGAGCCTCGACGGCAGCCAGCAACGCCTCCATCGGCTCCGCCGAATGCGTGTGTAAGAGATTTGCCCCATCCGATAAGCAGCCGACCGAGCCGTTGTAGCGGATGCGAAGGTGCCGCCCCTTTCGGGTGAGAGGCAGCCGCTCGTTTTCGTGCGGGCGCACCACCGAACCCCCGGCTCGACGGTAGGCATCGACGACGCGCATGTGGTGCTCGAGCAGGCCGGTCGGGTGGCCGGTCAGAACCAGAAGATTCGACTGGCGCTGGACCTCTTTCGTCAGGCGCTCGGCCGCCGACACGATGGCCGCGACGGTGCGGGCGGGGGCGATCGCGTCGTCGCACTCGAGGTCCGCGATGTCCGGTGGGCAGCCGGTGAGCTCGGCGACGAAGCCCAGGATCTCGCCTGCGGTGTAGCTTCGGACCCCGGACAAGCCGAAAAGGGCCTCGTCGTCGTCTGCGAGCATGGCGTGGATCTTCTGTATGTTCCCGGAGCGTGGGTGCGAGCGATGCGTCCCGGTGATCCCGCCCGCGACGAGCAGGTCGCGCGCTTGTGACGGCGAAATCCGTGACATGGCAGCATCCTAAGAGGACCGACCAACCCAGGGAGGCACAGGTGGGCACCGAACTCTTTTCCCTCGAAGACAAGGTCGCCATCGTCACCGGGGCGTCGCGCGGCATCGGGCGCGCGATCGCGCTCGGATTTGCCGAGGCGGGGGCCGACGTGGCCGTGGCGGCGCGAAGCGTCGACGATCTCGAGACCCTTGCCAAGGAAATCGATCAGGCGGGGCGCAAGGCGCTGGTATTACCGACCGACGTTCGCGAGCGCGAGGAGATCCAGGCAATGATCGATCGCACGGTCGAAGAGCTCGGCGGCCTCGATGTTCTCGTCAACAATGCCGGGGGGTCCAACTTCATGTCCCCCGTCGTGGGGCTCCGTCCGGAAGGATGGGACAAGATCCTCAGACTCAATCTGGACTCGGTCTTCCATGCGACGCAGATCGGCGCACAGGCAATGGTCGCCTCCGGCGGGGGCTCCATCATTCAGATCGCATCGGTCGCAGCGCTCCGCGGCTCACCGGGGTTGTCGTTCTATTCCGCGGCCAAGGGAGCGGTGAGACTCATGACCCAGTCCGTCGCCAAGGAGCTCGCGACTTCAGGAGTACGCGTCAACTGCATCGCGCCGGGTTGGATTGACACCCCCCTTAACGAATGGATGACCAGCGACGAGAACGCACTCAAGATGGCCGAGTCGATGATCCCGATGGGGCGCATCGGCACCGCCGAGGAGATCGTCGGCGCTGCGCTCTTCCTCGCGTCCCAGGCGTCGAGTTTCGTGACCGGGACGACGATCGTGATCGATGGGGGCCAGACGGCCTGACGGTCCGAGGCGCGCGACGCTGGACCCTTATAGTCCTGAAAATGTCGCGCGCCTCGCGGGAGTTTCCTGGCTCTGACGCCTATGCCGTGAAGCGCCGCGGGAGGAAGGGGCTTCGGCGGCGGCCCCCACCAGCGCGTTACCAGGTCTTGGATGCTCGCGATTGGCAGCGCCATCCTGTATGACCTAAAGCATGGCGAGCATCACGGGCAAGAAGATCAACGGGCACACCTACTACTACCTGCGCGAGACGGCCCGCGTTGGCGGCAAGCCGAAGGTCGTATCCCAGCGCTACCTCGGCAAGGCGGAGGATATCGAGGCTGCGCTCGCGGGCTCACAGGCAACCCCGGCCCGGACCCAGCACCTCGCTTTCGGCGGGATCGCCGCAGTGTGGGGCATGCTCGAGCGACTCGACGTGATCGGGACGATGGACGAGATCGTGGGGTCCCGGCGCAGCGACGCGGCTGCGTCGGTGGGAACCTACATCGCGCTGGCGTGCGCGAACCGCATCATCGCTCCCTGCTCCAAGCTGGCGTTCTCCGACTGGTGGGACCAGACCTCCGGGCCGCGCATCACGGGGGTCTCGGGCGACGCATTGGACCACCGCCGGTTCTGGGACGCCATGGACGCCATCTCCGACGACGGCCTCGTTGCCATCGAACGCGCCGTGGCACAGCGGACGGTGGCCGAGTTCTCGATAGATCTCGACGGGCTCGTGCTAGACATGACCAACTTCGCCACCTTCATCGACTCCGCCAACCAACGCAACACC